>PKED01000028.1 GCA_002863155.1 Sphingomonadaceae bacterium | reverse complement strand
AGGAGGCTCCGGGACGGCTCCGGAACGGCTCCTGGCGGAAATGCTCGCCCTCCGGAGTCACCAGCCGGGCATTGACGAAAGCAAGCGGGCGCGCGCTCATGCCCAGCCCTCGACGCCGCGTGCGGACCGGGTAAGCACGTCGAGGCAGGCCATGCGGACCGCAACGCCCATTTCCACCTGCTCGGTGATTGCCGACCGTTCATGATCGGCCACGCGCGACGAAATCTCGACCCCCCGGTTCATCGGCCCGGGATGCATGATCAGCGCGTCCGGTTTCGCGCGCGCGAGCCGTGCGGAGTTCAGGCCGTAACGCGCATGAAATTCGCGTGTCGACGGAATGAAGGCACCGTCCATCCGCTCGTTCTGAAGGCGCAGCATCATCACGACATCCGCCCCTTCCAGCGCTGCGTCGAAATCGGTGAACGGCGTCACCCCCATGCGGTCGATCGCGGCCGGCATCAGCGTCGTCGGGGCGACGACGCGAACCTCAGCGGCGAGTGCGGTCAGCGCGAGGATGTTCGACCGGGCGACCCGGCTGTGCATCAGGTCGCCGCAAATCACGACGCGCTGCCCCGCGATCGATCCGCGCCGTCGCCGGATCGTCAACGCGTCGAGCAACGCTTGGGTCGGGTGTTCATGACGACCGTCACCGGCATTGAGCACCGGGCAATCCACCTTTCCTGCGATCAGCTGCACGGCACCCGAACTTTGATGACGGATCACGATCGCGTCGGCGCGCATCGCGTTCAGCGTCATGGCGGTATCGATCAGCGTTTCGCCCTTCTTTACGCTCGACTGTGCGGCGTGCATGTTGACGACGTCCGCACCGAGCCGCTTGCCGGCGATTTCGAACGACAGCAGCGTGCGGGTCGAATTCTCGAAAAAAGCGTTGATGACCGTCAGGCCGGCCAACCGATCATCGCTTTTCGCCCGGCGGCGGTTAATGTCGACCCAGTGTTCGGCTTCATCGAGCAGGAAGCTGATCTCGTGCGGTTGCAGCCCGTCGATTCCGGTCAGGTCGTGGTGCGGGAACACGGCGCGGCCCGGAAGGAGCGCCGCGGGGCTATGATCTGATGCGTGCATTAAAGCGGCGGCGTAACGCCCCAGGCCCGGGTGCGCAAGCACGCTTCAGGGGGCGGGCGGCCCAAAGGAGTCGTTGCCGGCCGGCGGCCTCGCCGCTACGCGCGAACGGCGATGTTGTCAGCGTCCTTCCGATCCCGCGCGGGCCGCGAACAGTCTTCGTTTCGTCGCCGATTCTTCGCGCTGCTGCTCGCAATTCTGGTCGAAGGATTGCTGGTTGTCGTTCTGCTGACGCTCAATGCGCGCCAGGACGCGCCCGAGAAGCTGGATCGAGATCCGCTGTCGTTTCAGCTGATCCCGGCGCCTCAAAAAGGCGGCGGCAATCCGGCGCCGGAACCTTCGCGTGCCGCCCGGGGCAAGCCGCAACCCAAGTCTGTGGTGGAGGCTCCCGCTCCGTTGCCGCCGGTCGTCCCGCCGCCTGAACCGGCACCGCCGCCAAAGGCCGATCCGTTTCCCGATCTCGTGCGGGTCGACAAGGATACGCTGGCATCGGCGGATATCGGCAGGATCGCTCCCAGCCGTACCCAAGGCGCCGGCGGCCCCAATGCCGGCAAGGACAGCGCCGCCGCCTATGGTCCCGGGGCGGGGCCGGGAGGCGAGCCGCTCTACAATGCCGAATGGGTGCGCGAGCCGACCAAGGCAGAACTCGCTTTTTATCTGCCACCGATCAAGGAAAGCGGCTGGGCGCTGATCGCGTGCAAGACGGTTCCCGGCAACCGCGTGGACAATTGCCGGACGATGGGAGAATCACCGCTAGGTTCCGGCTTGTCGCGCGGCTTTCGCGAGGCGGCGTGGCAATTCCGCGTCTACCCACCCCGGATCGGCGGAAAGCCGATCATCGGGGCGTGGGTCCGAATCTATTATCAGTTGACGGTGACCAAGGCCAAATCCTGAAGGATTTGCCGAACGGATCAGACCTGCGCCGGCGCGAAAGTGCCGTCATCGTCCATCAAGTGCAGCACACCGTCGGCGATCGCGAAATAGGCGCCGTGGAGCGTCAGTAACCCGGCATTTTCCGCTTCGACTACAAACGGAAAGGTCCGCAGATTGGCAAGGCTGGTACGGATTCCTTCAAGCTCAAGGGCGTGCACCGCGGCGTCGCCGGTGCCGTGTTGATGCACAACGCGTTCGCGGGCTTCGTCGAGCAGATCGATCCAGTGGTCGATGAAACCGCCTTCGCCCGGTGCCTTGCCCTCGAAACCCTGCATCAGCGCCGCCTTCACGCCGCCGCATGCGCCATGCCCCATCACCACGATCTCGGCGACCTTGAGCTGCGTCACCGCAAATTCGAGCGCGGCGGACACGCCATGTCGCGACCCGTCGTTTTCGAAAGGCGGAACCAGATTGGCGATGTTGCGCAGAACGAAAATCTCGCCCGGCGAGGTGTCGAACACCATCGACGGGTCGACGCGGCTGTCGGAGCAGGCGATCACCATCACCCGTGGTGACTGCGATTGCCGCAGATCGGCCCAGCGAGCACGCTCGCGTGACCAGTTTTCGGTGCGAAAGCGCTGATATCCGCGTACAAGATCGGTGAAGTATGTCATTTCCCAACTTTCGCATTGCATTGCGATCGATGCAAGATGCTGGTTCAATTCAGCGTCGGCTTCAAGGTTGCCCTTGGCGCGGTGGGCAGTGGTTCGCAAGGGGTGGCAAGGGGGGCCGCCAGTCGCTATTTGCGATCCATGAACGATATCTCTCCGCTTGCCCGGCCCGCCCGCACGCGCAAGCCCGACTGGATCAGGGTCAAGGCGCCGACCTCCACCGGCTTTGGCGAGACGCGGGCGCTGATGCGTCGCCTCAATCTCGCGACGGTGTGCGAGGAAGCTGCCTGCCCCAATATCGGCGAGTGCTGGACGAAGAAGCACGCGACGGTGATGATCCTGGGCGACACCTGCACCCGCGCCTGCGCCTTTTGCAACGTGAAGACCGGCATGCCGCGCGCGGTCGACCCGCTCGAGCCGGAGCATGTCGCAACCGCCGCCGCCGAACTTGGTCTTGAACATATCGTTATCACATCGGTAGATCGTGATGACTTACCCGATGGCGGCGCGAGCCAGTTCGTCAAGGTGATCGAGGCGCTGCGCCGGAATACGCCGACGACGACGATCGAGATCCTGACGCCTGATTTCCGCAACAAGGCACAGGCGGCGGTCGAGTCGATCGTCGAGGCGCGGCCCGATGTCTACAACCACAATCTCGAAACCGTGCCGCGGCTCTATCCCACCATCCGGCCGGGCGCGCGCTATTACGCATCGCTGCGCCTGCTCGAAAGCGTCAAGCGGCACGATCCCTCGATCTTCACCAAATCGGGCGTGATGATGGGCCTCGGCGAGGAACGGATGGAAGTGCATCAGGTGATGGACGATATGCGTTCGGCCGACATCGATTTTCTGACGATGGGCCAGTATCTTCAGCCGACGCCGCGCCATGCAAAGGTGGTCGATTTCGTGACGCCAGCGGCATTCAACGCCTATGCAGCCATCGCCCGGGCGAAGGGGTTTCTGCTGGTCGCTGCCTCGCCGCTCACGCGCTCGAGCTATCATGCGGGCGACGATTTCGCCGCGCTTCGCCGGGCGCGCGAGGCGAAGCTGGGCCGCGCCTGAAATGCCGCGACATAGCGAGACGCGTCATCTGCCCTACACGCCGGAGCAAATGTATGCGCTCGTCGCCGATGTGGCGCGCTATCCCGACTTTCTACCCTGGGTCTCCGCGATGCGCATCCGGTCGGAAAGCGAAACAGCGGTCGTCGCCGACATGATCGTCGGCTTCGGCGCCTTGCGCGAGACGTTCACATCGCGGGTCACCAAGGATAGACCGAGCCGGATCCATGTCGATTATCTCGACGGACCGCTCAAATATCTGCGCAACGAGTGGGGTTTTCGCAGCGACGGCGCCGGCGGTTGCCATGTCGATTTCGCGGTCGACTTCGCTTTCAAGAACCGGGTTTTCGAAATGATCGCGGGGCAGGTGTTCGACCGGGCGCTGCGCAAGATGATCGGCGCGTTCGAAACGCGTGCGGCCAAGCTCTATGCGGGGTCGAGCGATGCGCCCGGCAGCAGCAGCTCGAGCGCGCACAGCGCGGCCTGAAGCCGCACGCCGCCGCGACCCAGATCACCGAAATGGCGCAGGTCGGCAACGACATGCGCGGGATCGGCGCCATGCTCCGCCAGCGCGAACACGACGGTGCCGACCGGCTTCTTCGCCGATCCTCCGCTGGGCCCGGCAATCCCGGTGATGGCGACAGCGACATCGGCGCCGCTCGCGGCAAGCGCGCCTTGCGCCATCGCCCAGGCGACCGCGACCGATACGGCCCCGAATGTTTCAATGATGTCGGCGCTGACCTTCAGCGTGCCGATCTTGGCGTCGTTCGAATAAGTGACAAAGCCCGATTGCAGCACGTCCGACGATCCGGCGATCTCGGTGATCGCCGCCGCCACCAGACCGCCCGTGCAGCTCTCTGCGGTTGCGATCCGGCGACCGAGCGCGCGATTTGCCTCGACCACCCGGCGCGCCGCGTCGACCAGCTCGGATGGCAGGATGCTCTCGATGGACGCAGCCTCGGTCATGACGCCCGGGCGCAGACATTGAGGGCAGGGCGCTTCTCTCCCGGCTTGCGCCGCGCATCCGCCAATTGCCAGACCGACACCAGTAGGCCCGCCAGATTACGCGGCGGCAGCGGCTGAGCGAGCGCGACGATCCGGTCGTACGAGGGGCATTCGGCAGGTTGGACCTGCTTGACGATCACGGGTGCGAGCAGTGACGCGATGACCGGGCGGGCGGCATTGCTGCCCAGCAGCCCGCTCGCGTCGGCGCCGATGACGCGCGAAACCGCGCGTTGTGCGCTCGGCCAGGTCGCATCGGCTTCGCTGCGATAACGGGCAAAGAAGCGTGGCGACGCGTCGCGCAGCAGGGCGCCCGACGGCAATTGCGGCGCGCAGGTCGCCGCCAGCTGCTCGATCGTTTCGGGCAGGATGGCCGTTACAAGTGCTTCCGCCTCGGGCGCCGTGACGCATGGCAGCTGGAGCTGCGCGGAGAAATTCTGTGCGCTGCTCGCCGTGGCCCCCAAAGCGAGCGCGCAGGCGGCGAACGGGCCGCGCCAGCTCATGCCCGCACTCCGACCGGCAAGCGAACGGTGGCACAGGCCTGTGCGGCGATGCCTTCGCCGCGCCCGGTGAAGCCCAATCGCTCGGTCGTGGTCGCTTTGATGCTCACCTGATCCTCGCCGATCGCGAGCAGCTCGGCGACCCGGTGGCGGATGGCGGCGCGGTGGGGGCCGATTTTCGGCGCCTCGCAGATCAGCGTCAGGTCGACGAAATCAATTACTCCACCCCTGTTCCCGATGATGGATGCTGCGTGCTGGAGGAATTTGTACGAAGCGGCGCCTTTCCACTGCGGATCGCTCGGCGGGAAATGAGTGCCGATATCGCCTTCGCCGGTGCAGCCCAGCAGCGCATCGGTGATCGCATGCAGTGCGACATCGGCATCGCTGTGCCCCGACAGGCCCTTGTCATGCGGGATCAGCACACCGCCGAGCCACAATTCCTCGCCGGCCTCCAGCCGGTGGACATCGAAGCCCGTTGCGCTGCGGCTGACGAGCGTCGATGCATGGCGCGCCTCTGCAGCGGCGATGTCGGCAGGGTAGGTGACTTTGTCGAGCATGATGTCGCCTTCTACCATGGCGACGCCGAGTCCGAAACGGCGGAGCATCTGGGCGTCGTCGGTAGCCTCTTCTTCCGCCGGCCAGCTGCGATGCGCATCCAGAACCGCATCGAAATGGAATGCCTGCGGCGTCTGAACACGCCACAGGCCCTCGCGCGACACGGTTTCGCCCAGCATTTCAGCGCCGCGCGCCAGCGTATCCGCAACCGGCAGGGTCGGGATTGCCCCTGGATCGGTGTCGAGCGCGTTGATGAGCCTATCGATCACATGGTGTGTCAGGAACGGGCGCGCAGCGTCGTGGATCAGCACCAGATCGGCGCCGCCCGTCGCATCGATCGCCTCCAGGCCTGCACGTACCGACTCGCGGCGGGTCGCACCGCCGGTAACTGCGCGAACCGGGCCGACGGCCTCGGCCAGCATCGCCTCTTGCCCGGCGCCGGTCACGACGACGATATCGGTTATCGCTGGGTGCGAGCGAAACGCCTCAACGCTGTGACAAATCATCGGTTTGCCGGCGAGGAGCGCAAATTGCTTGGGGATGCTGCCGCCGATCCGCGTGCCGCTGCCGGCGGCGACGATCAATCCCACGATCCGTCTTGGTTCCATTGCGCCCGCCTAGCGCACGGTGGACAAGCCCGCCAGTCCCGGCCGGGTGCTTGCCGGACGGACGCAAATCGCGTATGCGCTGCCTAAATTTCAGGCAGATCATGACAAAGCTCGCACCCATCCAGGTCGGTCCGGTGCGGATCGACGACCCCGTCATTCTGGCGCCGATGACCGGCGTCACCGATATGCCGTTCCGCACGATCGTGCGGCGGTTCGGCTCCGGGCTCAATGTCACCGAGATGATCGCGAGCCAGGCCGCGATCCGCGAAACCCGCCAGTCGCTTCAGAAAGCGGCCTGGGACGCGAGCGAGGAACCGGTGTCGATGCAGCTTGCCGGCTGTTCGCCCCGTGAAATGGCCGAAGCTGCCAAGCTCAACGCCGATCGTGGCGCCGCGATCATTGACATCAACATGGGCTGCCCGGTGAAGAAGATCGTCAATGGCGATGCGGGTTCCGCGTTGATGCGCGACCTGCCCAACGCCACCGCGATCATCGCCGCGACGGTCAAGGCGGTCGACGTGCCGGTGACGGTCAAGATGCGGATGGGCTGGGATCATGCGAGCCTGAACGCGCCCGAACTTGCGCGGATCGCCGAAGATCTCGGTGCCAAGATGATTACCGTGCACGGGCGGACGCGCAACCAGATGTACAAGGGTTCGGCGGATTGGGCGTACATCCGCCGGGTGAAGGACGCCGTCTCGATCCCGGTGATTGCAAACGGCGATATCTGCTCGATCGAGGATGCGGAGACCGCGCTGGCTGAATCGGGCGCCGATGGCGTGATGATCGGGCGCGGCGCCTATGGAAAGCCCTGGCTGCTCGGTCAGGTGATTGAGTGGTTCCGCAGCGGCCGCCGGGCCCCCGATCCGAGCATTGAGGAGCAATATCATCTGATCGTCGAGCATTATCATGCCATGCTCGCACTTTATGGCACGGAAACCGGCGTCAACCTCGCCCGGAAGCATATCGGCTGGTACACGCGCGGGCTCCACGGCTCGGCGGAGTTCCGCAATCGCGTCAATCAGCAGGCGGACCCGAAGGTCGTGCTGGCGATGCTCGCCGAATTCTACGCGCCATGGCGCTCGCGACAGGCGGCGTGAGCGTCGGTCCGCCGCCGCCCTTCGCCGAACTGATCGCCGCACTGCCCATGGCCGTGATCTTGATCGCCCCGGACGATCAAATCGCCTATGCCAACAGTGAGGCGGAGCGGCTGCTGAATACATCCGAACGATCGATGCTCGGCCACCGGCTCGGGGCGATCATGAAGCTTCCCGACGATTACCTTGCGCGTCGCGAAGGCCTGGGATTTGCCGCTTTCGATACCCGTGTCGACACGCGGCGAGGCGGACGGGTTCGTGTCGATTTCAGCGAAGTGCCGCTGCCCGAGCATCCTGGATGGCGTGTCGTCTCACTGCATGAGGCGGCAGCGTCGCGCCGCATGGGTCAGCCAGACCGGGGCGCAGCGCGGGCCGCAGTCGGTGCGGCGGCAATGCTCGCGCACGAGATCAAGAACCCGCTGTCGGGCATTCGCGGCGCGGCGCAACTGCTCGGGAGCGCGGTGACGGGCGATGAGGCTGATCTGCCCGATCTCATCATCGCCGAGGTCGATCGCATCGCCGCCCTGATCGACGGGATGCAGGATTTCACCGACACCCGCCCGCGCGAGCTGGAGCCGCTCAACATCTATCCGCTGCTCGACCATGCCCGCCGCGTCGCGCTCGCCGGATTTGCGCGCGGCATCACGATCGAGGAACGGTTCGACCCCTCGCTGCCGCACGTCCATGCCAATCGCGATGCCTTGCTGCAGGTGCTGCTCAACCTTATCAAGAATGCGGCAGAGGCGACCGCCAAGCAGGCTGATCGGCGCATCACCCTTACCACGGCGTATCGCCATGGCATGGCGGTGAGCGCTGCAGGCGGGCAGCCGCGGCGCCCGCTTCCGATCGAGCTCGCCGTCATCGACAACGGCCCCGGCGCGCCGGCTGACATCGCCGATCATCTTTTCGATCCGTTCGTATCGAGCAAACCCGACGGCCAGGGGCTGGGCCTCGCGCTGGTCGACAAGCTGGTCCGCGATATGGGCGGCATCGCTCAATATGCGCGCGAGGGTGCCCCCGAAGTGACGGTATTCCGCATTCTTCTACCAAGGGCGCTGTCATGACGTCGCGAATTCTCGTCGTGGATGACGATGCCGCAATCCGCACGGTCGTCGCCCAGGCGCTTCGGCGGGAGGGGTTCGAGGTGCAGAAAGCCGCGAGCCTGGCCGAGCTTGACGCAGCGCTGAGGGTAGGGGTGCCCGACGTGCTCGTTACCGATGTCGTCTTGCCCGACGGCAACGGGATCGATCGGGTCCGTGAACTGCTCGCTGCCTATCCCGGCTTGCCCGTCATCATTCTTTCTGCGCTCAATACGCTTTCGACCGCGATCCAGGCGAATGAGGCGGGCGCCTATGATTATCTTCCGAAGCCGTTCGATCTCGACGCGCTGACCCGCGCGGTGAAGGGAGCGCTGGCACGGGGGCAGGGCATGGCGCTGGCGTCGGACGAAACGCTCGACGGCGGCCTGCCGCTGATCGGCCGCTCCCCCGCGATGCAGGACGTTTACCGGGTCATCGCCCGTGTGGTCGCCAACGACCTGACGGTTCTGGTCACCGGCGAATCGGGTACCGGCAAGGAATTGGTCGCGCATGCGATCCACGATCTTGGACCACGCCGCCATGCGCCATTTGTCGCGATCAACATGGCCGCGATCCCGCGTGAACTGATCGAGGCTGAACTGTTCGGTTATGAACGCGGTGCCTTTACCGGCGCCGTCGCGCGCACGGCCGGAAGATTCGAGCAGGCAGCGGGGGGAACGCTGTTCCTTGATGAAATTGGCGACATGCCGATGGACGCGCAGACCCGGTTGCTCCGGGTCCTTCAGTCCGGTGAATTCACGACCGTAGGCGGTGCGCGTGCCATCCGCGCCGATGTCCGTATCGTCGCGGCCACCAATCGCGATCTGGCTCAGCTGGTGGCTGCGGCGAAGTTCCGCGAAGACCTGTTCTACCGCCTGAACGTCGTCCCGATCGCTCTTCCCGCGCTGCGGGCGAGGCGTCAGGACATCGCGCTGCTATCGCGCCATTTCCTCGATCGCGCGGTCGAGGCTGGCCTTCCACGCAAGACCCTGGACGACAGCGCGATTGCAGCGCTCGAGGCGCATGACTGGCCGGGCAATGTTCGCGAACTGGAAAATGTAATGCGGCGTATCGCGGCGCTCAGCCGTGACGAGCAGGTGCGCGGTGCCGAAGTCGCAGCAATGATCGGCAACGCGGCGCCGGGGGCGGCACTGCCAGCAGATGCGAGTATCGCTGCGGCGGTTCGGGCGCGCATTGAGGCCTTGGCGCGTGAAGTACCGCAAGCGCTCGACGATGGCACACTCTACGACCGGATCATCGCCGAGGTCGAACGCCCGCTGATCGAAACGTTGCTCGCACGGCATGGCTATAATCAGTTGCGAACCGCGCGGGCGTTGGGGATCAACCGCAACACGCTGCGCAAACGGCTCGACGATCTCGGCATCGATGCGGGTCGCTGACGCCTTTTTTGTGCCATCGGTTGCGATCACAAGCTGGCTGGATGCGGCGAACGACGTCGCTTTCGCCAAAATTGTGTTTTGACGGCAACATGAATGTTGTAAGAATGCCACGATGAGTGAGCTGGTCGCCGAGGTGACGCCGAACAACAGAGGCAAGGGGCCTCTAGCGCCGCTTGTCGAGATCGGTGTCCTGGCGGTTGCGGTCGGCGTTGCGCTTGCCACCTATGCCCTCATCGTCCGTGGCAACGCGACCCCCACGCTGTTGTCGCCGCCGCTGATCGCCGCGATGTTGATTGCCAATCTGCTCCCCTGGATCGCGCTGCTGGTCCTTGGTGGTCGGCGGATTGCGACGCGCCGCGCCGCGCGATCGCCGATGGGTGGGCGCGGACGCCTGCATGTCCGGCTCGTTGCGACATTCTCGATCCTTGCCAGCGTACCGATTTTTCTGACGGTGATCGCCGCTTCGATCATGTTCGAGGCGGGGGTCGATTACTGGGTCTCCGATCGCGCGCGCAACGCCTTCAACGCGACGATGGACATGGTCGACGAAGGTCAGAAGGAGATCATCAAACGATGGCTCGCCGAAACCAATCAGATGGTCAAGGATATCGACAGCAATTACGACAGAATCCCGTCCGATAACAAAGACTTTCAGCTTTTTTTCAATCGCGAGACCTATTTTCGCAATCTAGAGCAATCGATCCTGTTCCGCTATGAGCAGGGCAAGGGGCTTCAGGTTCTCTACGTCTTCAATCCGCCAACCGAGGCGCAGTTCGCCGAGCGGGTGACGCCGGCGATGCTGAACGTCATCCGGCGCGACGGCACGCCCTACATCAACCGGACAACCGACACGGTCTGGCTGATCGCGCCGGTCCCCAACAAGAAGGACGTGTTCGTCTATGCGGGGACGAGCGTGACTGCTGCATTTCTGAGCCGTCAGCACGTTGCCGCCACCTCGCTGGTCAAGGATTATGAGGCGCTGCAGAAGCGCACGCGCTCGCTCCAGCTGACGTTCAACATCATCCTGTTCGCCGTCGCCCTGCTGATCGTCGCGGTGACTGTCGCGATCGCGTTGCAAGTCGCCGACCGCTTGGTAAGGCCCATCGACGCGCTGGTCGGCGCCGCCCGCCGCATCGCCGGCGGCGAACTCAGCGCCCGCGTGCCCACACCGAAGGTCGAGGACGAGATCGGCACGCTTGGCAATGCATTCAACAGCATGACCGAGCAGCTTCAGGTCCAGACGGACGCTCTGGTTGCCGCCAATGACCAACTCGACAGCCGCCGTGCGTTGATAGAGGCAGTGGTTTCCGGCGTCTCGGCAGGCGTCATCTCGGTTGACCGCGAACGGCGCATCCGCCTGATCAACCGGTCGGCGCTGGCGCTGTTGCGGGCAGGGGAAGCAGCACCCGTCGGGACGCGGCTCATCGACCTTGCGCCGGAGCTCGACGCGTTGCTGGACCAGGGGAATCCCGAAGCGGTCATCCAGGTAACGGCTCAGGGCGAGGCAAGGACGCTTGCCGTCAAGATCGCCGAGGCCGATGCGGGGCCGATCCTGACATTCGACGACATCACGCAGCAACTGCTCGACCAGCGCCGAGCCGCTTGGTCCGACGTGGCGCGCCGGATCGCGCACGAGATCAAGAATCCGCTCACGCCAATTCAGTTGGCCGCAGAGCGACTGCAGCGGCGCTATGGCAAGAAGCTGTTCGAGGACGATGGCACTTTCGCGCGGTTGACCGAAACGATCGTCCGTCAGGTGGGTGATCTGCGCCGCATGGTCGATGAATTCTCGTCCTTTGCGCGCATGCCGAAGCCGATTTTTCGAGAAGAATCGGTGCTCGATATCGCCCGACAGGTGATGTTCCTGCACGAAGTTGCGCATGGAGGGGTCAATTTCGAGCTGGTGCATGACGATCCGCCGCCAACCTTGGTCTGTGACCGGCGACAGCTTGGGCAGGCATTGACGAACATCGTCAAGAACGCCGTCGAGGCGATTGAGGGGCGGCAGGAAGGATCGCAGGGCACGGTGGTCTTGACGCTCACCGGCGGTGAGGGGGCGCCCGTAACGATTACCGTCGCCGATGACGGCGTCGGGCTCCCGGTCGAGCGCGACCGGCTCGTCGAACCCTATATGACCACGCGGGAGCGCGGGACCGGGCTTGGCCTCGCGATCGTCAAGAAGATCGTCGACGAGCATTTCGGCACGATCGCCTTTGCCGACCGTCCCGGCGGGGGCACCGTAGTAACGATGTGTTTCGATCCCACCATTTTAGCCCAGATCGGCGGCGCAGACTCCGTTTCCATCGAGGACGATGCGCCCGCGCCCGTTCTGACCCGTCTTCGGAAGTAACAGATTATGGCCCTCGACATCCTCGTGGTCGACGATGAACGCGACATTCGCGAGCTCGTTGCCGGCGTCCTTCAGGACGAAGGTTATGAAACGCGTCTCGCCGCCGATAGTGACTCGGCGCTGGAGGCAATCGCGGCACGGCGCCCGTCGCTCGTTCTGCTCGACGTCTGGCTGCACGGGTCGCGTCTCGACGGGCTCGACCTGCTCGACGAGTTGAAGCGGCGTGATCCGGGAATTCCAGTCATCGTCATCTCGGGCCATGGCAATCTGGATACCGCGGTCGCCGCGATCCGGCGCGGCGCCGCTGATTTCATCGAAAAGCCATTTGAGGCCGAACGTCTGCTGTTGCTCGTCGAGCGAGCGACCGAGACCGAAAGGCTGCGTCGCGAAGTGGCGAGCCTTCGCGAGACGGCGGGGCGCGAGGACGATCTGACCGGCAATTCGGTGGCGATCAACGGTGTGCGCGCAACCCTCAAGCGGGTCGCCGCGACCGGTAGCCGCGTGCTGATCACCGGCGGTCCCGGCGTCGGCAAGGAAGTCGCCGCAAGGCTGCTCCACGGCTGGAGCCAGCGCGGGGTTGCGCCCTTTGTCGTCGTCAGCGCGGCGCGGATGACGCCCGAGCGGGTCGAAGAGGAGCTTTTTGGCGCGGAGGAGGGGGGCATTGTCGTGCGCCCGGGCCTTCTGGAGCAGGCGCATGGCGGCACCTTGTTTCTGGACGAGATCGCCGACATGCCCGTTCAGACTCAGGCGCGGATCCTGCGCGTGCTCACCGACCAGAGCTTCACACGGGTCGGCGGGCAGCGCGTGGTGCGCGTCGACCTGCGCGTCGTTTCGGCGACGGCGCGCGACCTGACCGAGGAAATAGCCGCCGGGCGGTTCCGCGAAGACCTTTATTACCGGCTCAACGTCGTGCCGGTCGCGATTCCCGGCCTTGCGGAGCGGCGTGAGGACATTCCCGCGCTCGTCGAGCATTTCGTCGCCCATTACGCCGCACAGCGTCGCGTGCCGACGCCCGAAGTCGCACCCGAAGCCATGGTGGCACTGCAAAGCCATGAGTGGCCGGGCAACGTCCGTCAGCTTCGCAATGTGGTCGAGCGGACCGTGATCCTGGCGCCGGGCGACAGGATCGGGCGGATCGATATCGATCTGCTGCCGGCAGAAGTGCTGGGCGATCAGCGCGATCTGGGGATCGGGTCGGCTACCAACGCGATCATGGGGGCGCCGCTTCGCGAGGCCCGCGAATATTTCGAGCGCGAATATCTGCGTGTCCAGATTCGACGCTTTTCGGGCAACATCTCGCGCACCGCGACCTTTATCGGCATGGAACGCTCGGCGTTGCACCGCAAGCTCAAGCTGCTCGGCATTACCGAAACGCGCAGCGACGACTGAGGGCGCGCGTTCGACGGCACCGGGATATGGACGCAAGCCATTGCGCTTCCTACATTGCCCCTATCCGACGCCGCCAAGCGGCGCATTGCGGGGCAAGTCCCGCCAAAAACAGGGACGACATGATGGCCGACAAGCACGCTTCCCTCCAAGATCTGTTCCTGAATGCGCTGCGGCGCTCCAAAACGCCGGTGACGATGTTCCTGGTCAAGGGCGTCAAGCTGCAGGGCATCGTCACCTGGTTCGACAATTTTTCGGTGCTGCTGCGCCGCGACGGCCAGTCGCAGCTGATCTACAAGCATGCGATCTCGACCATCATGCCGGCCGGCGCGGTCGATATCGAGACCATTCTCGATACGATCGGGGAAGCGCAGAAAAAGGCGCCGCTGCTGCAGGAAATCTTTCTCAATGCGGTTCGCAAATCGGGTGAGCCGGTGACCATGTTTCTGGTCAATGGCGTGATGCTGCAGGGCTATATCACCGCCTTTGACCTGTTCTGCATGTTGCTCCAGCGCGATGGCATGGCCCAGCTGGTCTACAAGCACGCCGTCTCCACGGTGCAACCGGCCCATCCGCTGAACCTTGCCGAGGAATCGACCGAGGCAGGCGATTGAGCACGGGGTTCGAGCGCGACAAAGGTGAATTCGCCCGCGGCGGTCGCGCGCTGGTGGTTTTGCCCGACCAGGGTGGCGCCAGCCGTGATGCCGATGCGCGCCTTGCCGAGACGGCGGGTCTTGCCGAGGCGATCGGCCTGTTCGTTGCCGATCGGCTCGCGGTGCGGCTCCGCACGCCAAAGCCGGCGACGCTGATCGGGCAGGGCCAGATCGAACAGATTGCCGCGATGGCGCGGATGGAGGATGCGAGCCTCGTCATCTTCGACGCAGCGCTCACGCCCGTGCAGCAGCGCAATTTAGAGACCGCGCTGGACACCAAGGTCATCGACCGCACCGGATTGATTCTCGAGATCTTCGGCGAACGCGCCGCGACGGCCGAGGGGCGGCTGCAAGTCGAACTTGCCCATCTCGATTATCAGGCCGGGCGGCTGGTGCGGAGCTGGACCCATCTCGAGCGCCAGCGTGGCGGCTTCGGGTTTCTGGGCGGTCCGGGTGAAACGCAGATCGAGGCCGATCGTCGATTGATCCGCGACCGGATGGCACGCCTGCGCCGCGAACTCGATCAGGTGAGCCGGACACGCGGCCTGCATCGTGACCGCCGCCAACGGGCGCCATGGCCGGTGATCGCGCTCGTCGGCTATACCAATGCCGGCAAATCGACGCTATTTAATCGGCTTACCGGCGCGCAGGTGATGGCCGAGGATCTGCTGTTCGCGACGCTTGACCCGACTCTGCGGCAAATCTCGTTGCCGGGCATCGACAAGGCGATCCTGTCGGACACGGTGGGCTTCGTCTCAGACTTGCCGACGCAGCTTGTTGCCGCGTTCAAGGCGACGCTGGAGGAGGTTGTGTCGGCCGATCTGCTCGTCCATGTCCGCGATATCGCCCATCCGGATACCGAGGCGCAGCGGGCCGATGTCGAAGCCGTTCTGGCCGAAATCGGCGTCGCCGAGACGACGCCGCGTTTCGAGGCCTGGAACAAACTCGATTTGCTCGACAGCGACAGGCGCGAGGATATCGCGTTTGAGGCTGCCAAGCGCGACGACGTAATCACCATTTCCGCGCTGACCGGGGAGGGGGTGGAAAGGATGCTACCGGTCATTGCGTCGCGGCTAACCGACGGGCATCGTCGCTACCGGGTAAAGCTCGATGCCGGAGACGGTGCGGGTGCGGCCTGGCTTCATCAGCATGGCGAGGTGATGGATCACTGGGTCGATGGCGAGGCTGCAGTCTACGAAGTGCGGTTGAGCGAGCGCGACTGGGAGCGTTTTGGCGTTCGCGCTTCTTGAGTTCACGGCACAGGCTCAGGGATAAATCAATACGCCGCTGAGCCGGTTGTCGGCATCCCACCATTGGAACTCAAACCGGAATCCACCGGCGTCCGGCGCGTTATTATCGATCCATGCATCGATTGTCTGGGTGAGCATGGCTGACAATGCGTCTTCCTGGACAGCGCCCGGCTGTGCGAGTTGGTACGACGGCAATAGCGCAACGGGCAGAAAGGTCTCGAGGCCGGTGGAGCCGATCGCAGTCGCATAGGAGATATCAATTCGAATGACGCGGACGTCGTCGGTTCTGGCGCAAATCCTTTCAGAGAGCGTCTTTAACGCGTGATCGACAACTTCCTTGTAGGTCATTTGCGCTCGTTGTGCTTGACCGCCTGCCAAAGTGCCTCCTGATCGTCGAGGCTCATCGAAGAAAGTTTGGCACCCGAGGCATCTTCCATGCTTCGAAAACGTCGCTCGAACTTTGCGTTCGCGACACGTACCGCGGCCTCGGGATCGACGTCTAGCTTCCTGGCCCAGTTGACGACCGCAAACAGCAGGTCACCGATTTCCTCCTCGCGCTCGTCGTGGGTCATCGCCGCTTCGACCTCGGCAATCTCCTCGTCGATCTTCGCGCGCGGACCATACGCGTCGGGCCAATCGAACCCGACCCGGCCGGCGCGCTTCTGCAGCTTTTCGGCCCGCATCAGGGCAGGGAGACCGAGCGCGACACCGTCGAGCGCGCTTGCCGCGCCCTTCGCATCGCGCTCCTTGGCCTTGATTTGTTCCCAGAGGTGAGGGCCGTCACTGCCGTCGCCAAAAATGTGCGGGTGGCGACGCTCCATCTTGTCGCAGATCGCGGTGACGACGTCGGTAAGGTCGAAATGGCCGGCTTCCTCGGCCATCCTTGCGTGAAAGACGACCTGGAGCAGCAAGTCGCCGAGCTCATCCTTGAGATCGGCCATGTCGTTGCGATCGATCGCGTCGGCTACTTCATAGGCTTCCTCGATCGTATAGGGCGCGATCGTCTGAAAGCTCTGCTGCGTGTCCCACTCGCAACCGGTGGCGGGGTCGCGGAGGCGAGACATAATGGTTACCAGCCGATCAACCATCTCTTCCCTCTCGCCGATGTTCAAGTCCGATAATATACATTATGTAAAATATACTTCAGCGGGTATGGGGTTCGAGAACCAGCCTGTTCCCCTCCGCGCGCCAGCCCTTCAGGTGGTTAAGGAAGTCGATTCCAAGCAGATCATCGCCGAGATTGTCACCGACTAGCACCGGCAAGTCGCGCGCGTGGATCGTTGCGAGGTCTAGCTTCGCGATCGTCGCCCGCTGGTCGATGACGACGCCGTTGGCTGTCTCGACAGCAACCCCAATGCCTTGCGAAACGACGATGCCAGCTTCCCGGGCGGTTTCTCGCGTGATGCTCGTTTGGGTCGCGCCAGTGTCGATCAACATGCGCCTGGTCACGCCGTTGATGCTGACATCGGCACGGAAATGGCCGTCGGGGCCGCGCGGGATCGAAACGGTCGTGCCGGTCACGACATTGGCGGTCAGACCCGCATCGGCAAGGAAGCCGTCAACATAGGCGCGGTTGCGGGTCCACAGCGTCGCTAGGATCAATCCGGCGGCAAAGATGCCGACCCACATCAGGGCCATGCGGGCGACCTGGCCAATCGGAATGCGGCGCGCAAACAGCGCTGAGAGCGGCAGGATCAGCACCAGCAGATACCAGAGCGCGCTCATCTGATTATCCCCGGTCAAAGCGCAAACTCCAGCCCGTCATAACCCGGTTCGACACCCTGAGGCAGTTCAAGACACAAGCTCGCGTAATCCATCGACTGGTCCATGTGAATGAGCGCCGCGCGACCCGGCGCCAATTCGCCGATCCAGCCGAGCGCCTGCTCCAAGGTCGGATGCGACGGGTGCGGCCGCCGTCGCAGCGCATCGACGATCCAAAGGTCGAGCCCGGCGTACAGAGCGCGCATGGCTGGCGTCAGCGCGTGAAAATCGGTTGCGTAGCCGATGCTGCGGGCTCCAGCGGTGAATCGAAGCCCGGCGCTCAGAATGTCGCCATGGGGCTGGTCGGTCGCCGCGACGACGATGTCCCCGATCGTGATCTGATCGGGCAAAGGCTCGATCGACGCGATCGGAGGATAGGCGCCGCGCCCTTCGAACACATAAGAAAATCGCGTGGTGAGCGCCTCGACTGTCGACGGCCTCGCCAGGCCGCGAATCGGCCGGCCGCGAGCATGGTAGAGCTGCCGGAGATCGTCGATACCGTGGCAGTGATCGGCATGATCATGCGTCCAGATCACCGCATCGATGTCGTTCACGCGGGCGGCCAGCAGCTGTTCGCGCAAGTCCGGACTGGTATCGACCAGAATACGGGTGGTCGCAGTCTCGACGATGATTGACGCCCGTGTGCGCCGATTGCGCGGCTCGAGCGGATCGCATTCTCCCCAATCGCCGCCGATCCGCGGCACACCCGACGACGTGCCCGACCCCAGTATCCGTACCTTCATCGGCCGGTCGATTCCCGCGCCTTGCCGAACAGCGCAAAGAAGTTTGCGGCGGTAACGTCGGCCAGCGCCTCGACATCGACGCCGCGCAGATTGGCGAGAAAACGGGCGGTATCGACAACGAACGCTGGCTCGCCGGTCTTGCCGCGATGCGGCACCGGGGCAAGGAATGGCGCGTCGGTTTCGATCAGCAGTCGGTCACCGGGGATCCGCGCCGCCGTTTCCTGCAATTCCCGTGCATTCTTGAACGTCACGATGCCGGAAATGGAGATGTAGCAGCCGAGTGCGAGCACCCGGTCGGCAAAGCGCCCACTCGCGGTGAAGCAGTGGATGAGGCAGGGGAAGGCCCCCTTCCCCATTTCGTCGGCGATGATCGCGGCGGTATCGTCTTCTGCGTCGCGGGTATGGACGATCAGCGGCAAACCTGTCGCTCGCGAGGCCGCGATATGCGCACGGAAATTGGCGGCTTGCCTCGCGCGATCGCTATGATCGTAATAATAATCGAGCCCGGTTTCGCCGATGCCGATCACGCGCGGATGCGCGGCGCGGTCGATCAACAACTCGGCGGTGACATGGGCATGCTGGTCGGCTTCGTGCGGGTGAATGCCGATGCTCGCCCAAATGTCGTCATGCGTATCGGCAATCGCGACGATCTCATCCCATTCACGCTCGCGGGTCGAGATGGTGAGCATGGTCGAGACGCCCGCCGCACGCGCACGCTCGATCACCTCGGCCTGCTGCTCGACCAAGCCCTTGTAGTTCAGGTGGCAATGCGAATCGACGAACATCAATCGACTGCGGGCGGTTCGAGCCGGGGGAATAGCGCCACCGGCTGTTCAAGCCGAAATCCGCTCTCGGCGAGGGGCGAATACCAGTGCGAACCGATTGCCTGATAGCTGCGCAGATCGCGGGCAATCCCCATGGCGTCGAGCAAACGGTCGGCGCTGCCCGGAATGACAGGTGCGATCGCCACTGCCAGTTGGGCAATGCAGATATAGAGCGTCGCGAGCACGGTCTCCATCCGCTGCGGATCGGTTTTCCTGAGCGCCCAAGGAGCCTGCTCGTCGATATAGGCGTTGCACGCAAACACTGCCTGGATCCAGGCCTCGGTCGCCTGCGACAGGGCAAGCTCGCCATAAGCGCGCGGCATCGTGCCCCGAACCACCCCGTCGATCGCCTCGAACAGCGCCGCATCGGCCGGATCATGACCATGGATTGCCGGCAGCGCGCGATCGCAGTTCTTGTAAATCTGGCTAAGGGTACGCTGCGCGAGATTGCCGAAGCTGTTGGCCAGATCGGCGTTCGCGCGGGTGACGATCGCCTCGGCCGAATAGCTGCCGTCCTGCCCGAAGCTGATGTCGCGCAGCAGGAAATAGCGCAGCGCATCGACGCCGTAAGTTTCGGCAAGCGCAATCGGATCGGCGGCGTTTCCTGCCGACTTGCCCATCTTCGCACCGTCGCGCGCCAGCACAAAGCCGTGCCCGAACACCGACTTCGGCAGCGCGATCTTCGCTGACATCAGGAAGGCCGGCCAGTAGACGGTGTGAAAGCGCACGATATCCTTGCCGATCAAGTGCAGGTCGGCGGGCCAGTGACGACCGAGCGGGCCATCCAGATCGGGATAGCCCACACCGGTCAGATAATTGGTCAGCGCGTCGACCCACACATACATCACATGCCCCGGCGACCCCGGCACCGGCACGCCCCAGTCAAAGCTGGTCCGCGAGACCGACAGGTCGGCCAAACCGCCTTCGACGAACCGCATGATCTCGTTGCGACGGCTCTCCGGTCGAATGAAGTCCGGGTTCGCCGTATAATGGTCGAGCAACGGCTGCTGGTATTTTGACAGGCGAAAGAACCAGGTCTCCTCAGCGGTCCATTCGACAGGCGTGCCCTGGGGGGAGAGTTTGGCGCCCCCTTCCCCCTCCACCAGTTCCTTCTCGTCGTAAAAGGCTTCGTCGCGGACCGAGTACCAGCCTTCGTAGCGATCGAGATAGAGGTCCCCCGCCGCCGCCATCCGCTCCCAGATGGCCTGGCTCGCGGCGTAGTGATCGGGATCGGCGGTCCGGATGAAACGATTATAGCTGATATTAAGATGATCGGCCATTTGCCTGAAATAGCCGGACATCTCTGTTGCCAGATCACGCGTCTCAACCCCGCGCTCGCGCGCCGCCTGCACCATTTTGAGGCCGTGCTCGTCGGTGCCGGTCTGGAAGCGGACATCACGACCTGCCTGGCGCTGGAAGCGGGCGATCGTATCGGCGGCGATCGCTTCGTAGGCGTGGCCGATATGCGGGCGCCCATTGGGATAATTGATCGCGGTGGTGATGTAGAAAGGCTCGGCCATACCCGCGCCCTAATCGATTGCGCCCGCTTATTGAAGCCTTGGCGGCGCCAGTCGCGCGACCAGACCCGCCATTTCGAACACCGTCGCCTGGGCGTCGAGCGAAAGCGCCCGCGCGCTGATCGACAGCGCCCGCGCCGCCTCATAGGCGTCAAGCGCAATGCGCAGCCGTTCACCTGCGCGATCGGCGGCCTGCTCGGCAATGAAACCGGGCACCCGATCGAGAAAGGCTTCGTAGCGGGGCTGCGCCGCCTTTAGCGACAAGGCGCGCGCTATTTTCGATCGTTCGCCATTGCTCGGGTCGCCGCTCTCCGCGATTGTCGACATCGCAGCGTCGAGCTTGGCCATGTCGAGCCCTGCATAGCCGAGCGCGCGCCCCGGCGAACCGCTGGCAGCACGGACGAGTGCTTCAATTTCGCTCGTGCTCGCTTCGGGCAGATTGGTTCGAAGCACCGCGGCCACATTCTCATCGCTCAACGGATCGAACCGGAGGAGGCGGCAGCGTGACCGGATGGTGGGCAGAAGCCGTCCCGGCGCATGGCTGACGAGGATGAAGATCGTCCCCGCCGGTGGCTCTTCCAGATTCTTGAGCAGTGCATTCGATGCGCCGGGTCGCTCAAGATCGTCGACCGAGTCGATCAGGACGACGCGCCGCGCCGACATGCTCGGCTTCGTCGCGAACATCGGCTGGAGGCCGCGCACCTGAGCGATGCTGATGCTGCGCGCGATATCGCCCTCGGGCTTGTCCGCATCCTTTGGCAGACGAACGATCGCGCGGTAATCGGGATGCGATCCAGCATCGATCAACCGCCGGGCAGGATCGTCGTCGGGAACGTCGAAGCCTGGCGGCAGCAGACCGGGTCGCGCCGATTCCGCCAGCAGGCGAAGCGCCGCGATCCGCGCAAACTGCGCCTTGCCGATCCCTTGCGGCCCGGTGAACAGCCAGGCGTGATGAAGGGCGCTGCCATCCATCGCCGCACGAAACGCCCGGATCGGGCCTTCATGCCCGACCGGCAGCGCGGTGGTGGGCTCGATCACATGCCGAACAGCGACCAAAAGCCCGCCCAAGCGCGCCCGAAGAAGCCGGCGGGGGCAACATCGGTTTCGGCGACCAGGGGCAGCGTCTGCACCGGCAGGCCCGGTGACGTCACCACCAGATCGGCAATATGCTGCCCGGCCTTGATCGGCGCCTTGATCGGGCCGTTATACACGACCTTGATGTCCAGCGGGGGCGTGGGGCCGCCGGGCAGAGCCACCGCAAGATCGCTCGGCGCGACTAGCCCCACCTTGTTGGTGGCACCGAGCTGAACCTCCGCGGTTTCGATCTTGCGGCCCTTGGCGGCGAGCTTCTTCGACTTCCAAGCGCGGAAGCCCCATTCCATGAAGCGGACCGATTCTTCGATCCGCTGGTTGAAGCTCGTCAAACCGGCCACGACCATGACCAATCGACGGCCCCCCTGCTCGGCAGACCCGGTAAAACCATAGCCCGCTTCGTCGGTATGCCCGGTCTTCAAGCCGTCGGCCCCGGCGACACGGCCAAGCAGCGGGTCGCGGTTCGCCTGCGTGATCGCCTGGCCATCGCCGAGCGTTTTTCCCCAGGTGAAGTCGGGGCGCGAGTAAAAGCGCTTGTAGAAGACAGGATAGTCCTTGATGGTCGCCGCCGCGAGCTTGGCGAGGTCTCGTGCGGTAACATAGGTGACCCCGCCGTCGGGCCATCCATTGGTATTGCCGAAATGACTGTTCGTGAGCGACAAGCGCCGCGCCGTCGCGTTCATCTGGGCGACAAAAGCCTCTTCGGTGCCGGATGCGCCTTCCGCCAACACGACACACGCATCGTTACCCGACAAGGTGATGATGCCATAGAGCAGGTCGGCCACGCTCACCTGTTCATTCGGCGACAGGAACATCGTGGACCCGGCGGCAGGGCCATGCCACTTCTTCCAGGTCTCGGGGCGGACAGTGATCTTCTGGTCCAGCTTGAGGTCGCCGTGCTTGATCATCTCGAACGCGACATAGACCGTCATCATTTTCGCCATCGATGCGGGCGGCATGCGCCGGTCGGCGTCGCGCGCGAACAGGATCGCGCCCGTCGACAGATCCTGCATGAACGCGACCGGCGCCGGCGTGTCGAACGGTGGCGCCGCAGCACTGGTCGGCACGGCGAGGCTTGCAAGCAAAAGGGCGAGAACGGATTTTTTCATGAGTCGAGCGGTTCCAATCTGTCAGGCGTCATTCTTGAACGATTCGGGCGTCGCCATAACCGCGTCGAGCCACATCGTCGCGCGCGGAGCCGGCAGCGGCACGGTTGGCAAAAGGCCCAAGTCGAACCCGGAAAAGTGCCCCGCTCGGCCGTACCGATCCGCGAAGACTGGTGGCAAGGGCCTTGGCGCGCGGCATGCTCGAAAAGGTCCCGACCTGCACGAACAATGCGCGTACTGGCGTTGAGGTCGACGTGGGCGCGGGCTTGGCCGGTTGCGGTTTTCTCGGTTCGCGATGCGGCGTCACGGTCGATGCCGATTGCGCCGGAGCTACCGGCGCTGGCGTGGATGGCGGTGGAGGTGCTGGCGGCGGGGCCTCCTTCGGCACCGGCAGCTGTTTGCGCAGCGCGGCGACGAGCTGGGGTGTCGCGTCGAGCCGCGGCGATGCGGCGCGGCCGTTGCGCAGGGCGATCTGGTCGGCCGCCGGGGGCTCGGCCAGCCGTACCCGTACCGCCGCCACGGCCTGCTTGGTGATGCCCAGCAACTCAGCGGCGCCGCGCGACAAATCGATGATCCGCCCCGGCACATGCGGCCCGCGATCGGTAATCACGACCAGGATGGTGCGGCCGGTATCGAGCGCAGTCACTTCGACGAACGAGCCCATGGGAAGCGTCTTGTGGGCCGCAGTGATCGCTTTGGGATCGAAGATCTGGCCCGAGGCGGTCTTGCCCTTCACTTCCTCGCCATACCAGCTGGCATAGCCGACCGCATCGTAACGGGCAGCGCCGAAGGACTGACTGGTCGCGCGGGGCCCCACCCCGGCCGGCAAATCGGCAGGCGCTGCCTCCTGGCCGAACAATGCGAGCAGGGTGAGCAGAACGCTCATTTGATCACCGCGTCGGCAAGCAGGCCGACGGAGAGAGCATAGAAATTGGAGCAGTTATAATCGAGGATGACGCGGTAATTGCCGGTGAGCAGATAGCCGGTCTTGCCCGGCCCGTCGGGCTCGATCAGCGTCGCCAGCATCCGATCATCCGGCCAGGCAGCGCTTTGCGGCGCAATACCCATCGCGCGCCATTCGGCCATCGTGCGCCAGCGGCTGTGCCGGTCGAACACACGCGCGCAACGCGGCGACAGGGTACGGGTCTTCAAATCGCTGCGATCGAAGGTGGCAGGCACGCTGACCGCAAATCCCCAGGGCTGGCCGGGCCGCCAGCCGGCATTCGCCAGATAATTGCCGATCGACGCAAGCGTATCGGCGTCGCTCGTCCAGATATCGGCGCGGCCGTCGCCATCGCCGTCGCGCGCCAGCCGGAGATAAACCGAGGGCAGGAATTGCGGATTGCCGGTCGCCCCTGCCCAGCTTCCCTTCAGGCGTTCGCGCGGTACTCCGCGATCGACCATCTCGACGGTTGCCAGAAACTCGCCACTGAAGAGACTGCGTCTGCGCCCTTCATAGGCAAGCGTCGCCAGCGCGCGCGGCAGATCGAAATTGCCGGTCACCGCGCCATAGTTGGTTTCGTGGCCCCAGATCGCGACCATGATCGATTCGGGCACGCCGGTCTCTCGCTCGATCGCCGCAAGCCGACCGCGCTGCGCCTGATAGACCTGCCGCCCGCGCGCGATCCGCTGCGTGTCGACATGAGAGCGACGATAGGGCTCGAAATCGGGGATGGGCGCATTCGGGTTCGATCCCGGTTGCCCCCGGTCGAGCTCGATAACTCTTGGATTGAGCGTAAGCCCGGCAAACACCGCGTCGATCGCCGCGCGACTGCGCCCCTGCGCTTCGGCCTGCTGGCGCAATTCGTTGAGATAGCTCTGGAACCCTGCTTCATCCTGCGCTCGCGCTGCCTGCACGCCAAGCAGGCAAGCGAACGCCAATGCGGCCACCCCCATTACCGCCGCCCCGGCGCCGCCACGCCATTTTTCCCGAAGCATCGCCGTCATGATCCAAGCTTTGCCACAAGGGCGCGCGCGGCTGAACCCCCTGCGGGTCCCTCTTGCACAAAAGATCGGATGCACCGTAAGCGCGGTGCGACGGACAGGTGGCCGAGTGGTTTAAGGCAGCGGTCTTGAAAACCGCCGTGGGTGCAAGCTCACCGTGGGTTCGAATCCCACCCTGTCCGCCAACTGCACGGCCTTGCCAATCGGGTTAGCTCAGCGAACGCGGCGTCTGATCGAGCTCGAGAAGCGCATCATAGGCTTCACGGTCGAGCGGCGTCTGGAACTGGCAGCCGGCCACGAAGTCGTCGCTCCAGACGATTGTCGCCGCCACCGGGCCGATCACGGGCAGGGTGAGCCAGATCATCGACCCGGACTTCATCGGCGAGTAAGTCTGCAGCCGCGCGCCGTGCATCGAGAGATCGACGACGCGGCACAGCGCGCGGTCGAGCCCGCCCCGCCCGACACGCGCGTCGAGGGAAACCGGCGCACGCGGGCTGCGGCGCCGGCCGTTGACCAGGGCCGGTTCGAACTCGGCGGCAAACATCACGCTTTTCTCGTTCATGAGCAAAGCGTAGCCGCGCATCCCTAAAGCGTCGTTAATGACGACGCTCCGCAGGCGGGTGCCGATCGATTACTTGGTCTTGAGCGACAGCCCGCCGAAGCGCTTGTTGAAGCGCGCGACCTGGCCGCCTGCGTCGAGCATGGTACCGCGACCGCCGGTCCATGCCGGGTGCGACTTGGGATCGATTTCAAGCGTCATCAGATCGCCTTCCTTCCCCCATGTCGTGCGCGTCTTGTAGCTCGTGCCGTCGGTCATCTGGACGGTGATGAAATGATAATCGGGGTGAATGTTCTTCTTGGCCATCTGACGTCTCCGAGGTGGCTGGTTCCGACCAGCCTGTGGAAGCGCGCGCCGCTAGCATGGGCGCGCGCTCGATGCAACGTCCGGCGCGATGATCGGCTGGACCGCCGCGCCCGCGCTTGCCAGCAATTGCCTCGAGGCCGGGCGGCGAGATCGCTGCCCTACCAGCCGCTCGGCTTGCCCTTGTTCTGTTCGTCGAGCCATGCCTTTAGCGGCGCGAAATATTCGGCCATCGCCGCGCCCGAAATCTCACGGCTGCCGGTGAACGCCTCCAGGGCTTCGGGCCACGGCTTCGACTGGCCGAGTTCCAGCATCGCGTTCAATTTCGTGCCGACTTCCTTGTTGCCGAAGAACGAGCAGCGATGGAGCGGTCCCTTCCAACCGGCCTGATCGCACGCCGCCTTGTAGAACTGGAACTGGAGCAGCCGCGCGAGGAAATAGCGCGTATAGGGCACCTGCGCGGGGATGTGATATTTGGCGCCGGGATCGAACTTGGTCTCGTCGCGCTCGACCGGCGGCTTGATGCCCTGATATTGCAGCCGCAGCGCGTCCCATGCCGCCTGATAGTCGGTTGTCTTGATCGCACCCGAAAACACGCCCCAGCGCCATTTGTCGACAAGCAGGCCGAACGGCAGGAACGCGACCTTGTCCATCGCCTGACGTAACAGCAGGCCGATATCCTTGTCCTCGCTCGGCACCTTCGCGGGATCGAGCAGGTTGATATCGACCAGGTATTGCGGCGTGATCGACAGTGCGACGAAATCGCCGATCGCTTCATGGAATCCGTCGTTCGCGCCGTTCTTGTAGAGGAAGGGCTGAGCCTTGTACGCGCGCTGGTAGTAATTATGGCCGAGTTCGTGGTGGATGGTGACGAAATCGTCGCTATTCACCTTGGTGCACATCTTGATCCGGAGATCGTCGACCGAATCGATGTCCCAGGCGGAAGCGTGGCAGACGACTTCGCGGTCGGCCGGCTTCACGATCTGAGAACGCGTCCAGAAGGTGTCGGGCAGCGGTGCAAACCCCAGCGACGAGTAGAAGCCCTCGCCGGTCCTCACCATTTTGACCGGATCATAGCCCTTGGCGCTCAGCAACTCACCAATGTCGAAGCCGAGATCGCCCGCACCCTTCGGCGCGACGAGATCGTAGATGTTGCCCCATTCCTGCGCCCACATGTTGCCGAGTAGGTCCGCACGGATCGGCCCCGACTTTGGCTGGACCTTGTCGCCATATTTCTCGTTGAGCTTCCAGCGGGTATAGGTGTGGAGCGCCTTGTAGAGCGGCTCGACGTCGCGCCAAAGCTTGTCGGTCAGCGCGCCGAATTCTTCGGGGCTCATGTCATAGCCCGAGCGCCACATCGCGCCGACATCCCTGTAGCCGAGCTCACGCGCGCCCTGATTGGCGATGCCGGCCGCGCGCGCATAATCGTCGCGCAGCGGGGCGCCGACATTGTCGTGCCAGCTGACCCACATCTCGCTCAGGCGGGCGGGATCGCGCACGGTGCCCATCGCGGCCTCGATGTCGCTGCCGTTGATCGGCTTGCCGTCGAGCGTTCCTTTCCCCTTGCCATAGGCCGACGCCATCTTGGTCGACAGCGTCGCCAGCGTATCGGCGGCCCCCGGTGTGGTCGGGGCGGGCAAGGTGATGCCGCCGCGCAGCAGATCGAGCTTGCGCTTCTGGTCAGCCGAGAGGCCGGCGACTTTCTGCAGCTTTGCCGCCTCCAGTGCGAGCTTGACCTGATATTCAGTCAGCGCCGCGCTGTTCTTGGCCGCCAGTGCGTCGGTGTCGTCGGTGATGTAGGTGGCGTTCACCCATTGGATGCGGCTTGCCTCCAGCGTCATCGCGTCGAGTTGCGTCTCGGCGGTCTTCAGAAAGCTGTCGACATCGGCCAGCGTCGGCGCGGGCGCTGCGAGTCCCGGACTTGCAAGGACGACGGCAAGCGCTGCGGCTGCGGATAAACGGCGGATCATGGCTATCCCCTCGATATGGTGTTGGCGCGGTAGTGATCGGCGTCGCCGCCGGGGTCAAGCCGCGAGATAGGCCGCGATTGCTTCGCCAAGGTCGGCCTTGGCGACCGCACTCATGTGGTTGCCGGGAACCGCCTGATAGCGCGCATCGGGCAAAGCTTCGGCCAGCTGCTGCGCCGAGCCGTTGTCCTGATCCTCTTCGCCGCACAGCACCAGGACGGGCCGGTCGAGCGTCGCCAGCTCGGCGTCGGTGCTCGACACAAAGGTGTCAAGGATATGGACCAACGCCTTGGGGTCGCCACCGCTCGTCTTCAGAAAGGCTTCGGCGAACCATTCGGGCGTGCCGCGCTCGAAACTGCCGATCTGGGTCAGCACGCGCCGGAAGAAATCGCCGCGCCGCGTCGCATCGATCACGCCCTGATAGCCCATGCCCGAGATGACCGTCCGGCGCGGGCGCGCGCCCATGATCATCATCCGGAGCGCGGTTCGCGCGCCCAGTGAATAGCCGACCAGATCATAATCGGTCAGACCGAGCCGTTCGACAAGCGCGAGCCCGTCGCGCGCCAGTACATCCGGCGGATAGCCGGCAACGTCGTGAGGCTTGGCGCTGTCGCCATGCGCGCGCAAATCGGGCATAATGACCCGGAAGCCACGCGCCGCCAATGCGTCGGCATGGCCGTATTTGATCCAGTTGGTCTGCGCGTCGGAAAAGAAGCCATGCAGCATCAATACCGCGCGCCCCCCCCCCATTTCGCGCCAGACGAGATCGGCGCCGTCGAACCCGGCGAAGTGATGGGCGGTTGGCTCTGTCATGCGAACAGCTTCATGAATTCGGCGGGCGGCGCGTTTTCCTCGAATGACGGCACCGCCGGATCGATCACCAGCCAGGGCTGCTTGCGCTTGGTCCAGATGTGCATCTGCGGGCTCAGCGTTTCGGCATCGTCGAGCGTCCCCGCACGCACCACCGCAAGCATCGGCCATACGGTATTGGTGTTCCAAAGCCGCGTATGACAGACGCCGCACACATGCTGGGTGGAAATGCCGCCGCTTGGGCGCTCGGCGGCATATTCGACGACCGGGCCGGTCGCGCTGATCGTGTCGCTGCGGATCATTGCCTGTTCGGTGAAGGCACTGCCCGACCAGGTCTGGCAATGCTGGCAATGGCACGCATAGACGGGCGGCATCTTCTCCGCCGCGATCGTGTAGCGGCATGCGCCGCAGCGGCAGCCGCCGGCAATCACGGTCAAGCCGCCTTCTGCAAGTGCCGCCGCCCGAGCAACTCGGCGATCTGTACCGCGTTGAGCGCGGCACCCTTGCGGAGGTTGTCGCTGACGCACCACAGCACCAGGCCATTGTCGACGGTCGGGTCCTCGCGCACGCGGCTGACGAAGGTGGCGTAATCGCCGACGCATTCAATCGGGGTCACATAGCCGCCATTCTCGCGCTTATCGACCAGCATCACGCCGGGTGCTTCGCGTAGCAGGCTCTGCGCCTTGGCAGCGGAAATCTCGCGCTCGAACTCGATCGTGATTGCCTCGGAATGGCCGACGAACACCGGCACGCGCACGCAGGTGGCGACTACCTTGATCTTGGGATCGAGGATCTTCTTGGTTTCGACCACCATCTTCCACTCTTCCTTGGTGAAACCGTCGTCGAGGAAGCTGTCGATATGCGGGATGACGTTGAACGCGATCTGCTTGGTGAACTTGTGCGCCTCGGCGCTGTCGCCGACGAAGATGTTGCGGCTCTGCTCGAACAGCTCGTCCATCCCCGCCTTGCCCGCACCCGACACCGATTGATAGGTCGAGACGACGACGCGCTTGATCGTCGCGTAATCATGCAGCGGCTTCAGCGCGACGACCATCTGCGCGGTCGAGCAATTGGGGTTGGCGATGATGTTGCGACGTCGATAGCTGTCGATGTCCTGCGGGTTCACCTCGGGCACGATCAGCGGTACGTCGGGGTCCATTCGGTAGAGCGAGGCGTTATCGATCACGGTGCAGCCTGCGGCGGCGAAGCGCGGCGCGTGCAGCTTCGATCCTTCGCTGCCGATCGCGAACAGCGCCATGTCCCAGCCGGCGGGATCGAAATGCTCGATATTCTGGACTTTCAGCTTCCGGCCCGTCTCGCCGAAATCGATCTCGTCGCCCTGGCTGCGCGCCGAGGCGACGGCAGCGATATCCGCCAGCGGAAATTCGCGTTCGGCAAGGATGTTGAGCATTTCGCGCCCGACATTGCCCGTCGCGCCTGCGACCACGATTCGATAACCCATAAAGTCAGTCCCGACTGGCGGTGCCGACATGGCACCTTGTTGCCGCTATCTAGGCTGCGGCGGTTCGAATGGAAGACGGAATCGAACGACCCGTGCCGCAGGGCGCCGTTATCCCACCTCGGCCGGGGCATGCCGAAACCGCTGCCATTTGAGATAGGCGAGGCTGCGCCAAAGCCATTCGAGCGGCCCCATGGCGAAGAACTTCATCCAGATATTGGCGAGGATCAGCAGGCCGACGAATATCAGAGCCGCAATCCCCGTCATTTCGGCCCAGCCGAACCGCCCCCACAGGTTGAAACCATAGGGCGAGAAAAGGATGTGCAAGCCAATGATCTGCTCGACGAAATAAAGCGAAAAGGCGATCCGGCCGGCAGCGCGAAACGGCGACAGGATAAAGGTGTCCGCCCGCGTCTTGGCCAGGAAATTGAACAAGGCCAGGTGTCCGAGGCCAACGGCGAGCCGGGCTGCCTCGGCAGTGATCCAGATGGTTTTGGGCATCGGTGTGAAGGTCATCGTTTCCAGCGCGCCGACCCAGCGCGCGGTGATCCCGAAGCCATATGCCAGCACACCCAGCACGAGGTAAAAGCGCGCACTGCGTTCGCCCTGAATGACGCCCCATTTCCAAAGCGCGACGCCGATCAGCATCGCGCAGAAAGCCTCGACCACCGTCAGCCAGAAAACGCCACCGATCCAGAAGAAGGTGATCCACTGGCCCCACATCAGTTGCGCATAGTCAAAAATGCTGCCCCGATGGCTTTTCTTCTCGGCTTCGATCTTCTTCGCATCATCCTTGGACAGGGTGAACCGGTCGAGCTTCGTCTGCCATGCCTTGAGCGCGGCCTGATCCGCCGGTGTCAGTGGCGTCTTTGCCGCTTGATGCTGTCGCGCCGTCGCTACCTGTTCGACCAGTGCCGCCCGGCTCGAATAATCGATTGCGCCCCCTGCCGCCGTCACCAGCGCGAAGCTCAGCCCCAAGCCCAGCAGCAGCCGCGGCCCCAGCGTGCGGAACGGAAACAGAAACAGCCCGGCGACCGCGTAGATCGACAGAATGTCGCCGACCCACAGCACCACGAAGATGTCGATCGCGCCGAAGAGCAACAGCCACATCGTCCGGCGCAGATAGAGATCGGCGACGGCGACCGGCCCGTCCGGGTGCATCGCCCTCGTCGCGATCACCATCATACCTGCGCCGAACAGAAATTCCAGCAGGCACCGCTGCGTGCCCTCCAGCAGGATCTGGATCGTCGCCCAGCTCATCTGATCGGCGGCCGTCCATCCCAGCAGCCGGATGTCGGCGAACTGTGTGTAGACCGACGCTGCCTCGAACGGGATGTTCATGAAGAAGATGCCCAGGATCGCGAAGCCGCGCATCATGTCGAGCACATCGATCCGCGCCTTGCGGCGAACAGGCGCCAATTCGGTCGCAATCATCACCCCGCCCCCCGGAAGAATGCGGGTCAGAAGCTAGGTCAGCGGTCGACAACCGTCAATCGAACCGCTGCACGCTTCACTTCCCCGCCGGCATCCGTCGATCGAGGAAGTCGAGGATCGTCGTCCACAGATGCTGGCTGACGCCCGGTCCGCCGACGCGGTGCGTCTGGCCGGGGTAGAACATCATTTCGAACGGGCGTGCCTCGTGCTGCATCTTGGCCGCAAATGCGGTCGAGTTGGTGAAGACGACATTGTCGTCGGACATGCCGTGGATCAGCAGGAGGGGGTCGGTGATCTTGCCCGCATCGGCGAGCGCGCCCGAGCTCGAATAGCTTTGCGGGTCGGTGCGCGGGTCGCCAAGATAGCGCTCGGTATAGTGCGTGTCGTACAGTTCCCACTTCGTCACCGGCGCGCCCGAAATCCCGGCGGCGAACACCCCTGGTGCCGCCTCCAGCATCTTGATGGTCATATAGCCGCCATAGGACCAGCCGTTGATCGCGATCCGCTTGGCATCGACGAAGGGCAAGGTCTTCAGATACGCTGCACCCACCAGCTGGTCGGCGACTTCGACCGATCCCATCGCATGGTGAATGTGATCCTCGAACGCCTTGCCGCGGTTGAACGAGCCGCGATTGTCGATCTGGAAATAGATGTAGCCGCGGCTGACGAGATATTGCGGCAGTGCGCCGTTCCACGCCCGCGTCACCTGCTGGCCGGTGCCAGGGCCGCCATAATGCTGGTAGAAGACGGGATAGGTCTTGCCGGCTTCGAGTTTGGGCGTGATCATTTCCCAATAGAGTTCGGTGCCGTCATCGGCCTTGATCGTCCCGAACTTGCGTTCCTGATGCGCGCTCAGGAACGGGAAATAGGGGTGCCCCTCCTTCACCGCATTCTCGTTGATCCAGCGCAGCCGCTTGCCGGTCGCGTCGGCGAGGTAGAGCTGGGCCGGCTGAGTCGGGTTCGACCGCGCGACGATGATCCGGCTCGCGGCGCCGTCCATGGTCGCGCCGTTCCACCACCCGGCTTCGGTAAGCCGGGTGATCGCACCGGGCCTGGCGATGTCGACCGAATAGAGATGCTGTTCGAGGAAGCCGTCCTTGTTGCCGACAAAGAAGATCCGGCCCTTGGCTTCGTCGATGCCGGCGATGCTCTGGACGACCCAGTTGCCGCTGGTCAGCGCGGTCCATTTGCCGCTCTTGAACTGGTAGAGATGGCCGAAGCCGGTACGCTCAGATCGCCAGATCAGCGAGCCGTCCTTCAGCGGCTGATAGGCATCGCTCAGGTTGATCCAGCTGCGCGCGCCTGCCTTCTCGGTGAAGAGCACGGTCGCCTTGCCGGTTGCAGGATCAACGCTCAGCATGTCGAGCGTCTTCTGGTCGCGGCTTTCGCGCTGGACGAGCAGGGTCTTGCCGTCGGGCGTCCAGTCGACCCGGGCGAGGTAGATATCGGGATTGGTGCCGAGATCGACCTTCACCGACGCGCTGCCGTCGGGCTTCATGACGTAGAGCTCGACCAGTGAGTTGGGTGTGCCTGCGGCCGGATAGCGCTGATCCACCACCTTGGTGCCGTCTGCGCCGATCGCCGCACGCGTGACGATGCCGACCGGGGCATCGTCGAACTTTTCCACCGCGATCAGCGCGTCGTCGGGCGACCACCAATAGCCGGTGCGGCGGTCCATTTCCTCCTGCGCCACGAATTCGGCTTCGCCCCAATGGATCGTGCCCTGGCCGCCCTGCGTGACCTGCACGGCGGTGCCGCCGATCGGCTGGACGAACAGATTCTGGTCGCGCACGAAGCTGACATAGCGCCCACGCGGGCTGACGACCGGGTTGAGCTCGCCTTCGGGGCTCTGGGTCAGCCGATCGACCTTGCCGTCGAGGTGCGCGAGGAACAGATCGCCGTCGAGCGGGACGAGGATCGCCTTGCCATCGGGCGTCCAGTCATAAGCGACGATCCCCTTCGATCCGCCGATCCGCGCGCGCTCGCGCTGCATCTTTTCGGCTTCGGACAGTTCGGCGCCGCTGCCGATCGCTTTTGAATCGACGAGCATCCATTCGCGGCCGGTCGTAGTGTCGAGCGCCCACAGGTCGAAGCGCTCCTTCTCGTCGGCGCGGGGCCGCAGCGAAGTGAGCAGCTTGCCGTCGGGCGACAGCTTCAGCCCGCGCGGCTGCGACCCCGACAGGTCGGGGCTTGCGAACAGTCGTTCGAGCGTCAGCTTCTGCGGCGTATCAGCGGCCATCAGCGGCGCCCCCGTTGCCATCAGCATGCCCGCCGCCAGTGCCGCGACGCCCAAAGCTTTGATCACACGCCATCTCCAGTCCCGATTGTTCGCGCCCGCACGAACGGCGGCGGTCGGGGCCTTATTGCGAGGCGCGAGCGATGCGTAAAGGGCCGAGCGCGCTGGAAGCGAAAACGGCCGCCCCGGGGTACGGGACGGCCGTTCGTATCAACGGTGGCGGCGCGATTACTCGCTCTTGGTCTCGCGGCGTTCGGCGATGCGTGCCGACTTGCCGCGGCGGCCGCGCAGATAATAGAGCTTCGCGCGCCGCACGACGCCCTTGCGCACCACTTCGATCGAATCGATGTTCGGCGAATAGAGCGGGAAGACGCGCTCGACGCCTTCGCCGAAGCTGATCTTGCGGACGGTGAAGTTGCTGCCCATGCCCTTGTTCGACCGCGCGATGCACACGCCTTCGTAATTCTGGACGCGGGTGCGCTCGCCTTCGACGACCTTCACGCCGACCTTCAGCGTGTCGCCGGGGCGGAATTCGGGGATTTTCTTCGCCTCGAGGAACTTGGCGATATTCTCGGCTTCGATCTGCTGGATGATGTTCATCTCAGTCTTCCTTCGTCTGTCGCCGCGCGCCAGAGGGAGAACGGGCCCGAGCGCCCTCATGGCGCTCCCAAAGGTCCGGCCTCCTTAGCCGTGTATCGGTCTCGGCCTGCAGCTTTCGCCACGCCGCGATCCTCGCATGATCCCCCGATCGCAGCACTTCGGGGATCGTGCGCCCTTCCCATTCATAAGGTCGGGTATAGTGCGGATATTCAAGGAGGCCGCTTTCGAAGCTTTCCTCGTCCCCGCTGGAAGGCGCGCCCATTACGCCGGGAAGCAGCCGAATGCAAGCGTCGAGCAGCACCAGCGCGCCCATTTCCCCGCCCGACAGGACATAGTCGCCGATCGAGACCGCTTCGATCGGCCGCGCCTCGAACAGGCGCTCGTCAAATCCCTCGAACCGACCGCACAAGATGATCGCGCCGGGACCCGCCGCCAGCGACCGAACGCGTTCCTGCGTCAGTGGCGTGCCGCGCGGAGTCATCGCGAGCAGGGGGCGCCCGTCGGCCACGCTGTCGACCGCTGCCGCCACCACATCGGCGCGCAGCACCATCCCTGCGCCGCCCCCCGCCGGGGTGTCGTCGACGGTCCGGTGGCGGTCGGTCGCAAAGTCGCGGATGTTGCGCGCGTCCAGCGACCACCGCCCCTCCGCCAGTGCGCGCCCGGCCAGCGACGCCCCGAGCGGCCCGGGAAACATCTCCGGATAGAGGGTGAGGATGGTCGCTGCGAAACCCATAGTCGTTCCTTGTCGCTGGCGTGTCGGCTGGCAAGCCCGTTCAGCTGCCGCAGCCGCCGCAACCGCCGCCGCCGCAGCCGCTACCACCACCGTCAGAGCTGCTGCTGCTGCCGCCGTCGCTGCTGACCCCGCCCGAACTGCTCGCCATGCGCATCGCGTGGTAGTTGCTCCATTCCGATCCGGCGAGCGCGACGGTGCCGAACAGCGCGACCGCAAGCGGTATTTCGTCGTGGGTCGGCGCGCGCCGCAGCCGGTCGGCTGTCGATCTTGTATCGGCAAGCGTGTCGATGGCACCGCGTGTGCGCCGATCGATGCTGAAGAAGCGGATCACCGCCAGCCCGATGGTCACTGCGAGCAGCACGGTCAGGAAACCCACCGGCCGTCCGCGGCCCATACCGATCTCCCACTTGATCAGGCCAAAGGCGATCAGCAGCAGATAGGGTGATATCGACCAGAAGCGGAGCTGAAGCGCGGTGCCGCGATCGATGAGCAACTCGGCGCGGACCAGCTGCTGCTCGACCGCCCTGGCGTGCGGCGTCACGACCCGCACGATCCGGCTCCAGGGCGACGGCGTCGGCAGCGCGAGCACCGATCGCTCGGCGCCCGCAGCCAGGGTCGGCGGGGCAACGATGCGCGCGGCGCTTTGCCCCTCGACCGCGATCTTGCCGGCAGCGAGAAGCCGCGCGATCACGGCATCGACATAGCGCAGTGGCCCACCGGCGAGATAGGCGATCTGGTCAGGATCGTTCAGCGGCGCGCGGCGTCCCTCCGGTCTCAGCCAGCGCGGGATCGCGAAGCCCGCCACGATCGCCGCGACCAACAGGGCGCCGTACAGCGCCAGAAACGGGCCGCCGGTCAGGTCGAAAACACCCAGTCCCATCACGTCCTCCACCAAAGCAGAAGGGCAATCGCGGCAACCATCAACAAGGCGACCATCGCCCGCCGCAGAGCCTTTCTGGAAATCACGATCCCGTCGCGCGGATGCACCCGGCGCGCGCGCGGATCCTCGATCAGCCGCTGTTGCGCGCTCGGCCACAGATCGGCCGGGGCTGGTCCGAACACGGCCTCATAGCGTTTCAGCGTATCGGCATATTGCCGGAAGAAGCGTCCCCGCTCGGCCTCGCCGCCCGCGGTCGGACCGTGGTGAAGCGCCTTTCCGAGGATTTCAGGACAAAACCTATCCCAATAGTCCCGGGTATAGGTCAGGTGCAGGTGCCAAGCCTGATCGACCGCGTCGGACGGCGTCACCTGCGTGTCGCCCGTGACGGCGAGGAAAGCGAATTTGCGGTATTCGTCGATGATGCGCAGGGCATGCGCCTCGCTCCAGCCATTCTCGCGCGCTAGTCGAGCCGCAAAGCTCAGGGCGGCGTCTTCGGGACCGATGATATAATGCGAAAGCCGGTGCCACACCGGGTGGTCGGGGATCAGAGGTGAAGCTGCCGAAGCGCTCATCTGAATTCCCACTATCACGGTAGGAGTATAATTGCAAGCGAATTCGGCCCAGCGGCTGCCGATCCGATCGCTCGCCGCCGGAACGAGTTCCGGTGCCGGGGCTTGATGCGCGCATGGACGATTGCATCATCATCGGCGCCGGGCCGGCGGGGTTGACCGCCGCAATCTATCTCGCGCGGTTCCGGCTAAGCATCCGGCTGTTCGATTGTGGATCGAGCCGGGCCGCGCTGATCCCGCGCACCCACAATCACGCCGGCTTTCCGGGCGGCATATCGGGTGTCGATCTGCTTGCGCGGATGCAGCGACAGGCGGCTGAGTATGGCGCCATGCGCGAAGCGGTCGCGGTAAGCGCGATCGAACGCGCCGGTCAGGAGTTCCGGGTGCTTGCCGGTGGTCGCGCGTTCGCGGCGCGATCGGTGCTGCTGGCGACGGGCGTCGTCAATCACCGGCCCGACATGGCGGACGCGCTGCACGACGCTGCGCTCCAAGCGGGCCTGCTCCGCTATTGCCCGGTCTGTGACGGTTATGAAGTGACCGATCGCCGGGTCGGCGTGATCGGCACCGGCGACCACGGCATGCGCGAGGCGTTGTTCGTGCGCGGCTTCACGCGCGACGTGACCCTGATCGCCCCTGCCGGCTACGCGCTCGACGAAGCGTGCGTCGCGGCGCTTGACGATGCCGGCATCGCCCGGGTCGACGGGCCTTGTGGTGGCTACGCGATCGAGGGCAACCGGCTCGCGCTCGATACCGCGGACGGACGCATGGCTTTTGACAGCATCTACCCCGCGCTCGGTTCGACGATCCGGTCGGAACTGGCCGTGGAGGCCGGGGCACGGGCAAGCGAGGACGGCTGTCTCGAGGTGGACGACCACCAGCAAACGAGCGTGCCGGGCCTTTTCGCCGCCGGAGACGTCGTGAAGGGGCTCGACCAGATCAGCCATGCGATGGGCCAGGCGGGCGTCGCTGCAACGGCGATCCGGAACTTGCTCGACGCGCGCCGGCCGATCAGGCGCTAGCGAAGGCTGCGGCGACCACCAGCCGGGTGTCGTCCCACTCGGGCACGGCCTCGGCACGCATCGGCACCATGAAGCGGGTGCCGTCGGCGCGTTCGATCTCGATCACGTCGCCCGCGCCGAAATTGTCGATCGTAGCGACCGTGCCGATCGCCGCGCCGTCGGTGGAGATGACCGCCAGCCCAAGCAGATCGGCATGGTAGTATTCGCCCTCACCCAGCGGCGGCAGATCGGCGCGCGGTACCGTGATTTCGGTGCCGCGCATCGCCTCCGCCCGGTTGCGATCGGTCACTTCCGCGAAACGCGCGATCGCGCCGTTGCTGCCGTCGCGCAGCGATGTGAGCGTCAGGGCGCCGTCGTTGAAACGCTTGTAGCGTTTCAGGTCGTCGGTGAAGAGCTTCAGGCGCACTTCCCCCGTCACACCGTGCGCGCCGATGATGACGGCAAGCGTGACGGGGGCTGTTGCGCGCATTTACGCGTCGGCCGCAGGCGTCTCTTCGGCGGCAGGCGCTTCGGCGGCGGTTTCCTCTGCGACCGTTTCCTCGGCGGCAGCTTCCTCGGCCGGGGCCTCTTCAGCCGGTGCTTCTTCAACGACCGGAGCGGCGGCGGCCTCGGCAGCGGCTTCCTCGGCTGCCTTCAGCTTTTCGGCGCGTTCCTCGGCGCGTTCGGTCGCCTTTTCGCCGGGCTTGCCCTTGTTCGGGTTGTTGCGCGGCGCACGCTCCTTGACGCCGGTCGCGTCGAGGAAGCGGGCGACGCGATCGGTCGGCTGCGCGCCCATCTTCAGCCAGTGCGCCGCACGCTCGGTATCGAGCTTCACGCGATCGGGCGAATCCTTGGCGAGCAGCGGGTTATAGGTGCCGATCTTCTCGATGAAGCGGCCGTCGCGCGGGCTGCGGGCGTCGGCGACGACAACCCGGTAATAGGGACGCTTCTTGGAGCCGCCGCGCGACAAACGAATGCTGAGTGCCATTAGTCTTCCTTCTTTCTGATCGCTTGATTGGTGGCCGAAGCCGTTATTTCTTCTTGTTGATGAAATTCTCGAAACCCGGCGGCAATTTGGGCCCTCCCAGACCCGGCAGGCCGCCGCCCGCCTTGCCCATCATCTCGCCAAGATCGGGGCCGCCGAGCGCGTTGCCGATGCCGCCCATGCCCCCGCCCTTGCCGAGCATCGCCATCATGCCCTTGATGCCGCCCATCTTTTTCAGCTTCTTCATCGCACCGGCCATTTCCTGGTGCATCTTCAGCAGCTTGTTGACGTCCTGAACGGTGGTGCCGGATCCCTTGGCGATGCGGATCTTGCGCTTGGCGTTGAGCAGTTCGGGCTTGGCGCGCTCCTTGGGCGTCATCGATGCGATCATCGCGTCCATGTGAACCAGCGTTTTGTCGTGGCTGCCGCCGGCCATTGCCGCCTGCGCCTTCTTCATGCCCGGCATCATGCCCGCCAGCGCGCCGAGCCCGCCCATCCGCTGCATCTGCGCGAGCTGGCCGCGCAGGTCGTTCATGTCGAACTGGCCCTTGGCCAGCCGCTGCGCCATCCGCTCGGCATCTTCGGCCTGGATCGCCTCGGCGGCCTTTTCGACCAGGCTGACGACGTCGCCCATGCCGAGGATGCGCCCGGCGACGCGACCCGGATGGAACGCCTCGATCGCGTCCATCTTTTCACCGGTGCCCGCGAACTTGATCGGCTTGCCGGTGACGGCGCGCATCGACAGCGCGGCACCACCGCGCGCGTCGCCGTCCATCCGCGTAAGCACGACACCGGTCAGCGGCACCTGTTCGCTGAAATTCTGCGCGACGTTGACGGCGTCCTGACCGGTCAGCGAGTCGACGACGAGCAGGATTTCGTGTGGCGTCGCGATGTCGGCGATCGCCTTCATCTCGTCCATCAGCGCCTGGTCGACGTGCAGCCGGCCTGCGGTGTCGAGCATCAGCACGTCATAGCCCTGAAGCTTCGCCGCCTGCATCGCGCGCTTTGCGATCTCGACCGGGCGCTGGCCCGCGACAATCGGCAACGTCGCCACCTCGACCTGCTTGCCGAGCGTCGCCAGCTGTTCCTGCGCGGCCGGGCGATTGACGTCGAGCGACGCCATCAGCACCTTCTTGGCCTCGCGCCCGCCCTGTCCCTTGCTCAGCCGCTTGGCGAGCTTGGCGGTTGTGGTCGTCTTGCCCGACCCCTGCAGGCCGACCATCATTATGACGGCGGGCGGAGTGACGCCGAGGTCGAGCCCCACTTCGCCACCGCCAAGCATGTCGGTCAGCGCATCGTTGACGATCTTGACGACCTGCTGCCCCGGCGTGACCGAACGCAGCACATTCTGGCCGACCGCCTGTTCGGTCACCTTGTCGACGAAATCGCGCGCGACCGGCAGCGCGACATCGGCTTCGAGCAGCGCGATCCGCACTTCGCGCATCGCGCCGCGCACGTCCGCCTCGGTCAGCGCGCCGCGCCCCCGAAGCCGATCGAACACGCCGCCAAGGCGATCGCTGAGACTGTCGAACATCAAAAACTCCTCGTCGATCGCGACTTGCCGGTGCAAACGCAAAATAAGCTGGCGGACGAAACCTCGTCGGCCAGCTTTGCCCGTGGGCATGCGTTCGCACGTTCCGGCAAGGAACGATCTGGGGTGCCTCTAGACCAATCGCCACCCTTTCGCAACCATGCGGCTTAATATCGTCTTGAGGGGTGGTCGGGCATGATCCCGCCGACACTCGAACGGGGCCGTTGCCGACAATGACCGATCCACGCCATGCCGACCTATCCGTGCCCGCCGCCGCAACCGCGCCGGTGGCGCCGATGCCAGGCGACCGGCTGGGCGGCGCGATCACGGTCGCGGCAATTCTGATCTTCGTCCTGACCGGCAGCGCCGCGCTGTCGACGCTGATCGGCCAATCGGGCGCGATCGACGGCGCGATCGACCGCGTGCTGATGATCGCGCTGCTGCTGAACGTCGCGCTGATCCTGTTCGGCTGGCGGCGCCATGCCGCGCTGCTGCTCGCTGCGCAAAATCATGCTGCCGCTGAAGCGCGCGCCGCGCAGCTTGCCGCGCGCGATCCGCTGACCGGCCTGCTCAACCGGCGCGCGCTGATCGAGGAAGGCGGGGCGATGATCGCGCAGGCCAATCGCCGCCACAAGGTCGTGGCGCTCGTCCTGCTCGACATCGATCATTTCAAGCGCGTCAACGACATGTACGGCCACGGCACCGGCGATACGCTGTTGAAGCAGGTCGCCGCCGAGGTGACCGACGCGATGCCGCCGGTCGCGCTCGCCGCACGGCTGGGGGGCGATGAATTCGCCTGCGCGTTCCTGTTCGACGCCAGCGTCCCGCAGACGGTGGAGCGGGTCGCCGAACGGTTGATGTCGCGCATGGCCCGGCCGTTCGTCGTCGACGGCCTGGAACTTCACGTCACCGGATCGATCGGCATCGCTCGCACCGACGTCGACAGCCCGAGCATCGACGCGCTGATGCGCAGCGCCGACATCGCAATGTACGCCGCCAAGAAGGCCGGCGGCCGCGAGGCATTGTGGTTCGATGCATCGATGGAGCGCGAACTCAAGGCACGCAACGAGATCGAGGTCGGGCTGCGCGCGGCGATCGCCAACCATCAGCTTGTCCCCTATTTCGACCGGCAAGTGGAGCTGACGACCGGCCGCCTGGTCGGTTTCGAGGTGCTCGCGCGCTGGGAACATCCGACCCGCGGGCTGATCATGCCCGCCGAATTCCTGGCGATCGCCGAGGAATCGGGCCTCATCAACGACCTGTCCTTTGCCGTCATGCGCCACGCCTTCTGCCAGGCGCGCGACTGGGATCCGGGGCTGACGCTGTCGGTCAACCTCGCACCGGGCCAGTTGAAGGACGCGTGGCTCGGCCAGAAGCTGACCAAGCTGCTCGCCGAAACCGGTTTTCCTGCGGGGCGGCTGGAGGTCGAGATCACCGAAGCTGCCCTTTTCGGCAATCTGGCGGTCGCGCAGTCGATCGTCGCCAGCCTGAAGAACCAGGGCATCCGCGTGGCGCTCGACGATTTTGGCACCGGCTATTCGTCGCTCGCGCATCTGCGCGCGCTGCCCTTCGATCAGTTGAAGATCGACCACAGCTTCATCGCGTCGATTAACGACAATGCCGAAAGCGCGGCGATCGTGACGGCGATCACGCGGCTTGCCGACACGCTCAACCTCGCGGTCACGGCAGAAGGCGTCGTGGACGAGGCGATCGAGGCGCGCGCGAAGGGGCTCGGCTGCGCGCGCGGTCAGGGCTATCATTACGGCCAGCCGCTCGACGCGGCGCAGGCGCGGATGCTGCTTGCCGAACGCGGGTTGCTGATGGCGCATCCGGTGCCGGAGCCGGCCGACCTGCGGCGAAGTGCCTGAGGTGGACTTGGCGCGGCCGCGCGCCTAGATCGGCGGCGATGTTGCCTCAAGCGCTTGCCGCCCCCCCTCCCCAATTGCCGCAACCCCGGGTGATCAGCCTGGGCTGTCGCCTGAACCTCGCCGAAAGCGAGACGATCCGCGCGATCAACGCCGATCGGTCGCTGGTGGTCATCAACAGCTGCGCGGTGACGAGCACCGCCGTGGCCGAAACCCGCGCCGCGATCCGCCGCGCCCGCCGCGCGGACCCCGGCGCCGAGATCGCGGTTACCGGCTGCGCGGCGCAGATCGATCCGCACGGCTTCGCCGCGATGCCCGAAGTCGACCGCGTCATCGGCAACGCCGAAAAACTGATGCCTGCCGCCTGGGCCGATCCCGCGCGAGTGCAGGTGCAGGACATCATGGCGGTCCGCGTCACGGCGCCGCATCTGGCCGCGAGTTTTGCCGACCATGTCCGCGCCTTTGTCGAGGTCCAGAATGGCTGCGACCATCGCTGCACCTTCTGCGTGATCCCTCATGGGCGCGGCAACAGCCGGTCGGTGCCCGCCGGCGCGGTGATCGACCGGATCGCGGCGCTGGTCGATGCCGGTCACCGCGAAGTCGTGCTGACCGGCGTCGACCTGACCAGCTATGGCCCCGACCTGCCGGGCGCGCCGACGCTCGCCACGCTGATCGAGCGAATCCTGCGCCATGTCCCGCAGCTCGAGCGGCTGCGGCTGTCGTCGCTCGATTCGATCGAGATCGACGACCGGCTGTTCGATCTTGTCACGGGCGAGGCGCGGATCATGCCGCACGTCCACCTGTCGCTCCAGGCCGGCGACGACATGGTGCTCAAGCGGATGAAGCGGCGGCATGCCCGCGCCGACGCGGTTCGGATCGTCGAGCGGCTGAGGGCGCACCGTCCTGACATCGCGATCGGGGCGGACCTGATCGCCGGTTTCCCGACCGAAAGCGACGCGATGTTCGCAAACTCGCTCGCGCTGATCGACGATTGCGACATCGTTCATGCGCACATCTTTCCCTATTCGCCGCGCGCCGGCACGCCCGCCGCGCGGATGCCGCAGGTGGCGCCCGAGGTTCGCAAGGCACGCGCGGCCAGCTTGCGTGATGCCGCGGCGCGGCGGCGCGCGATCTGGCTGAAGTCACTGGTCGGATCGACGCAGCAGGTGCTGGTCGAACGCCCCGGTACGCGCGGCCACGCCGGCCGACACCGTGATCACGATCGATTCCGGCGCCCATCGCATCCTGCTCTCGCAGATCTGGCGCACGGACATCCCGCGCGCGATCCTGCAATCGACGGGCCTTTGCACCATGGGCTGCGCCGTGCCGCTGGCGCTGGGCTACAAGCTCGCTGCGCCGTCCGCGCCGGTGATCGCCTTCGTCGGCGATGCCGGTCTGGAGATGGGGCTCGGCGAACTCGCCACCGCGCGCGATCTCGGTCTGCCGGTCGTCATCGTCGTGCTGGTCGACCAGAGCCTGGCGCTGATCGAGATGAAACAGCGCTCGAGCCAGCGGCCCAATGCGGCGGTCGATTTCTCCGGCAGCGACTTCCCCGCCGTCGCGCAGGCTCTGGGCGGGGAGGGGCGCTGGATCGACGATGCGGCGACGCTC
>PKED01000190.1 GCA_002863155.1 Sphingomonadaceae bacterium | reverse complement strand
CGTGATCAGGTCGAGGTCATATTCGCGGGTCAGCCGTTCCTGGATGATCTCCAGATGGAGAAGGCCGAGGAACCCGCAGCGGAAGCCGAAGCCAAGCGCGGCCGAGGTCTCCATCTCGAACGAGAAGCTGGCATCGTTGAGCCGCAGCTTGCCGATGCTCTCGCGCAGCTTCTCGAAATCATTGGCGTCGACCGGGAACAGCCCGCAGAACACCACCGGCTGGACTTCCTTGAAGCCCGGCAGCGGCGCCGCCGCGGGGCGCTTCGCGTCGGTGATGGTGTCGCCGACGCGGGTCTGGGTGATGTCCTTGATCTGCGCGGTGATGAAGCCGATTTCGCCGACACCGAGTTCGCTCAGCTGCTCGATCTTGGGCCGGAAACAGCCGACGCGGTCGACCAGATGGGTCGTCCCCGCCTGCATGAAGGCGATCTGCTGGCCCTTCTTCAGCGTCCCCGCCATCACGCGCACGAGGATGACGACGCCCAGATAGGGGTCGTACCAGCTGTCGACGAGCATCGCCTGCAACGGCGCATCGGCGTCGCCCTTGGGCGGCGGAATGCGGGTGACGATCGCTTCCAGCACATCCTCGATGCCGATGCCGGACTTGGCGCTCGTCATCACCGCGTTCGACGCGTCGAGGCCGATCACTTCCTCGATTTCGGCGCGCACCTTTTCGGGCTCGGCGGCGGGCAGGTCGATCTTGTTGATGACCGGCACGATCTCGTGATCATGCTCGATCGACTGATAGACATTGGCGAGCGTCTGCGCTTCCACCCCCTGCGCCGCATCGACCACCAGCAGCGCGCCTTCGCACGCGGCCAGGCTGCGGCTGACTTCATAGGCGAAGTCGACATGGCCCGGCGTGTCCATCAGGTTCAGGACATAATCGAGCCCGTCCTGAGCCCGGTAGTTGAGCCGCACGGTCTGCGCCTTGATGGTGATCCCGCGCTCTTTCTCGATGTCCATATTGTCGAGCACCTGCTCGGACATTTCGCGCGCGCTCAGCCCGCCGGTGGTCTGGATCAGCCGGTCGGCGAGCGTCGATTTGCCGTGATCGATATGCGCGATGATGGAGAAATTTCGGATGCGGTCGAGCGGGGTCACTTGGGTCTCTGGTCAGGGCGGAATAGCGCTTTGGCTTGGCGCATAGCAGGATGACGGGCCGCCGACAAAGCCCCCGGCCAATACGCGTCGACGATATGCAAAGGGCTGGAACGCCCGTTTTCAGTTCGATGGTTTTGCGATATGCGGGGCCAACATTGGGAATTGGGGGGAATTGCCATGAGAATGACCTTGCTTGCCGCCACCGCACTGATCGCACTGCCGAGTTTTCCGGCGGCGGCCCAAAAGCTCGCCAAACCGTCGAGCGGACAGCGTCTCCAACAGGCGACGATGAACGATGTGCCGCGTTGCGTGCGCAAGCTCGGCACGCTGTCGATCCGCGATGGCGATGATGCGCGGCCCTGGATGCAGAATAATCTGGCGCCGCCTGCCAAGCTGTTGCGCGTGCTCGTGCAGCGGTCGGGCTGCTTCAATCTGGTCGATCGCGGCGCCGGTCTGAACGCTGCCCAGCAGGAGCGCAACATCGGCAACGATCTTGGCCTGCAGCGCCGGTCGAATGTCGGGCAGGGCCAGATCAAGGCGGCCGACTATGTGCTCGTCGCCGAAATCCAGGGCGCAAACGACAATGTCAGCGGCAGCGGCGCCGCCGCCGGAATTGGCGGCATCCTCGGCGGCCGCGTCGGCGGGCTGATCGGCGGGATCAAGAGCCGCAAGCTCGAGGCCAATACCGTGCTGTCGCTCACCAATGTCCGCACGACCGAAACGATCGCGGTCGAGGAAGGCTATGCCGCCAAGAACAACCTGTCGATCGGCGGCGGCGGCTTCTTCGCCGTCGCGGGCGCGGTCGGCGGCGGTTACGACAACACCGATCTCGGCCGGATCATCACGCTGTCGTTCATCCAGGCTTATACTAACATGGTGAACTCGCTCGGGCTGGTGCAGCCCGGGGACGCCGGCACCGCCGAAGCCTCGCCGCAAAAGACCTATACCGCGCAGGGCCCAGTGCAGCTCCGCGCGACCGCAGCTGGAACGGCGAAGGTGCTGCGCACGCTGCCGGCCGGCGCAATCCTCTATCCCACCGGCAACAAGAACGGCCTGTGGTGGGAGGTCGCCGACGAGAATGACAATATCGGCTGGGTGCTCAACACCAAGCTCGCGCCGTCACGTTGACCCACCTGCGCGGCGATCAGGCGGCGCGGGCTGCCTCGATCGCCGCCAGCGCATTGGCCAGCCGCGCCTCGCCCTGCCCGCTGACCATCACCCAGCGGACGCCGCGCCGTTCGAGTTCGGTCCGGGACAGGTCGAAAAAGCGCTGGCGAAGCGCGGGCGTTCCGAACATCCGCGTCCCGTCGTCGACCCAGGGCAGATCGATATCGAGCAGCAGGTAGAGATCGGCGGTCCCTTTCCACGCATCGAACCAACGGTCGCGCGTGCCGAACAGCATGTCGGCCCACACCGCCGTCATCAGCGGATCGGTGTCGAGGAAAAGCGGGTCGGCGCCGGACGCGAGCGCGCTCTGTGTCATCGCGTCGTGCGTCTCGGCGATCTGCACCAGATCGGCCATGGTGAAGTCGATGCCGCGGCGTTCGGCAAAGGTGCGACCATATTCGGGCACGAACATCGTGTCGTAATGCCGCGCCAGCTGCTCGATCAGGGTCGATTTGCCGGTGCTTTCCGGGCCGTGGAGACAGATCGTACGGATCATGCCGCCGCCTGCCGCCGTTCGGCGCGTCGCCAGTCGATAAGGCCCCAGACCGCCAGCAGCAGAAAGATCACGTACAGTGCCATCGTCAGCCACAATCCCTTCACGGCGTAGAGCCCGATCGAGAGGATATCGACCGCGATCCAGAGTACCCAGTTTTCGAGTAACCTTCGCGACAGCATGATCTGCGCCGCGACGCTGACGATGGCGGCGGTCGCATCCCACCAGGGCAGCGCCGCATCGGTGTAGCGCTGGACGAGGCTGGCCCAGACGATGATGGCCACCGCGACGCCGACCGCCCAGCCAAGCCGCACGCGCATGGTCATCCGCTCGACCACGATCGTCCCCTCGCTCGCCGCCGCGCGGCCCCACGCCCACCAGCCATAGAGATTGACCGCGAAGAAGAAGAACTGGAGCAGCGCGTCGCTGTAGAGTTTCGCGTCATAGAAGATCCGCGCGTAGAGCAGGACCATCACCAGCGCGAACGGATAGTTCCAGATGCTCCGTCGCACCACCAGCGCGACGTTGATGACGCCGAGCACGAAGGCGGCAATCTCGATCGTCGACACGGCTAGGCAGCAAGCCGGGCCAGGGTCGGGAGCAGCTGGTCATAATGATCGATGACGACATCGGCACCCAGCGCCTCCACGGGGCCGTGCAGGAAGCCGAAGCTGACCGCGATCGCCGGGATGCCGGCCGATTTCGCCGCCATGATGTCGTAAGTTGAATCGCCGAGGAAAACCGCGCTGCCGCCGCCGCACCGCGCGATCATCTCGGTGATCGGTGCCGGGCTCGGCTTGGCATTGCCCGGCCCCAGCGTATCGCCGCCGATCACCGTTTCGAAGCGGTCGAGCAGTCCGATCAAGCCGAGCAGCTTCACCGCGAGCGATTCGAACTTGTTGGTAACGACGGCCAGCTTCACGCGCTGCGCGGCCAATGCATCGAGCGCGTCGACCGCACCCGGATAGGGCCGGGTCAGGTCGGCGACGTGCGCTTCGTAATGGCGCAGCATCTCCTTGTAGTAGCCGCGAAACGCGTCGGGCTCGCAGCCGCCGCTTGCCTCGAGCGCCTGACGGAGCATCTCCTTCGCCCCGCCGCCGATCATCGGCTCGACCTCTGCGGGCGTCAGCAGCGGGCGCCCAGCGAGCGCAAGCGCATGGTTCACCGCTGCCGCAAGGTCGGGGCTTGTATCGAGCAACGTGCCGTCGAGATCGAAGCCGACAATGTCGAATGGCGCGCGCGCCGGTGAATTTTCGCTCATCCGCGGCTCGCTGCCAGCAAAGCGGTGGCAATGGCAAGCGGATCATGGCAGGGCGCGCGACAAGGCTGAAAGGCGCAGCATGACGACACGACCGATCGCCGCGATCATCCTTGCCGCCGGCAAGGGCACGCGGATGAAATCCGATCTTCACAAAGTGCTCCACCCGGTCGCGGGGCAGCCGATGCTGATGCATTTGCTGGCAAGCGTCGATGCGCTCGCGCCTGCCAGGAAGATCGTCGTGATCGGGTCCGGGCGCGATCAGCTGGAAGCAGCGCTCGGCGGCAGCGCCGATCTGGCCGTCCAGGAACCGCAGCTCGGCACAGGGCACGCCGTGCAACAGGCGAAAGCGGCGCTTTCGGGCTTCGACGGCGATGTGCTGATCCTCTATGGCGACGTGCCGCTGGTGCGGGCGGAGACGATGCAGCGCATGCTCGATCGCCTCCACGCACCGGATGCGCCGGTGATCGTGGTGCTGGGGTTCGAACCGGTCGATACGCTGCGCTACGGCCGGGTGATCACCGACGGCGACCGCATCGTGAAAATGGTCGAGCACAAGGATGCGAGCGACGACGAGCGCGCGGTTCGGCTGTGCAATTCGGGGCTGATGGCCGCGCGCAGCCGCGACCTGTTCGCGCTGCTCGACCGCGTCGGCAACGACAATGCGGCGGGCGAATATTATCTCGTCGACATCGTCAACATCGCCAATGCCGATGGCCGCATGAGCGCGGTCGTGATGACCGAGCCGCTCGAGGTGGCCGGGGTCAACAGCCGCGCCGAGCTCGCCGAGATGGAAGGCGCTTGGCAGGCACGACGCCGCATCGCCGCGATGGCCGAAGGCGCCACGCTGATCGCGCCCGAAACGGTCTGGTTCGCGCATGATACTTGTATCGGTCGCGACGTGACGATCGAGCCCAATGTCTTTTTCGGGCCCGGCGTGACGATTGCCGACGGTGCGACGATCCGAGCGAACTGCCATATCGAGGGCGCGACCATCGGCCCGGGATGCGATGTCGGCCCCTTTGCCCGGCTGCGTCCCGGGACGGTGCTGGGAGAAGCCGCCAGGATCGGCAATTTTGTCGAGACCAAGAAGGCGGTGCTCGGCGCGGGCGCCAAGGCGAACCACCTGACCTATCTTGGCGACGCGGAAATTGGCGCGCGCGCGAATATCGGCGCGGGCACGATAACCTGCAACTATGACGGTTTCTTCAAATACCGCACAGTGATCGGCGACGGCGCGTTTGTCGGATCGAATGCGGCGCTGGTTGCCCCGGTGACGATCGGCGCGGGCGCCATCGTCGGTGCGGGCAGCGTGATCACCGCCGATGTCGCCGCCGACGCGCTCGCCGTCGCGCGCGGTGCGCAATCGGCCAAACCGGGCTGGGCTGGCCGCTTCCGACAATTGATGACGGCAAAGAAGAACGGCAAGTAAGATACTGGAGTAAGACGAACTTATGTGCGGCATTGTGGGCATTCTCGGGCATGGCCCGGTCGCGGATCGGCTGCTCGACGGACTCAAGCGGCTCGAATATCGCGGCTATGATTCGGCGGGCATCTGCACCGTGCATGACGGCACGTTCGACCGCCGCCGCGCGCCCGGCAAGCTGCTGAACCTTGCGCGCGTGCTGGCTGATCAGCCGCTGCCGGGTGAGGCGGGCATCGCGCATACCCGCTGGGCGACCCACGGCGCGCCGACCGAGGACAACGCTCACCCCCATATCGCGGGCGATGTCGTGCTGGTCCACAACGGCATCATCGAGAATTTCAAGCCGCTGCGCGACGAACTGCTCGCCGCCGGTCGGACCTTTCTCAGCCAGACCGATACCGAAGTCGTCGCCCATCTGATCGCCCGCGAGATCGAGGCGGGCGCGGCCCCGCGCGAGGCGGTTGCCACCGTGCTCCCCCGCCTGCACGGTGCGTTCGCGCTTGGCGTCATGTTCAGGTCCGAGCCCGACTTGCTGATCGGCGCGAGGCTCGGCGCGCCGCTGACGGTCGGCTATGGCGACGGCGAAAATTACCTTGGCTCGGACGCGCTGGCGCTGGCGCCGCTGACCCAGCGGATCGCCTATCTTGAAGAGGGCGATTGGGTCGTCATGACGCGCGAAAAGGTGGAGATCTTCGACCGCGACAACCAACCCGTCGAACGCCCGGTGGTCAATTCGGGGGCCTCGGGTCAGCTGATCGACAAGGGCAATTACCGCCACTTCATGCTGAAGGAGATTCACGAGCAGCCCGTGGTGGTCGCCCAGACGCTGCGCAGCTATCTCCGCCCGCTCGAGGACCGGGTCGCCCTTCCCGACATGGAGTTCGACCTGGGCGGCGTCGACCGCGTCGCGATCGTTGCCTGCGGCACCGCTTCCTATGTCGGTATGATCGGCAAATACTGGATCGAGCAGATCGCGCGCGTGCCGGTCGAGGTCGATGTCGCAAGCGAATTCCGTTACCGCGATCCGGTCCTGACCCCCGGGATGCTCGGCGTCGTGATCTCGCAAAGCGGCGAGACCGCCGATACGCTCGCCGCGCTCCGCCACATGAAGGCGGCCGGACTGACGACGGCGGGCATCATCAACGTCCCGACCAGCTCGATGGCGCGCGAAGTCGACCTGTTGATGCCGACCCATGCCGGGCCGGAAATCGGCGTAGCCTCGACCAAGGCATTCACCTGCCAGCTCGCCGTGATGGCCGCGCTTGCCGTCAATCTGGCGCGCGCCAGGGGGCTGCTGGGCGCAGCCGCCGAACGCGACGTCGTCGCCCAGCTGCAAAGCGTGCCCGAAGCGATGAGCATGGCGCTCAGCCATGACGAGGAAATCGAGGCGATGGCGCCGAAGATCGCGGCGGCGCGCGACGTACTCTATCTCGGCCGCGGACCCGAATATCCGATGGCCCTGGAAGGCGCACTGAAATTGAAGGAAATCAGCTATATCCATGCCGAGGGCTATGCGTCGGGCGAGATGAAGCACGGGCCGATCGCGCTGATCGACGACGCGGTGCCGCTGATCGTGCTCGCGCCGTCGGGTCCGCTGTTCGACAAGACGGTCAGCAACATGCAGGAAGCGCAGGCGCGCGGTGCGCAGGTGGTGCTGATCTCCGACGCCGACGGCATCACCCAGGCGGGCGAGAATACGATCGCGACGATCGAGATGCCCAAGGTTCACCCTTTGATAGCGCCGCTCGTCTACGCCGTACCGGTGCAGCTGCTCGCCTATCATGTCGCGGTGTTCAAGGGCACCGATGTCGACCAGCCGCGCAATCTCGCCAAGTCGGTGACGGTCGAGTGACCGCGCCGCTCGTCGCGGGTGTGGAGCTGGGCGGCACCAAATGCGTCTGCATCCTGGGCACCGGACCCGACGACATCCGCGCGATCGAGCGCGTGCCGACGACGACCCCCGATGCGACGCTGGCGGCGATTGAGGCCATCCTCGACAACTGGCGCGGCTTCGACGCGCTCGGCATTCCCAGTTTCGGGCCGGTGGGTATCGATCGCAGCGCCAGCGACTGGGGGCATATCACCCTGACGACCAAGCCGGGCTGGTCGGGGACCAACATCGCGCCGCGCCTGGGCGCCCGCTATGATGTTCCGGTGGGCTTCGACACCGATGTCGTCGGCGCAGGGCTGGCGGAGGCACATTGGGGCGCCGCGCAGGGGCTTGCCGATCTCGCCTATGTGACGATCGGCACAGGGATCGGGGTCGGCATGATCGCCGGTGGCAGGCCGCTATCGGGGCTGACCCATGCCGAACTGGGCCATATCCGCCCGCGCCGTCTGGCGGGGGATGATTTTGCAGGAGCTTGCGTCTTCCACGGCGATTGTGTCGAAGGGCTTGCCGCCGGCCCGGCCATCGCCGCCCGTGCGGGTATTCCGGCCGAGCGGCTCGGCGCCGACGATCCGGCCTGGCCGCCCGTCGTCGATGCAGTCGCGCAGCTTTGCCATACGCTGGTATTGACCGGATTGCCGCGACGGATCGTTTTCGGCGGCGGCGTCGCGGTCGGGACGCCGCATCTCCTCCCCCGCGTGCGCGCGGCGCTGATCGAGAGCCTGGGGGGGTATGGCAATATCGCGCTGCTGGGCGATATCGACGATTTCATCGTTCCGGCGGCACTCGGCGACCGTGCAGGCCCGCTTGGCGCAATTCTGCTCGGGCAGGCCGCGCTCTAACCTTTCCTTAACCACGCTTTCCGCATGATCGTTAAGATTATCGAGGGGGAACGGCCCGGTGCGGATTCTGATTATCGACGACGAACCGGCGATGCATGACAGCTATCGCCAGTGTTTCGCGCCCGCCAGCGGGGGCACGCTCGATGCGATGGCCGCCGAGCTTTTCGGTGACGACGCTGCAGCGCCGCCCGCACCGGACGCACCCGACTTCGCGCTCAGCCATGCGATGCAGGGACTTGACGGTGTCGGCGAAGTCGAACGCGCGCTGGCCGAGGGGAACCCCTTCGCTGTCGCCTTCATCGATATCCGCATGCCGCCCGGCATTGACGGGCGCGAGACGGCAAAGCGCATCCGCGCGCTCGATCCCGACATCAACCTCGTCATCGTCACCGGCTATTCCGATTTTTCGCCGATCGAGATCGCCAAGGTGGCGGGCCCTGCCGACAAGATCTTCTACATCGCCAAGCCGTTCGAGGTTGACGAGATCGTCCAGACCGCGACCGCGCTGGCGAAGCGCTGGCAGATCGATCTCGAACTCGCGGCTGCACGGGCAATGCTGGCGGCGCAGATCGTCACGCTCGAAGAACAGGGCCGCGAGCTTGCCGCGAACGAGAGCAAGGCGCTGCACATGGCAACGCATGATTCGCTGACCGAAGCACCCAACCGGCTCGCCTTTCTGCGCGCGCTGACCGAGCGTGCCCGCGGGCGTGAACGCTTTGCGACGGCGATGCTCGACCTCGATCGCTTCAAGCTGGTCAACGACACGCTCGGCCATCTTGCGGGCGACGAGATGATCCGCTCGATCTATCAGTTGCTGAACGCCGCCGTCCCCGAAGGCGGCATGGTCGCTCGGCTCGGCGGTGACGAGTTCGGCATCCTGTTCGACACGCCGGGCGAGGAAGCTGCCGTTCAAGCGTGCGAACTGATGCTGCGGCGAATCTCCGTCACGCTCAACCTGATCGGCCATTCGGTCCAGGCCGCGGGATCGATCGGCGTGGTCGTCACCGAAGCCGTGCCGGTGCGCGATCCGGTCGATGTGATGCGCCGCGCCGATCTGGCGCTCAACGAGGCGAAGCGCGCTGGCCGCGGCGTGGTGCGCGCCTTTGACGAGACCATGGACGACAGCGTCCGCTTCCGCCGCCGCATCGAAGGCGGCCTTGGCGAAGCGATCGCGCGAGGCGAGCTCCAGCTCGCCTATCAGCCGATCGTCGCGCGGGACGGGCTGGAAATCGTCGGCTTCGAAGGGCTGCTTCGCTGGAGCTCGCCCGAATATGGGTCGATCTCGCCGGCGATGTTCATCCCGATCGCCGAGGAATCGAACCTGATCCATGAGCTTGGCGACTGGGTGCTCGAAACCGCGCTGGCCGAACTCCACAACTGGCCCGGCCAATATGTGTCGATCAACTTCAGCCCCCGCCAGTTCCGCCGGCACAATTTCGTCGCGCATCTGGTCCAGTGCGTCCAGCGGGCCGGTGTCGAGCCAGCGCGCGTCCAGATCGAAATCACCGAAACCGCGATTTTCGACGACGCCGATCGCGCCGCGGACACGCTGTACCGGCTGCGCCAGATGGGTTTCCGCATCGCGCTCGACGATTTCGGCACCGGCTATTCGTCGCTCTACAACATCCGCAAGTTCGCGCTCGATTGCCTGAAGATCGACCGCAGCTTCATTGACGGGATGGGGCGCGAACGCGAAAGCGCGGCGATCGTCCATTCGATCATTCACCTCGGTCACGCGCTCGGGCTTGGCATCATTGCCGAAGGCGTCGAGACCGAAGCGCAGATGCAGGCGCTGCGCCTTGCCGGCGCGTCGCATCTCCAGGGCTATTATTTCTCGCGGCCGGTCGGCGCCGAGGCTGCCCGCACCATGGCCGCGCTCGGCACAATCGAAGGCAAGGACGATCCGGGCGACGGCCCGGCCCTGTATCAAGGGAACGGGACCGAGGGGTGATGGGACGCCCGTTGCTCGACGCGCGGTTGCGCCGTCCGGGCTCGCTCGGCGCCAAGCTGCTGCTTATCCTGACGGCGGTCGGCCTGCTGGGGGCGATCGCGATCACGCTGCTGCTTGCCGCCGTCATCACGCCGAGCTTCAACCAGCTCGAAGCGGCGGCGGTCGACGCGCATGTCGAGCGGACCCGTGCTGCGCTCAGTGACAACATCATCAAGGTCGAAAGCGCCGTTCGCGACTATGGCGACTGGAATTCGTCCTATGATTATATGGCGGGCCCGACCCGCACGTTCGAGCAGGAGAGCTTCTCCAAGCTCGCCATGGCCAATCTCGGTGTGAACGGCATGGCCTATGTCGGCAATGACGGTCGCATCGTGATCGCGCGTTGGCTCGACCTTGGCGTGCGGGCAGATCAGCCAGTGATGCGCGCCCAGCTGATCGACCGGATTCGCCGGATCGACCTCGCGCGCGTGCTCGGCAGCGGCAATTCGACCGCCTTTTATGCCCGCGTCGGCAAGGTGGTGGCGGCCATCGGGGTCGCGCAGGTTCGCCGGTCGGACGGCACCGGCACCCCGCGCGGCTATGTGCTGATGGTCCGCCAGATCACGTCGCCGCAATTGTCGAAGCTGCTCCAGCTCGACGCCCGGCTCGGCCTTGCCCAGGCGGACCGGCCGATCCTGAAGCCCAGTCGGTCGAACATGACGATCGGTGTTCCCATTCTGGGATCGGATGGGCATGCGGTGGCCAGCGTCAGCTTCACCGTTCGGCGCGACGTCTCGATGCTCGGCACCCGCATGCTGTTGTTCGCGATCGCCGGGTCGACCGTGCTGATCGTGGTTCTGCTGGTGGTGCTCAGCCGGGCGATCGCGCGGCTGGTGCTTGCGCCGCTCAACCGGGTCGAGCGGCACATGCAGGTCGTTACCGCATCGGGCTCGCTGTCGCTGCTCCAGGGACAGGAGGATCGACGCGACGAGATCGGCTCGCTGGGCCGCAGCTTCAACAAGATGTTGCGGCAGCTGAAGGACCTGCGCGAGCAGCTCGAAGTGCAGAGCTTCGCGCTCGGGAAAACCGAAAGCGCGGTTGCGGTCATGCACAATGTCCGCAACGCGCTCAATCCGATCAGCACGATCCTGTCGCGCGGACTTGCCGACGCCCCGCCGGCCGACACGGCGATGATCGACCGCGCGCTCGGCGAACTGGCGCGGGACGATATCCCGGCTGCACGTCGACAGAAGCTGGCGGCCTTCGTTGCGGCGTCGATCGAAGCCGAACAGGCCGCGCGCGCCGAACGCGGCGCGCAGCTGAAGACCGGCCGGGCCGCGATGCAGCATGTGCTCGAGATCATCGGCACCCAGCAGGCTCAGGCGCATGAACGCCCGCCGCTCGACAGCTGCGACGTCACCGAGCTGATCGCGCAGAATGCGACGATCGCCCGCTATTCCGACGAAACCTCGATCGCGTTCGAATTTCCGGCGCGCCCCTGGCCCGTGCTCGCCAATCGCATCATCCTCAGCCAGGTGATCGGCAACCTGTTCGGCAACGCCGCAGAGGCGATCGCCGCCAGAGGCACCGGATCGGGCAACATCCGCGTCACCGTCAGCGAAGCCGAAGGCGTGGTGAAGATCGTCATCCGCGACGATGGCGAAGGCTTTGCACCCGAAGTCGGCGCGACGCTGTTTCAGCGCGGCTTTTCGACTCGTCAGCACAAGTCGGGCGGGCTCGGCCTCCACTGGTGCGCCAATTCGATGAACGCGATGGAGGGGTCGTTGCGGCTCGTCAGCGACGGCAAGGGCCACGGCGCCGTGGCGACACTCACGCTCAAGGCAGCGCCGGTCGACAGCGTCCGCGCCGCCGCCTGAATCGCCACGCGCGGGGGGGGCGCGCGGAACGCCACTCGCGTGCGGTCCTATTGGTTACCCATATTGCAGCACTGCCGCGCATGGGCTCGTTAACCCGTCGCGGCCGATTGTCTCAGCGGTGATGCCGCGTCGGCTGACCTGCCACGTCCAATCCTGATTTCCCCCCACAAGGCGCCAGCCGCGCACCGGCTGGCCGCGGTTACGGGGCTGGGCGGCCGGCACGGAATCACCATCCCCTGGCGCAGCGTCTGGCCATCCCGGTCAGGGCGCCGCGTCGCCACCGAAAAAGGATGCGCTGATGCCCACTCTGAATTTCGACGAGATCACCCTGGCGGAAGGCGGCGAGCAGCGGCTCGCCAATGGCTTTGGCGGCTTCAACTGGCTGCAGGCGGGCATCTACAACCCCGATGGCGCGATCGCCGGCTATGTCGCGAGCTCGGGCCAGAATGTCCTGTTCATCGCCGAGGCGGGCAATAGCGAAGTCGGCGGTTATGAAGATGCCGTCCGGGGCACGCCGCTCACGCTCACCCGCGGCACCGCGTTCAACCTCGAATCGATCGACCTTTCATCGGCATTCCGTCCGGGGCTGACCGTCACCATTCGCGCCTATGCCGATGAAGGCGGCGCGCATGTCATCGGCCAGCGCACCGTCACGGTCGGCGTCGGCGAGCAGCTGGAGGTATCGTTCCTGGGCGGGCTGGATTTCGGGACTTTCCTCGGCGCCCAGAGGGTTGAATTCAGCGCCAATGACGGCGACGACGCGACGCTCGACTATTTCGGGATCGACAACCTGGCCTTCAGCGACACCAACACTGTCGTGCTCGATTTCGACGATATCGCACTCGGTGCGGGCGGCGAGACGCCGCTCGCCGATTATCGCGGCTTTTCGTTCAGCGAAACCGGCGTCTATCGGCCCGATGGCGCCATTGCAGGCTATGTGACGTCGTCGGGTTCGAACCTCGCCTTCATCGCCGAGGCAGCGGGTAACGAAGTCGCGGGCTATGACAGCCCGGCGGGGTCGCCGGTCGTCATCACCAACGCCAGCGAGTTCAGCTTTTTGGGCGGCGCGTTCACGAGCGCGTTCCGGGCCGGGCTGGAAATCACGATTCGCGGCTATGCCGACGAAGCCGGCACTCAATTGGTGGCAGAGCGGACGATCGTCGCCAATCTGGGCAGTGCCGACCAGTTCAGCTTCCTCGACGGGGAATTTGCGGGTCTGCACCGCCTCGAGTTCAACGCCAATGATGGCAATGCCGCGACCAATGATTATTTCGGGTTCGACGACCTGAGCTTCTTCGTCGCGTCGGCGCCCTCCGCGCCGGTGGGCGCACCGGTTGCGACTGCCTTCGCGCCCGTGCTGGCAAGCTATGAAGGGCTGGCGTGCGATCTTGCAAGCCTGAACGCGGCGCTGGTGGTGGCGTAATGCGGACGGGCGGCGGCCGTCGACGAGCGACCGCCGCCCGCTCCTTCAGCCGAGCCGAACCATCGGCGGCGGCTCGACGGGCACCACGTCATCCCGCCGCCGCAGATAGGGGGCGACCAGATTGCGCGCGCGGAACCATTCCTGGCGTTCGGGCGCAAGCGTTTCGAAATTGCCGATCACCCGGCGGCATTCGGGGCTCCGGCACTGACAGATCATGTGCCAGTTCGATTGCGTGAGCGTGGTCGAATAGTCCCAGCTGATTTCCTCGCCCGGCGCGATCGGCCGGATCGCGACCAGCACCACGCCGTCGTCGGTAAAGCGCAAGCCCGCATTGGGATCGCAGCTGTGGTTGATCAGGTCGTCGATCCGGTTCGACGGCCCCATATAATGATCGGGCGTCACCTGGACGAAGCGGTCCCCCTGCCCGCGCATGACGCTCGGCACCTGATCGGCGCGAAACCGCCTGCCGGTGAATTTCACGATCTGATCGCCTTCCGCGAAATCGACCGCGGCATAGACTGCCTTGCCGAGATGACTCTCGCCGACCGAGAACAGGTTCGATGCCGGGCGATAGGCGTCGAGTATGTAGAAGCGGCCGTTGCGGAAACCGAGCGATCGCAGCGGGTTGATCGTCGCCAGGCCGATCATGAACCACACACTGGCATGGCAGGCGACTTCGACGAAGATATAGGCATAGCCGGCGAGATTGATGTCGGCACTGCGCGCGGCGATCATCAGCGTCGCCAGATCGCCGATCGTCCATAGCCCCCAGGCGGGCGACCGTTCGCGCGCGCGGTCCTGCCAGACGCTTTCCCAGGTCGGCCAGAAGCTGATCGGCACGGCCGCGACCACCAGCATATGCGCCCAGAAGGCCGACCGGAACGCGACCCACAGCAGCAGCGCGCCGAGGCAGGCGATCATGCAGATCGTCTCGCTGCGCGACGGTGCGCTCCATGCCGATTGCCGCCAGATGCCGAGCGTGACGACGAGGCAGGCCGCCGAGGAGATCAGGAAGACGATGCTCTGCGCCGCGCCCGAATTGACCGCGGCATAGGTGCTCGCCTCGACGAGGGTTGCCGCGCTCCAGATCAGCCACGACGCCCGGTTGGGCTGCACAAGCTGGCGGCGAAGCCCCGTCAGATAGACAAGATACCCCGTGAAATTGGCCGCAACGGCAAGCAGGAACCAGAAACTGATCGGCGGGCCCCCAAATGATTATGGTTAACCCCGCTTAACGCATCCGCATCGCCTCGTCCACGAAAATGCTAGGATTCACCGCGAGTCGCGGCGATTCATGCGGCCGCCTTGGTCGACCGGAAGACCGGCACGGCCCGGCCGCCGTTCAATCGGTTCACGATCAGCGCGACCGCGACCGAGCTGAACAGCGTCACGACCATGAAGTCGATGTAATGCAGCGTCACGATCTCGCCGGGCTGGAGGACGAAGGTGTAGAGCCCGTAGAGCGCGACGCCCCAAACCACACCGATCGTCGCGGCGAATCCGGACACGCCGCGAAACAGCAGGCCGACAATGAACGCCGACAGGATCGGCATCGAGCTGAGCCCGTTCAGCTGCTGGAGCAGGTTGATGATGCTCGTCGCATTCTCATACAGCGGCACCAGCGCGATCGAGCTGAACGTCACGGCTGCGGTCGCGATCATGCTGAGCCGCCAGTGATCGCGCACCCGGCCGAAGAACCGGTCGTGGAAATCGACCGCATAGAGCGCGACCGTCGAGTTGAGGACTGCGGCGGTATGCGCGATCACGGCGGCGGCGATCATCGCGGCAAATGCTCCCGACAGCCAGGGCGGCAGGATTTTCGCGACCAGCAACCCATAGGCCTGGTCGCCGACATTGCCGAGCAGCTTGAACGCGACCACCCCCGGCACGGTCACGATCACCGGGATGATCAGGATACGGATCGTCGCGGCCGCCAGGACGCCGCGCTGCGCCTCACGCACGGTCGGCGCGGTCATCGCCTTCTGGGTGATGTTTTGGTTGGTCGACCAGTAGAAGATCTGGATGAAGATCATGCCGGTGAACAGCGTGTGGAACGGAATCGGCGACTCCTTGCCGCCGAAAAAGGTCAGCCGTTCGGGCGGGATGCCGCTGAAATCCCAGTTGATCGCGGCAAGCGCGAGCACGACGATCAATATCGCAACGGCGAGCACGCCGAAGCCCGAATAGGTATCCATCACCGCCACCGCACGAAGCCCGCCGAGCATGGTATAGGCCGCGCTGATCACCGCGATCATCGCCGCAAAGGCGATCAGCGGCACCTCCCCGCCGAACAGCGCACGCAGGAACAGCCCGCCGCTATACAGGCCGGCTGGCAGATAGATGAGGATGTTGCCGAACAGGAACAGCGCCGAAATCAGCGTCCGCACGCTCGTCGTGTCGCCCGAATAGCGCCGGTCGAGCAATTCGGTCACCGTCGTGCAGTTGTTGCGGTAATAGATCGGCACGAACACGAAAGCGAGGATCAGCAGGCCGACAAACCCCGAAATCTCCCACCACGCAAGCAGCAGCATCTGGTTGCCGTTCATGCCGACAAGCTGGTCGGTCGACAGATTGGTGAGCGTGATCGACCCCGCGACGAACAGCCAGCTGAGGCCGCCGCCTGCGAGGAACACGTCCTTTTCGCTGCCGTCATGCCCGGCACCGCGGACCTTTGCCCAGGTCGCAAATGCGATCAGCGCCAGCAGCCCCGCCGCGACTGCCATCTGCAGCGCGCCACCCAATGCCATCATGCCGTTCAAACCACGCTCCCCGCTCTTTTCTTGCCAGCATAGGCGGTGACCGCTTGCGCGCAAGCGGGGCTTGGCCAATGGATCGGCGGATGGAGCAGCGCCCGACCGACCGTGACAGCGGGGATCATCGCAGCACGCGGTGCGGATACCACCGGATCGACGGCGACTCGATCACGCTGATCTTCGCCCTGACGTCCGAACAGCCGGTCCTGCTCATCTATTCGGGCGCGCGTCTCCCCGATGACGAGGATCTTGTGGCACTCGCAGCGGCGCAATCCCCCCCGCGCCACGGGTCGCAACCCGACAAGCCGCAACGCGCATCGCCCTGGCCGCAGGCAGAACGAGGCTATTCCGGCCTGCCGGCCATGAGCTTGCGGCGCGGCGACCGGATCGTGGCTGCCGATCTGGCGCTGACAGGCGAGACGCGCATCGCCGACCGCTCGGCCCGGCTGGTGCTGGAGGACGGAGTCGCCGGCATCCAATTGACGATCGACTGGCGGATCGCGGACGGCGACGTGGTTCGTGCCGCATCCACCGTCACCAATCTCGGCGACGAACCCCTAGCGATCGACCGCATCGCGAGCCTTGCACTGCCGCTGCCGCCTTGGGCCGATCACGCGACCCGTTTCCACGGACGCTGGGCGGGAGAAATGACCGAGGCGACGGCCGCCATCCCCTATGGCAGAACTGGCGGCGAGTCGCGCGGTGGGCGGCCCGAATTCGGCGGGGCGAACTGGCTGATCGCCCATGAGCGGGGCATTGGCGTCGACGACGGGCGCGGCGTAGCGGTCCACCTCGCCTGGAGCGGCGATCACGAGACGGTGATCGAGCGCGATGCCGACAGCATCATTGTGCAGATCGGGCCACGGCTCGATCCCGGCGAGGTGGTCCTTATGCCCGGCGCGTCTTTCACCACACCGGAGGCGGTGGTCGCAATCGTACAGGGCGGCCGCAATGCCGTGCGGCGGGCGCTCCACACCCATCTGCGCGCAGCCGTGCTGCCCGGGCGGGCCGACTGGCCGCCGCGTCGGGTCCATCTGAATAGCTGGGAAGCGGTCGGCTTCGACATGGACGAAGCGCGGCTGATCGCACTCGCCGACGCCGCCCACGAAATCGGCGTCGAGCGATTCGTGGTCGATGACGGCTGGTTCACCGGCCGCCGGAACGACCGCACCAGCCTGGGTGACTGGACACCCGACCCCGGACGTTTCTCGAACGGGCTCGGCCCGCTGATCGACCATGTCCGCCGGCGCGGCATGGATTTCGGCCTTTGGGTCGAACCCGAAATGGTCAGCCCGGACAGCGCGCTTTACCGGGCGCATCCTGACTGGTGCATCCACCGCACGCAAGCAGACCGCCCTACCCAGCGCCACCAACTGGTGCTCGATCTCGCCCGGTCGGAGGTGAGCGATCACGTCTTCGGCGCGATCGATGCACTGCTGTCGGCCAACCGGATCGCCTATCTGAAATGGGATCATAACCGCCCGCTCTTCCCCAACGACGGCGCCGGTCATGCGCAGACGCTCGCCCTTTACGCCCTGATCGACCGGCTGCGGGCGGCGCATCCCACCGTCGAGATCGAAAGCTGCGCGAGCGGCGGCGGCCGGATCGACCATGCGATGCTCGCGCGCTGCCACCGCGTCTGGCCGAGCGACAATAACGACGCGATCGAGCGGCTGCGCATCAACCGCGCCTGGAGCCTGTTCCTGCCGCCCGAAGCGATGGGGAACCATGTCGGCCCCTCCCCCAATCCGATCACCGGCCGTCGGCTACCGATGGATTTCCGGGCGAAGGTCGCGATGTTCGGCCATATGGGGGTCGAGGCCGATCCCGCCGCGATGGACCCGGCGGACCGCGAAACGCTCGCCGCGCACATCGCCTGCTACCAGCGGTTCCGCGCGCTCATCCATGGCGGCACGCTGTCGGAGATCGGATTCGGCGACCCGTCGCTGTTCGGGACGATGGTTCGGCAGGACGGCGGCGCGCTCGCGCTCGTCGCCCGGATCGATCAGGCCGCCGACTATAACGCGACCCCGGTCCGATTCTTGGGATTCGATCCGGCCAGAGGCTACCGCGTCAGCTTCCCGCTCGGCGATCCGGTCCCGGCTCCCGCCGATGCACCGCCGCTGGTTCTCAGCGGTCGCGCGCTTGCCGAAGCCGGGCTGGTGCTGCCGCTTGCGCGCCCGGCGACCGCCCATCTTATCCATATCGAAGCGATGGACCCGACCCGATGACCCGCCTCGGCTGCTGCTACTATCCCGAACATTGGCCGGAGGACTGGTGGGCCGACGATGCCCGCCTGATGGTCGATATGGGCCTCAGCCGCGTGCGGATCGGCGAATTCGCCTGGAGCCGGATCGAGCCCGAACCCGGCCGGTTCGACTGGGGCTGGATGGACCGCGCGATCGACGCGCTGCACGTTGCGGGGCTGGGCATCATCCTCGGCACGCCGACCGCGACTCCGCCCAAATGGCTGGTCGACCGCATGCCCGACATGATCGCGCTCGACGCCAAGGGCCATCCCCGCCGGTTCGGGTCGCGGCGGCACTATTGCTTCTCGCACGAGGGGTATCGCGCCGAGTGCGCCCGCATCGTCACCGCGCTCGCCGATCGTTACGGCCACCACCCGGGTGTCGTCGCCTGGCAGACCGACAATGAATATGGCTGTCACGACACCGCGATCAGCTATTCCGCCGCCGCCGCCGCCGCGTTTCGCCGCTGGCTCGCCGCGCGCTATCCGACGATCGACGCGCTCAATACGGCCTGGGGCAATGTCTTCTGGTCGATGGACTATGCCGATTTCGACGCCATCGATCCGCCCAACCTGACCGTCACCGAGCCCAACCCGGCGCATGTGATGGACTGGCGCCGCTTCGCATCCGACGAGGTCGTATCGTTCAACCGGTTGCAGGTCGACCTGCTGCGCGCGCGGTCGCCGGGGCGCGACATCGCCCATAATTTCATGGGTTTCTTCACCCAGTTCGACCATCATGACGTCGCCCGCGACCTCGATGTCGCGACCTGGGACAGCTACCCGATCGGCTTTCTGGAAAGCTTTTGGTTCACACCCGCCGACAAGCTGCGATATGCGCGGCAGGGCCACCCCGACATCGCCGCGTTCCACCACGATCTGTATCGCGGGGTCGGGCGCGGGCGCTGGTGGGTGATGGAGCAGCAGCCGGGACCGGTGAACTGGGCGCCCTATAATCCCGCCCCGCTGCCCGGTATGGTCCGGCTGTGGACGCTGGAAGCCGTGGCCCACGGCGCCGAACTGGTCAGCTATTTCCGCTGGCGGCAGGCCCCGTTCGGGCAGGAGGCGCATCATGCCGGCCTCCTTCACCCCGACCGGACGGACGACGTCGGCGCGCACGAAGCCCGTCAGGCAGCCGCCGATCTGGCCAGGCTTGGCGACCTCGCACCGGCCCCTGCCCCGGTTGCGCTGATCTTCTCCTACCCCGCGAGCTGGCTGTTCGAAACGCAACCTCAGGGTCGCGACTTTCGCTACATCGAGCTAGCGTTCGAATTCTACTCGGCGCTGCGTCGGCTCGGGCTCGATATCGACATCGTGCCGCCCGACGCCAATCTGGGCGGTTATGCAATGATAATTGTGCCCAGCCTGCCGATGCTCGACGCGGCACTGGTGGAGCGGCTGGCGGCGCTGGGCGTGCCGGTGCTGTTTGGCCCGCGCACCGGCAGCCGCACCGAAGCGTTCCGGATTCCCGACACGCTGCCGCCTGGGCCGCTGCAACACCATCTGCCGATCCGCATCGCGCGCGTCGAAAGCCTGCGCCCGGGACTGGATGCCCCCGGCGACGGCTTCACGGTGACGCGGTGGCTGGAGCATGTCGAGACGGCGCTGCCCGCCGAAGAGGTGCTGGCCGACGGTCGCGGCATCGTCTTCGCGTCGGGCGCGCTGCGCTATCTCGCGGGTTGGCCCGACGCGGCATTGCTCGCGCGCACGTTGAAGCGCATGGCCGATAAGGCAGGATTGGCGACGATCGACCTGCCGTGCGACGTGCGGATGAGACGGACGGGAAAGCTCACATTTCTGTTCAACTATAGCCAGGAAACAATTGATCTGACTGAAGTAACAGGCGAGCATATTGTCATCGGCGAGCGGCATTGCCCGGCCGCGGGTGTTGTGGCTTGGGAAACCCGCGAGCGTCCGGAGCCCGCACAAACCGGAGACTCATGAAGGCGGGCTGTCGGTAAGCAGCCCGGACGCGGACGCCTCGTCGACGCCTCGTGCCGCCCTTCCAAAGTCGGGAAACCTCTGCGACACTGCGGCCCTGCTCGTTCTTTGACATCGGCGGTCAGTATTTCGCGCCTCTCCCCCCGTCATCGCCGGGAAGTTGCGGATGCAATGGCAACCCGCAACTTCCGCAACTTCGCGCCGCCGCTTGATTCGCCCGCGCTCTTGGGGCCATGGGATTGGCAGCGCGTCGCACCGGCGCAGCGTGCGCGGGGACATGGCTTGGCGATCGACAAACTCTATCTTTCGGCCGACGCACTGCTCGCCGATTCATTCAGGCTCGGTGTCGCCGTTCTCGACAGCGGCTTTGCGCCCACGCATCTCGTCGGCATCTGGCGCGGCGGCGCCCCGGTCGGGATCGCGGTTCAGGAACTGCTCGCCTATCACGGCGTCGACTGCGATCATATTGCGGTCCGCACGTCATCCTATTCGGGGATCGATGCCCAGGATCCCGAGGTCCGGGTCTATGCGCTCGGCTATCTGATCGACACGCTCGGCCCCGACGATCGGCTGTTGGTGATCGACGATGTGTTCGACAGCGGGCGGAGCATCCGCGCCTTCCTGCGTGAGCTTGCCGCGCGCTGCCGCCATAATATGCCCCGCGAAATCCGCATTGCGACCGTCTATTACAAGCCGCAGCGCAACCAGACCGAACTGACGCCCGATTTCTTCGTCCACCAGACCGATGCCTGGCTGGTTTTCCCGCACGAAATCAACGGGCTGACGATCGACGAGATTCGCAACCACAAGCGCGATGCGCCGATCATTCTGCGTAGCGAGGAACCCAGATGACCGACTTTGCCTCCCCGGCCGATCGCGCCGCCTTCATTGCCGCGCTGCCCAAGGCGGAGCTTCATCTCCATATCGAGGGCTCGCTCGAGCCCGAGCTGATGTTCGCGCTCGCCGCGCGCAATGGCGTCGCTATTCCGTTCGAGTCGGTCGAGGCGGTGCGCGCCGCCTATGATTTCTCCAACCTGCAGGATTTTCTCGACATCTATTATCAGGGCATGGCGGTGCTGCTCACCGAGCAGGATTTCTTCGATCTGACCGCCGCCTATCTCGACCGCGCGCATGCCGACGGCGTCCGCCATGTCGAGATTTTCTTCGATCCCCAGGGGCATACCGTGCGGGGTGTTCCGTTCGCGACCGTCATCGGCGGCATCACCCGCGCACTCGATGACGGTCTGGCCCGGCATGGCATTACGTCGAAGCTCATCATGTGCTTCCTGCGCCATCTGAGTGAAGCCGAGGCCGAGGCGACGCTCGACGAAGCACTGCCCTATCTCGACCGGATTGCCGGCGTCGGGCTCGATTCGTCCGAGAACGGCCATCCGCCGGCGAAATTCGCGCGCGTTTTCGCCCGCGCCCGGTCGCTCGGGCTCAAGCTTGTCGCGCATGCGGGAGAGGAAGGACCGGCAGCTTATGTGCACGAAGCGCTGGATGTGCTCGGCGTCGACCGGATCGACCATGGCAACCGATCGCTCGACGATCCGGCGCTGGTCGCGCGGCTCGCCGCTGACGGCATGTGCCTGACCGTGTGCCCGCTGTCGAACACGAAGCTGTGCGTGGTCGACGACATGACCCGGCACCCGTTGAAGACCATGCTCGACGCAGGGCTTGTCGCGACCGTCAATTCGGACGACCCGGCCTATTTCGGCGGCTATGTGAATGCGAACTTCGTCGCGGTCGCCGACGCGCTCGACCTTTCGCCCGCCGAGCTGACGCGGCTGGCGCGCAACAGCTTCACCGGATCGTTTCTGTCGCCCGCCGAGCAGGCGCCACACCTTGCCGCGATCGATCGATGCCTGGCCGCGTGACGCCCGCACGGTTATGAGCGAGACGAGGAGGCGCTGATGTCCTTGCTGATGATCGCGATCGCGGCTGCGCTCGGCGCGCCGCAACAGGCTGCCGACGAGCCCGGCCCGGATGACGTTGTGGTGGTTGCGCGGCGCAAGAATGAATGCGTCGTCAAGCTGGCGGACAAAACGCTCAGCACGGGCGAATTTCGCGAACGCGCCAAGCTATGGGCGACGGGCACGCCGGCGCGGGTCTATCTGCGCAACGAGGCCAGCCTCGCATGTCGGCTCAAGATCCTGCGGCAATTGACCCAGTGGAATGTCCAGACGGTGGAATTCGTCGATCCGGCGGGCCGAGCGGCAAAGGCTGAGCCGCCCGCCCAGGTCGGCGCGGCGCTCCAGCCCGTTGTCGGTACGAGCGACAGGGCGCCGCCGCGCAATCCCGCCGCGCCAGCCGATCAGTCGATCGAAATGAGCAGTTTCGAGCGCCGCCTGATCGAAGGGCGGGCCGCGCACATGATCGCCAGGAACGATTGCGCGGGTGCACTCAAGCTCGTTCTCGAAGCCGGCGACCTTGACGCTGCCGCCAAGGTCGCGACGATCTGCCGCGCGAAATAGCTGCTCGCGAGCCGCCCGTCAGCGGCCGACCGAGCTGTAGGTGAAGCCGGCGCGCTCGGCCTCTGCGGGCGGATAGATGTTGCGCAGGTCGACCATCACCGGCGCGGCCATCGCCTTGGCCAGTCGCTTCAGGTCGAGCGCGCGGAAGATGTCCCATTCGGTCACGATCGCGACCGCGTCGGCACCGGCGGCCGCTTCATAGGCATCGCGCGCCAGCTCGATCTGGGGCATCAGCGCCTTGGCCGCCTCCATCCCCTCGGGATCATAGGCGCGTATCCGGGCGCCGGCATCGATCAGGCTCTGGACGACGGCGAGGCTGGGCGCGTCGCGCATGTCGTCGGTATTCGGCTTGAAGGTCAGGCCGAGAATGGCGACGGTCTTGCCCTTGGCATCGCCGCCGAGCGCGTTGATGACCTTGCGGCCCATCGCGCGCTTGCGGCTGTCGTTCACCTGCACGACCGCTTCCACGATCCGCACCGGGCTCTCATGATCCTCGGCGGTCTTCAGCAGCGCTAGCGTATCCTTGGGGAAGCACGAGCCGCCATAGCCGGGTCCGGCGTGCAGGAATTTCGCGCCGATGCGATTGTCGAGGCCGATGCCGCGCGACACGTCCTGAACATTGGCGCCGACCGCTTCGCAAAGATCGGCAATCTCGTTGATGAAGGTGATCTTGGTCGCAAGGAACGCGTTCGCGGCATATTTGATCAGTTCGGCGGTACGGCGGCCGGTGAACAGGATCGGGCTCTCGTTCAGAAACAAGGGGCGATAGACTTCGCGCATCACTACCTGGGCATGCGCGTCGTCGGTGCCGATCACGATCCGGTCGGGGCGCTTGAAATCGCCGATCGCGGCGCCTTCGCGCAGGAATTCGGGGTTGGAAACGACCGCCACATCGATTTCGGGCCGCGTTTCGCGCAGAATCGCCTCGACCTTGTCGCCGGTGCCGACCGGGACGGTCGACTTGGTGACGACGACCGTCGGCCCGGTCACCGCCTCGGCAATCTCGCGCGTCGCTTCGAACACATAAGTAAGGTCGGCATGGCCGTCGCCGCGCCGCGACGGCGTGCCGACCGCGATGAACACCGCATCGGCGCCGGCCACCGCCTGCTTCAGGTCGGTGGTGAAGGTAAGCCGGCCAGCCGCGACATTGGCTGCGACCAGCCCGTCGAGCCCGGGCTCATAGATCGGCATCCGGCCGGCCTCCAGCGCGGCGATCTTTCCGGCATCCTTGTCGACGCACACCACTTCGTGCCCGAAATCCGAAAAGCAAGCGCCAGATACCAGGCCGACATAGCCCGAACCGATCATCGTAATCCGCATGTAAAACCCTCGCCGTCCCGATACCCTGTCGCCGGAGCGCCTGCATCTAGCGCAAACGCGCCCAATTGCCAGAGGCAGCGGGCGCCATCTGCTCGATCGCAAGCCGAGGCGCGATCGCGCACCTGCGTCTAGAAGAACAGCTTGCGTACCGACACCCGCACCGACCGTCCGAGCGGATCCAGATAGGCGGGCTGGTACGCGATCGGCGTAATACCGGTCTGATCGGTCACGCGCTGACGCTGGTTGAACAGGTTGTCGACCGCGACCGATACGCGCATGCCGCGCATCCAGCGATATTTCTTCAACAGCTCCAGCCGCTGGGTCAGATCGGCGAAGAGCCTGAGGTTGACGGTCGTCAGGCTGCCGAAATTGAGCGTCTGTCCGGTCCCGCCAAGGCTGCCATTGACCTGGGTAGCACTTTGCCAGTTTGCCGACAGCCGCACGCCGAGGCCGTTATTGTTATAACCGGCCTGCGCCTCCAGTTCGTGGCGGGGCACGCCCGCGCCGCTGCTCACCGTATCCCCATTGAGCAGGTCGAGTACCGGACCCGCCGCGCCGACACGGACCTGCTCGGTCAGCCGCCAGGTGTGGTAGAGCGCGAAGTTGAGCCGTCCGCCCGCCTGTGCGCCGCCGCCGCGCCCCCCGAAACCACCGCCACCGAAGCCGCCGCCGGGTCGCCCAGGCGGGCCCCCGGCCGCCTGGCCGCCCTGCCCCGCCGCGGCGCCCGGCGCGCCGGGCGGGCGGCCTTGCCCACCCTGCCGACCTGCGCCGCCCGGCCCGCCACCGCCAAAGATGTTGCCGCCGAACACGCTCTGCGGCGGTTGTCCGCCCGGCGGGATCAGGCCCGCAAACGGATTGGGCCCCTTGCCCGCCCGAAACGCCTCGATCTGCTTCTGCAGCTTCGACTTGATCGACGTCGTGAAGTTGAAGCCGTAGCGCAGCTGCGCGCTGTCGGTCCGGCCGAAATTGATCGGTCGGGCATCGATCCGGACCAGCTCGCCGGTAGCATCGCGGGTGAAGCGATCGGGAAACGCCGCCTCGATCGCCGCGGTCGCGCTCGGAAATCCGGCGATGGCATTGTCGACGCGCGTGTCCGTGTAGCTCGCGACGATGTCGAGGTCGGTTTTGGTAAAGGGCTTGAACGTCAGCCCCAGCCGCTTCACCAGCCGGTCGCTCGCGCGCAAGGCCGGATTGCCTCCCGACAGCGTCGTCACCGTCGCATTGCGGCCGAGCGTGAAATCGAACACCCGGACGTTGAGCGTCGTGATCACCGGATTGCCGAGCTGCTGGATGCTCGGGGCATTATCCTGCTGCGTGATCGACCCGATGATGCGGATGGCTTCGATCGGCGACCAGTTGAAGCCATAGCCCAGCGTGCGCAGCGTGCCGAAGTCCGACAGCCCATTATAGGCCAGGTTGAAATTGGCCGACAGATTGCCGACAGCGCCCAGAAAATCACGCGTGCGGCTGGTGAGCGGCACATCGATATTGACTTGCCCATTGGCGCTGCCGCGCGACAGGCTGGCCGACTGGAAGACGCCGCCACGCCGCGAATTGCTGTCGAAATCGAGCGCCGAGCCCGAAACCTTGAAGCTTGCCGACACCTTGCCCGCCGGCAGGGTGATCAGCGAGCCGTTGGCGAGCGCATCGATGCCGTAGCTGCTCGATGTCGAGCGCGCGCGATTGGCGGCCAGTGGCTCGAACGTTCCCGGCGCGATGACGGCAAAGGGATTCGCGGTCGGATCATTGGCGTTGAGCCTGGCCTGGAAACCGCTCGCATCGACGCCGACATCGGTGAGCGTTTCGTTGTCGCTGCGATCGTAATTGCCGATGATCGACCATTGCCAGGTGCCGATATTGCCGTTGAATGTCGCCCCGAAATGACCGTTGATCGTGTTCGACGATTGGCCGAGCGGCCCGAAGTCGCCCAAGGCACGGGCCACGGTGACGTCGGTGCCAAATGGCGAGAAGCGGTTGCCGGTCGGCAAGGTCAGCGCGGCGGTCGTCAGGCCGAAACTGCCCCTGCTGTCCTGCGATTCGATCCTGCCGTTGAAGGTTGCCGACACCTTGCCGATGGTGGTCGCGTAGATGAGATTAGCGTTGAACTGCCGACTGGCGGGCAGCAGCGTGCGAAAGCGCGTCGGGTCGGTCGCGGTCGGCTGGTTGGCGGTCGCGGCAAAATCGGCGAGCGTCGGATTCGCCGTCCCGACGGGCACGCCGGCAATGGTGGTCAACACCCCTGCTTGCGCCGATAGCGCGGGATCGATCTCGCCGCCATTCGGTCCGATCACATTGCCGCCGATCGAAAACGGGCTCGCTTGCGCGCGGATGCCACGTTCGGCCTCCGTCAACGCGCTGCTTTCCTGATATTCGACGTGCAGGTTCACGCGGCCGCGCCGGTTCAGTGTCAGGACGTCGAACTCGCCCTGCGGCGTGGCACGGCCGCCGCCGGTCGCAAAGCGCGCTTCGAGTTCGGTCGTGATCGCCCGGAAGCGTGGCCGCAGCACGAAATTGATGACACGCTGATCCGCCGCGTAACCGTATTTCAGCGCCACTTCCTCCGGAAGGATGTCGACGCGCTGGATCGCTTCGGTCGGAAGATTGCGGATTTCCTCGAACCCCGACACGCGCCGCCCGTTGAGCAACACGACCGGCGGGCCATTGCCCCGCCCGGAGCGAAGCTGCGGCCCGAGCTCGGTAAGAAGGTCGCTGACCGAACTGACGCCATAAGAGCGGATCTCGGCGGGGCCCAGCTGCTGGTCGGGCGGAATATCGCCAATAGCCGATCCGGGCAGGTTGCGGCCTGCCGACACGGTTACCTCGGCAACATCGTCGCCTTCCTCGTCGGTCGATTGGGTGGGCGTCGCCTGTTGTGGCCTTGGCGACGCCTGTTGCTGGGCGAGCAACGCGCCGGGTGCAGTGCCCGCCAATAGGATCGACCCGAACAAGACGCTACGCATGTCATTTCTCCCTCACGCGCCAAGCGGGGCCGCTATCAGCGAGTTGTCGCAAAACTGTGTCAACGCACCGCGCGGATTGCGGTCGCGAGAAAATTGTCGCAACGCGCAATTTTGAGGAACATTCGCGATTGCTTTAGGTTAGGACGCGGCAGTGACTACGCAGATGCGCACGGCGATCCTGCCGTCGAACTCCCGAAGCGACCCTGACGCGCACTGCCGCCTCGCAGTGATCGTCGGCACCGCGTGCCTGCTCGCCGGGTGCAGCGGCACCGCGCAGACCAAGGATCCCCGTGCCGCTGCGGCCAAGCGCACGCCTGAGGTGGGCTATGTCGTGGTCAGACCGGGCACGGCGCCGCTGGTGACCGAGCTGACCGGCAGGACGGCCGCTTATCAGACGTCGGAAGTGCGCCCGCAGATCACCGGGCTGATCCAGCGTCGGTTGTTCACCGAAGGCAGCCTGGTCCGCGCCGGCCAGACGCTCTACCAGATCGATTCCAGCTTGTACCGCGCATCCGGCGATCAGGCCCGCGCCAACCTTGCCAGTGCCGAGGCTGCTGCCGCCGCCGCCCGGATCCGGGCCGACCGTTTCAAGCCGTTGGCCGAGATCGAGGCGGTCAGCAAGCAGGACTATACCGACGCACAGGCACAGGCCCGCCAGGCGCAGGCAAGCGTCGCGCAGGCGCGTGCCGCACTCCGCACCGCCCAGATCAACCTGCGCTTTACCAGCGTGCCCGCACCGATCAGCGGCCGGATCGGGCGGTCGCTGTTCACTCAGGGCGCGCTCGTCACGAGCAATCAGACAGAGCCGCTTGCGGTGATCCAGCGGCTCGACCCGATCTATGTCGACATCAAGCAATCGGCGGCCGAACTGCTCGCGCTGCGCCGCTCGCTTGCACGCGGCGGCGCGATGCCGACCCAGTCGCCGGTCCGGCTGAAGCTTGAGGACGGCAGCGATTATGGCCTGACCGGCACCGTGGAGTTCACCGAAGTCACCGTCGACGAAGCGACCGGCACCGTCACCCTGCGCGCGCGTTTCCCGAACCCCCAGAACCTGCTGCTGCCCGGTATGTTCGTGCGCGCGAGCTTTGCCCAGTCGGTCGCCGACAACGTCTATCTCGTGCCGCAGCAAGGCGTCGCGCGCGATGCCAAGGGGAATGCCAGCGTGCTCGTCGTGGGCGCGGGCAACAAGGTGGAGCAGCGTGCGGTCACCGCCGATCGCGCGCAGGGGGCAAATTGGGTGGTCTCGTCGGGGCTCAAGCCCGGCGACAAGGTGATCACCGAGGGCACGGTCAACGCCAAGCCTGGCAAGCCGGTGAAGCCCGTCCCCGCCGGATCGCCACAGCGCATCGCGCCGCCCGCCAACGGCAAGCGCGGCGGCTGACGGCCCGGTGATCTCGCGCATCTTCATCGACCGGCCGATCTTCGCCTGGGTGATCGCGATCATCATCATGCTGGCCGGGATCGGTGGCATCCTGTCGCTGCCGATCGAACAATATCCCGACGTCGCCCCGCCACAGGTCAATATCCGCGCCAGCTATCCCGGTGCATCGGCCGAAACGCTTGAGAACAGCGTCACGCAGATCATCGAGCAGCAACTGACCGGAATCGACGGACTGCTTTATTTCAGCTCGTCCTCGAGCTCGCGAGGATCGGTTTCGATTTCGGCGACCTTCGAAAAGGGTGTCGATCCCGACATTGCGCAGGTGCAGGTCCAGAATAAGGTCCAGCAGGCGATCAGCCGCCTGCCCCAGCAGGTCCAGCAACAGGGTTTGACCGTCACCAAGTCGAACCCGGACTTTCTGATGATCTTCGCGATCTACGACGTTACCGACAAGCGGACGAACCAGGATGTGTCGGACTATCTGATCACCAATCTCCAAGACCCGATCGGCCGGGTCGACGGGGTCGGCGACACCAATGTGTTCGGTGCGCAATATGCGATGCGAATCTGGCTCAACCCCGAGCGGCTGGCCGCCTATTCGCTTATTCCAAGCGACGTCATCACCGCGCTTCAGGCGCAGAATACCGAGATTGCGGCCGGCGAGATCGGCGGTCAGCCGGTGCCCTCGACACAGATGCTGAATGCGACCGTCACTGCACAGTCGCGGCTCAGCACGCCGGATCAGTTCCGCAACATCATCCTGAAGACGACACGCGACGGCGCGATCGTCCGGCTCGCGGATGTTGCCCGCGTCGAGCTGGGGGCGGAGAATTACACGGTGCGGAGCCGCATCAACGGCCATCCCGGCGCAGGTTTTGCGGTCTCGCTTGCCCCGGGCGCCGACGCGCTCAAGACTGCCGAGCTGGTGAAGGCCAAGGTCGCCGAACTGACCAGATCGATGCCGGCGGGCTTCACCGTCGCCTATCCCTCGGACTCGACGCTGTTCATCAAGCTGTCGGTCGAGGAAGTGGTCAAGACGCTGATCGAGGCGATCATTCTGGTTGTCGTCGTGATGTTCGTCTTCCTGCAAAGCTGGCGCGCGACTCTGATCCCGACGATTGCCGTGCCGGTCGTCCTGCTGGGAACCTTCGCCGTTTTCGCGATCGCGGGCTTTTCGATCAACACGCTGACGCTGTTCGGGCTGGTGCTCGCGATCGGCCTGCTGGTCGACGACGCGATCGTCGTCGTCGAAAATGTCGAGCGGCTGATGGACGAAAACCCGGAGATGAGCCCGCGCGACGCGACCATCAAGTCGATGGAGGAGATCAATGTCGCGCTGATCGCGATCGCGCTGGTGCTGTCGGCCGTCTTTCTGCCGATGGCGTTCTTCGGCGGATCGACCGGCGTTATCTACCGCCAGTTTTCGATCACGATCGTGTCGGCGATGGTGCTGTCGGTGGTGGTCGCGCTCATCCTGTCACCGGCACTGACCGCAACGCTGCTGAAGCGCCGCAGCGACGAAAAGCACGACGGCTGGCTTTCGCGCCGCACGGCCCCCGCGCGAACGTGGTTCAACAGCCGGTTCGAGCGAATGACCAACGCCTATGCCGGTACGATCGAGAAGATCGTCGACCGCAAACTGATTTTCCTGCTGATTTATGCGGCCGTCGGCGCGCTGCTGGTGCTGATGTTCGTTCGCCTGCCAACGGGTTTCCTGCCGACCGAGGACCAGGGCGCGCTCCAGCTTCAGTTCACGCTGCCGCCAGGTGCAACCCAGGTCCGGACCAATGCCGTGCAGGAGCGTGTCGAACAATATTTCCTGAAACAGGAAAAGGCGAATGTGAAGGCGCTGCTGACGGTCGGCGGTGGCGGTGGCGGCGGTGCAGCCGGGCAGAATCAGGGGCGTGGCTTCGTGTCCCTCACCGACTGGGCAGATCGGCACGGCAGTGCCAATGGCGCCGACGCGATCGCGCAACGGGCGACGCAAGCCTTTCAGGGATTCCGCGACGCGCGCGTCAACGTGCTCGTCCCTGGGGCGATCCGCGGTCTGGGCCAGTCCAACGGGTTCACGCTTCAGCTGCTCAATACCGGCGGTCTGACGCGCGATGCCTTCAAGGCGGCGCGCGACAAGCTGCTCGCCGAAGCACTGGCCGATCCGGTGCTGGCACAGGTGCGGTTGACCGATCTGGAGGATCAGCCGACGCTGAGAGTCGATCTCGACCAGGCCAAGATGCAGGTGATGGGCCTGTCCCAAGCGGACGTGAACGCGACGCTGTCGACTGCCTGGGGCGGCCGATACGTCAATGATTTCAACGATCGCGGGCGTGTAAAGCGGGTCTATGTCCAGGGCGACGCTCCCTATCGGGTTTCGCCCGAGGATCTGGACCAATGGTATGTGCGTGCGTCGGACGGATCGATGGCGCCTTTTTCCTCGTTCGCGCACACGAGCTGGTCGGCGGCCCCGCCATCGCTTGCGCGCTTTAACGGCATTTCCTCGTTCGAATTCTCGGGCCAGGCGGCGCCGGGTCGCAGCTCGGGCGAAGCGCTCAACCGCATGGAAGAGCTCGCATCGAAATATACCGGGACGACCACGTCGCTGTCCGGTTTGTCGTTTCAGGAACGGCTGTCGTCCGGCCAAGCCCCCTATCTCTATGCGCTGTCACTGCTGGTGGTTTTTCTCTGTCTTGCCGCGCTGTACGAAAGCTGGACAATCCCGGTGGCGGTGCTGCTGGTGATCCCGCTCGGCCTGGTCGGCGCGGTATTCGCGGTAACGCTGCGCGGGTTGATCAACGATGTCTATCTTCAGATCGGCCTGCTGACGACGATGGGACTCGCCGCCAAGAACGCGATCCTGATGATCGAATTTGCCGAACAGGCGGAAAAGCAGGGCAAGCGCGTGATCGAGGCCGCGATCGAGGCGGCCCGCATCCGGCTCCGCCCGATCCTGATGACCAGCCTTGCCTTCATCTTCGGCGTGCTGCCGCTGGCGATTTCGACCGGCGCAGGCGCCAATTCGCGCATCGCGATCGGCACGGCGGTGATCGGCGGCATGCTGACAGCAACGATCCTGGCTGTGTTCTACATCCCGCTATTCTTCGTGATCGTAAGGCGCACCGCGCGCGATACGCTGAAAAAACTGCACCATAAGCCAAAGGCAGCCCCGCCGGAGCCCGCCGAATGACGCGGATTGCTCTGGTTGCGCTGATCGCGCTCGGCGGCTGTTCTTTCGTGCCGCCCTATACGCGCCCAACTGCCCCCGTCCCCGCGGCGTTCCCGGCAGGTCCCGCTTATCCCGCGTCAACCGAACCCCTGCCGAGCGTCAGCTACCGCGACATCTTTCGCGATGCCAGGCTGCAGGCGATCATCGAACAGGCGCTGGCAAATAACCGCGACCTGCGCATCGCCGCGGCCAATGTGGCGTCGGCGCGGGCGCAATATCGCATCCAGCGCGCCGAACAGCTGCCGCTCGTCAACAGCAACAACACTGTCGCGATTACCGATCCAGGCACCGGGCGCACCAATAATGGCGGGTCGCCCGTTACAGGCGGCCAGCGCACCAATTACAGCCTTTCGCTTGGCGTCACGTCGTTCGAGATCGACCTTTTCGGGCGCCTCGCGGCGTTGAGCCAGGCCGAGCAGGCGCGCTATTTCGCGACCGAAGCAGGCGCGCATGCCACGCGCCTCGCGCTCGTCGGCGACATCGCGGCGGCGTGGCTGCAATATGCCGCCGATAGCAGCCTGTTCACGATCGCCGAGCAGACACGCACCAATGCGCAGCGCAGCGTCACGCTGACCAAAGCGCGGGTCGACGGCGGCATCGCGCCGCGCACCGATCTCGCACAGGCGCAGCTAACACTCGCGACCGCCGAATCCGATCTTGCCGAGCAGACGACGGCGGTGGCGCAGGATATCAACGCGCTTGAACTCCTGGTCGGTGCAAGGGTCGATCCGGCGCTGCTGCCGCTATCGATCGAAGAGGCCCAGCCGACCGTCGCCGCGCTGCCTGCGGGGCTCGATTCGGGGGTGCTGCTGCGGCGACCCGATGTGGTGCAGGCCGAGTATCAGCTGCGGGCCGCCAATGCGGAGATCGGCGCGGCGCGCGCTGCCCTGTTCCCGCGACTGTCGTTGACGGCCTTTGCAGGGCTCGCCTCGAACGGGCTGAGCCAGTTGTTCACGACGCGAGCGTTCAACTATTCGGCGACTCCGGCGATCAGCTATCCGGTGTTTGCGGGCGGTCGCAGCAAGGCCGGGCTGGCACAGGCCCGCGCACAGTTCGACGCCGCTGTCGCGACCTATGAAAAGGCGATCCAGACTGCGTTCCGCGAAGTCGCCGACGCGCTGGCGCGGCGCGGCACAATCACCGACCAGCTCGCCGCTCAGGAACGCCAGGCAGCGGCTGCCGCCGACAGCTACCGGTTGAGCGACGCGCGCTACCGGGGCGGGATCGACACCTTTCTCGCGACGCTTGTCACCCAGCGCAACCTTTACCAGGCGCAGCGCAGCCTGGTTGCGACGCGGCTGACGGAAGCAGCCAACAAGGTCACGCTATACCGTACACTCGGCGGCGATGCGCTGCTCGATGCAGAGCGCGACGGGCCGAGGCCGGTCGCGAGACCTCAATGAAAATCGCGTGATTTCGGAATGATCCGCACATCGCGCGGGTGGCTGCCTCTCGGCACGTTGCTCCGCGGATGCTGGGGATGGTCGAATTCGTCGGCCCGGCTGCGCTCCACAGGCGTGTTGCCGCGTTCGGACAATGTGTCGAGCATCGCGGTACGATCGATCACGCGGGCGGCCATCAGGTGGATCACGCCTTCTGGGCTGCGCTGAACCTCGCCTTCGACCAGCATCAGCCGCGACGCCATGACTTCGCGGCGATAGCGTTCGAAGCGGCTCGCCCACAGCACGATGTTGGTAATGCCGGTCTCGTCCTCGATCGTGATGAAGATCGCATTGCCATTGCCCGGGCGCTGGCGGACAAGCACGATCCCGGCGGTACGGATGCGCTGGCCGTTCTTCGCAGCACTGGTCTGCGCGCAACTGGCAATGCCCTCGGCGGTCAGGTCGTCGCGCAGGAACGTCATCGGATGGTTCTTCAGCGACAGGCGCGTCATCTGGTAATCGGCGACGACATGTTCGGCGTCGGTCATCGCGGGCAGCGCATAATCGCCCTCGACGCCGAGTTCGCGGGCTCGGGCGGCAGCGAACAGCGGCAATTCGCCCGCCGGTGTGCGGCGCACTTCCCAAAGCGCGGTTCGGCGATCGAGCGCCAGCGAGGCGAACGCATCGGCATCGGCGAGCAACCGGAGCGCACGCTGCGGCAGGTCGGCACGCCGTGCCAGTTCCTCGATCGCGGTGAAAGCGCCGTTCAGCCGCGCCGATGCGATCGCTTCGGCCCAATCCTGCCGGAAACCCGTGATCTGGCGGAAGCCGAGGCGGAGCGCATGTATCCCCTTCCCCCGCTCGTCCCGAGCGACGTCGAGGGGCGGGTTGTCGGGCGACACGCCTGGGGTCCATGTCTCGACTGTACTCGGCACCAACGGATTCGTCTGGGAAATGACCTCCAGCCCATTGTCCCACCCGCTCGCATTGACGTCGATCCCGCGCACTTCGACGCCGTGCTCGCGCGCATCGCGGACGATCTGGGCGGGCGCATAGAACCCCATCGGCTGCGAATTGAGCAGTGCCGCGGCGAACACCGCCGGCTGGTGGCATTTAATCCACGACGATACATAGACCAGCCGCGCGAACGACAGCGCATGGCTTTCGGGAAAACCGTACGAACCGAACCCCTCGATCTGCTGATAGCAGCGCTCGGCGAAATCCTGAGCGTAACCGCGCGCGACCATGCCCCCGACCAGCTTTTCGCGGAATTTGTCCATGCCGCCGACATGGCGGAACGTCGCCATCGCGCGGCGCAGCTGATTGGCCTCGCCCGGCGTGAAAGCGGCGGCGACGATCGCGAGCTTCATCGCCTGTTCCTGGAACAGCGGCACGCCATATGTTTCGCCGAGCAGGGTGCGCAGCTCATCAGGATCATGCGGCGGCGCGGGCGAAGGAAACTCGACCTTCTCGATCCCAGCGCGCCGCCGCAGATAGGGATGCACCATGTCGCCCTGGATCGGCCCCGGCCGCACGATCGCGACCTGCACTGTCAGGTCATAGAGCTTGCGGGGCTTGAGCCGCGGCAGCATGTTGATCTGCGCGCGGCTTTCGACCTGGAACACGCCGATGCTGTCGCCCCTGCACAGCATGTCATAGGTTGCCCTGTCCTCCGCCGGAATGCTGTCGAGTTCGTAATCGCCGAGCCCATGCGCGCGCATCATCTCGAAGCTTTTCTGGATGCAGGTCAGCATGCCGAGCGCGAGCACATCGACCTTCATCAGCCCTAGCGCGTCGATATCGTCCTTGTCCCATTCGATGAAGGTGCGGTCCTCCATCGCGGCATTGTGGATCGGTACCATCTCGTCGAGCCGCCCTTGGCTGAGCACGAAGCCGCCGACATGCTGCGACAGGTGGCGCGGGAAATTCAGCAGCTGATCGACCAGCGACTTCAGCCGCTGGATATTGGGATCGCTCAGGCTGAAGCCGGTTTCGGCGAAGCGCTTTTCCTCCATCGCGCTCGCATAGCTGCCCCAGACGGTGCTGCTGATCCTATTGGTGACGTCCTCGGTAAAGCCCAGCGCCTTGCCGACTTCGCGCACCGCGCTGCGCGGGCGGTAATGGATCACCGTCGCGGCGATGCCGGCGCGGTCGCGGCCATAGCGCCGGTAGATATACTGCATCACTTCCTCGCGCCGTTCATGTTCGAAATCGACGTCGATATCGGGCGGCTCGCGGCGTTCCTCCGACACGAAGCGCAAGAAGAGCAGGTCGTGCTGCATCGGATCGACCGAAGTGATGCCAAGCAGGAAGCACACCGCCGAATTCGCGGCAGAACCCCGTCCCTGGCACAGGATCGGCGGGTCGCAGCTACGCGCAAAGCGGACGATGTCGTGGACGGTCAGGAAATAATAGGCATAGCCGCACTTGCGGATCAGCGCGAATTCCTCATCGAGCATCCGCCGCAACCGGTCGGGAATACCGTCCGGGTGGCGGGCGCGTGCTGCCTCCAGCGAGATATGCTCGAGCCAGTCCATCGCATCCCACCCCGCAGGCACCGGCTCGTGCGGATATTCGTAGCGCAGCTGATCGAGCGAGAAATCGATCCGCGCGAGCAGCCGGTCGGTCTCGGCGACGGCGTCGGGGCAATCGGCGAACAGCCGCGCCATTTCGGACGGCGGCTTCAGGTGGCGCTCGGCATTGGCCTCGAGCCTTTTGCCCGCCTCGGCGATCGTCGTGCCGTGGCGGATGCAGGTCAGCACATCGTGCAGCGGCCGCGCGGCGGGATCGGCGAACAGCGCGTCGGTAGTCGCGATCAGCGGCACGCCGAGCCGTTCGGCCCTCGCCCTCGCCCGCGCGAGCAGCCGCCGGTCGCGGCCGTGAAAGGCAATGGGCGCCGCGAGCCACACGCGGTCGGGGGCGACGGATTTGAGCCGCTTTACAATCCTATCAACACCCACCCCGTTTGTCCCGAGCGTCGTCGAGGGACGGGCCAAAAGCGACACGACCTCACCCTCCCGTGTCTCGACTTCGCTCGACACTAACGGTTGGGGGGTGTCAAAATCAGGCGCAAGATTGGGCCTTAGCTGGACCACATTGGCGGGCGGATCGACCGCCAGCTCGTAGCGGTCACGCAAGTGATGCAGCGGCACCGTCTGCGCGGGATCGACGCTTGTTTCCGGCATCACGATCATCAGCAGGTCGTCGGCATGGCCGAGCAGATCGTCGAGCTCCAGGATGCAGCTCCCCTTCTGCGCCCGCAGATTGCCGATCGTCAGCAGCCGGCACAGCCGCCCCCAGCCGCGCCGGGTCGCCGGATAGGCGACGATGTCGGGCGTGCCGTCGGCGAACACCAGCCGAGCGCCGACCGCGAGCTTGAAGTCGAACGCCGGCAATCCCGCCTCGCGCGCCGCCTCGACTGCCTCGCGCAAAGCCAGATGCGCACGCGCCGTCCCGGCCACGGTGTTGCGATCGGCGATGCCGATGCCGCTCATCCCCAGCGCCAGCGCGGTTGCGACCATGTCCGACGGGTGCGACGCCCCGCGCAAGAACGAATAATTGGTCGCGGCGATCAGTTCGGCGGGCATTGGCTTGCTAACCCGTCATTGCGAGCGCAGCGAAGCAATCCAGCGTAGGGCGTACTGCCTTGGATTGCTTCGCTGCGCTTGCAATGACGGTTGAAAGGGTATGGCAACTACGCGTTCCCGCGCCGCCGCATGACAAGAACCCCCCCTGCCCCTCATGCGAACAGCCCGTGCATGTACCAGCCGGGCGTCGCGCATTCGCGGCCGTACAGCCCGTGGCGGAAGATCCAGAACCGCCGCCCGCGCGCATCCTCGACCCGGTAGTAATCGCGCGTCGGGCCGTGATTGTCGTCGCGCCGCCACCACTCGCCGGCGATCCGTTCGGGCCCTTCAAAGCGGGTGACTTCATGCACCCCGCGCCGCCAGCGGAAGCGGTGCGGCGGGCCGTCGGGGACTTCGGCGATCACGTCGATCGGCTGGGGCGGATCGAACAGATGAATGGGGCGCGCGGGCGGCTCGCCGGTTTCGGGTGCGGCCCACTCGGCCGGTTGCGGCGCCTCGACCGCAGGAAAGGCGAGCACCGCCTGTTCGGGGACATGGCTGTCGCGCGGGCGCAGCCGCCGGAACCTGTCCCGCCCCGCGCGCACGCTCAGCCGGTCGATCAGGGCCGCGAGCTCGCCCTCCGCCACCGCACCGCCTTCGAGCCGCAACTGCGTCGGCGCCATCGGCTCGACCTGCGGCACCGCGAGGCGGATCATGTCGAAGCCGAAGCCGGGATCGATCGGATCGGCGAGCGCATCGAGCCGTTCGCCGAACAACCGCATCACATCGGCACGGCTGCGCAGCGGCAGGCTCGCCTCGACGCTCAGGTCACGCGCCACGCCGTCGCTGCGATAAAGCCGCGCGGCATAGCGCCGCCCGCCCATGTGCCGCTCGGCCAGCGCCGCCTCGGCTTCCGCCGCCAGCTCGCCCAGCATCTCCAGCGCGTATTCCGTGCGCGCGATCGGCTCGGCGAAGCGGCGCTCGAACAGCAGCGCGTGTGGCGCGCGGCGCGGGGTGATGCGGCTGTCCGATTGCCCGAGCAGCCGCGCGAGCCGATCGGTCAGCGCAGTGCCGAAGCGCGCGGCGAGCGGAGCGCTCGACCGGCTGGCGAGATCGCCGATCGTCCTCAGCCCGGCGCGGCGCAACGCGAGCGCGGTTTCTTCATCGGCGTCGAGCGCGGCGATCGGCAGCCGCCGCACCGCCGCCGCCTCGTCGGTCGCGGGCATGGTCTGATAGCGTGCGAGCGCCTGTGCCGCCTCGGGTGTGCCCGACAGCGCGTGCCGCACCTGCCACCCTGCAGCTGCCAGCCGCGCGGCGACATCGCGGGCAATCGCTTCCTCATCACCGCACCCCGTCACGTCGAGCGTGACGCCCGCCTCGCTGTCGATCGCGACCATCGGCGTATAGCGATCGCAGCCATCGGCGATGCGTTCGAGCAGCGCGAGATCGCCCGCCGGATCGGCATCGACCGCGATCAGATCGGGTTCGCGCGCGCGCGCATCGGCGAGAGTCAGTCCGGCAAGCTCCCGCGCGGCTTCGCAGGTGGCGACGATCCGCATCGCCCCGCGGTGGCGTGCTGTGAAGACGATCGGCTTATCCGGCCTGCCGTTCGTGCGGCGCCAGCGGTCCGCCGCCAGGTGCGGCCAGTAGAGCGCCAGAAAGCGCCGCGTCTCGGAAAATCTTCGTGTCACGGTCCCACTCCACGCGCCAGCGGAGGTCGGCGCGACCGCCACGCTGGCGCAACAAGGTCAGCTCGAGCGTCGGATGGCCGGGTGCATCGGCTTCCAGTGGCGCAGCGGCAGCGGCGGCGACCGACCAGCGCGTGTGCGCCGCACTCGGCGATGGCTCGGCATCGGCGCGCAGCATCAGCACGGTTACGCCCGAGCTTTCGGCGGCGACCGCCAGTCGCCTGCTCGCGGTCAGGTCGAGCACGCGCGGGGCGCGCCACAGCTCGATCACCGCGACCGCGACATCGGGGCAGCGCACGACGTCGTTCGCGACCTTCAACAGGCTCGCCGGATCGTCGAGCACGCCGAGGATCACCCGCCCCGGATCGAGCCCGAGTTCGGCCAGCCCCGGCGCATGAAGGCATCCGCCGCGCCGCTCGGCACTCGCCTCGCGCAGCCACAAGACGGTCCCCTCGCCGATCATCCGGCTGGCGAGCATCGTCGCAAAACCGCCTGCACAGCCGCTGTCTTCGGGATCAGTGGCGAACAATTCGTGCAGCGTCGCGCGCGCCAGCCCGCCGCCGAGAGCGCCATCGATCGCTGGATGGCCGGTCGCGATCATCCCCGGCGCGCCGCGCGGCCGCACGCGCTCGACCGCGGCAATGCGCTGCCGCAAGCTGGCAATGATCTCCGCCGAATCGGGCATAAATGTTCCTGATATGTTCTAATTCGGCTGTCCGTCCGATCGAGTCAAGCCATCGCTGCTTTTCATCGCTCGATCTTTCCTGATCCGATCTAGCACCTGCCCCCGGTTTCCACGCGCGACGCGCGCCGCTAGACTTGGCCGATGGCCGATCCCGTCACGCTCGCCGCGCTTCAACTTGGCGCCGATCCCGCCGGCACTGCCGCCACGCTCGATCGCATCCTGGCGTTCGAACCCGCGATCATCGCGTCGGGCGCGGCGGTGGTGGTGATGCCCGAGGCACTGCTCGGCGGCTATCCCAAGGGCGAAGGTTTCGGCACCCGGCTCGGCTACCGCCTGCCCGAGGGGCGCGAGGCGTTTGCCGCCTATCACGCGCAGGCAATCGACCTCGACGGCGCCGAAGTCGCCGCCCTCGCCGCCCTGTCGGCACGCACCGGCGCCAGCATCGTCATCGGCGTGATCGAACGCGACGGCGCGACGCTGTACTGCACCGCGCTGTTCCTCGACCCCGAACGCGGCCTTGTCGCGAAACACCGCAAGCTGATGCCGACCGCCGCCGAGCGGCTGGTCTGGGGCCTCGGCGACGGATCGACCCTGCCCGTCGTCGACAGCCGCGCCGGGCGGCTGGGCGCGGCGATCTGCTGGGAAAACCACATGCCGCTGCTCCGCACCGCGATGTATGCGAAGGGTGTCGAGATCTGGTGCGCGCCGACCGTCGATGACCGCGACATCTGGCGCAGCACGATGCGGCACATCGCGCATGAAGGCCGCTGCTTCGTCGTCTGCGCCTGTCAGGTCCAGCCGAGCCCCGCCGCGCTCGGCATCGCCCGCGACGGCTGGCCCGACGACAAGCCGCTGATCCGTGGCGGCAGCATGATCGTCGGGCCGCTCGGCGATGTGCTTGCCGGACCGCTGGAGCACGAAACCGGTCTCGTCACCGCCACGATCGATCCGGGCGACATCATCCGCGCGCGCTATGATTTCGACGTCGTCGGCCATTATGCGCGGCGCGACGTCTTCGAGCTGCGCGTCGACGAACGCGCACGGCCGGGCGTAGCCTTTCATTCAGGAGACGATCGATGATCAAATTCTATTATCATCCCACGCCCAATCCCGCGAAAGTGGCGCTGTTCCTGGAGGAAGCGGGGCTCGATTATGAACTGATCCCGGTCGACACGCGGCGCGGCGATCAGCACCGGCCCGAGTACAAGGCGATCAATCCCAACGCGAAGACCCCCGCACTCGTCGATGGCGATGCAGTGCTGTTCGATTCGACCGCGATCCTGCTCCACCTCGCACACAAGACCGGGCAGTTCCTCGGATCGGACGCACCCGCCGATCGCGCGCAGCTGCTGTCGTGGCTGATGTTCATCGCGTCGGGCATCGGCCCCTATACCGGCCAATTCGTCCATTTCCGCTATTTCGCGCCGGAGCCGAAGGACTATCCGCTCAACCGCTACGGGTTCGAGGCCGAGCGCCACTGGGGCCTGCTCGAGGCACAGCTCGGCGAACGCGAATGGCTGGTCGGCGACAGCTACACGATCGTCGACATCAGCTTCTGGGGATGGGGCCGCGCAGTCCCTTTCATCTTCGCGCCCGAGGGTTGGGAACGCTTCCCCAATCTCAAGCGCCATTTCGACGCGATAAGCGCGCGTCCAGCGGCGGTACGCGCCGCCGCGCTTGCCGAACGCCACGACTTCAAGAAGGAAATGGACGACGAAGCCCGCGCGATCATGTTCCCGCAGAATGCGCGGCTCGCGACGGCCAACGCGGCGGCCAACAAAGAGCCTGCCTGAGCGCCGAAAAGCGTGATAGCCATGGCCCGATGCACAAGCGGGCCATGGCAGCGGCGTGAGCGAGCCGCCAATCGTCATCATCGGGGCAGGCATGGGCGGCCTGAGCGCTGCGGCACTGCTGGCCGCGCGCGGACTGCCGGTGATCGTGCTCGAACGACAGGCGACCCCGGGCGGCAAGCTGCGTCAGGTGCAGGTCGCGGGCGCGGCGATCGATGCCGGACCCACCGTCTTCACCATGCGCTGGGTGTTCGAACGGCTGTTTGCCGAGGCCGGCGGCGATTTCGCGGCCGAGGTCCGCCTTGCCCCGACCGAACTGCTCGCGCGCCACGCCTGGGACGATCGCGGCATCTTCGACCTTTTCGCCGACCAGGCAGCGACCGAGACGGCGATCGGCGACTTCTTCGGCGCGGGCGAGGTGCGCGGCTACCGCGCTTTCAGTGCCGAGGCCAAGGCGATCTACGACGTGCTGTTGCACAGTTTCCTCGAAGGATCGCGCCCCACCCCGATCACCCTGATGACCCGCATCGGCCTGCGCCGCCTGCCCGATGCGCTGGCGATCAAGCCGCACCAGTCGCTATGGCGCGCGCTGACGCGGCATTTCAAGGATGCGCGGTTGCGGCAGCTGTTCGGCCGCTATGCCACCTATTGCGGCGCGTCGCCCTTTGCCGCGCCTGCGACGCTGATGCTGATCGCGCATGTCGAGCAGCAGGGGGTGTGGCTCGCGCAGGACGGGATGCACGCGATCGCCCGCGCGATCGAAGCCCTTGCGGTGCGAAACGGCGCGACCTTTCGCTACGGTGCCGAGGTCGCGGCGCTGATCGTCGAGGGTGGCCGCGCGGTCGGGGTGCGGCTGGCGAACGGCGAGGAAATCGCTGCAGCCGCGGTGCTGTGCAACGCCGATCCGGCGGCGTTGGCGGTCGGCAAATTCGGCGATGCCGCCCGCCGTGCCGCGCCCGGTGCTGAGCGGATGCAGCGGTCGCTGTCGAGCATGACCTGGATGGTCAATGCCCCCACCAGCGGCTTCCCGCTGGTGCGGCACAATGTGTTTTTCTCGGACGATTACCGCGCCGAATTCGACGCGATTTTTGGGCGGGGTGAACTGCCCGCGCGGCCAACCGTCTATGTCTGCGCGCAGGACCGCGACGATCGCGGTGCGCGCACTGGCGAGGGCGCCGAGCGGCTGCAGCTGATCGTCAACGCGCCGGCCAATGGCGACGGTCCGGGTCCCGATGCAGCAGCGATCGCGGCGTGCGAGGCGGCGACCTTTGACCTGCTTCGGCGCTGCGGGCTCGACATCGCCCGTACATCCGACACAGCGCTGCTGGTCACGCCCGCGACCTATGAAGGCTTGTTCCCGGCGACCGGCGGCGCGCTGTACGGGCTTGCGGCGCACGGCTGGCGCACGCCGTTCCTGCGGCCCGGTGCGGCGAGCAGGCTGCCGGGGCTGTATCTGGCGGGCGGCGGCGTCCATCCCGGTGCGGGGCTGCCGATGGCAAGCCTTTCGGGCCGCCTCGCCGCCGAACGGATCGTCAGCGACCTGGCGCGGCGCTGACCTTGCGCGGCGGGGCCGAGCGCAGCGTGAAGACGATGATCAGCGACACGCCGACGATGCTCGGCACTGCCCAGATGATGGGATTGAAGACATGATCGGGCACCAGCCGGATCAGCCCGACCGACAGGAACGCGGTATAGGCTGAAATCCCCATGCCGAGCAGCGATCGGAAATGCTGGTGGACATAGCCGCGCGGCGCAACGCTCGGCGCCCAGATGTAGAAGAGCTGGGTCGCCATCGCGATCAGCCCGATTGCCGCAACGAGCATCATCAGCGGCTGGCCGAGATGGAAACCGACGGCACCGCAGTTGATCGCCGCTGCGGCGACCGCTGCGAACAGCGCCTGATGCCGCACGCCCCGGAGCTCGACGCGACTGGTCCGATAACGCGCAACGGCGAGCCCGTAATCGGCGAACCCGATCGTCAGCAGGCCGAGATAGAGCATCATCCAGCCGAACAGCCCGGCGAACAGGGCGCGGTCCCTGATCATCGGCAGGCGTTGTTCGGGGCCGTAGAGCGACAAGAGCGCCATCACGATCGCAAGCCCGCCCGCGATCATCAACGCGCGTGCCGCGACATCGCCCCAGCGGCGGTGGACCTTGCCGCCCTTGCGCGCGGCGATCGGCGCCCAGAAGGCGATCAGTCCCGTGGCGCCTGCGATAACGTGAAGGACGACGATGACCTCGAAGAGATGCATCGCCGTCCCTCAATCGTCGGCCAGAGGCCGGTTACTTGGTGCCGGCCGGCGTTCCGGTCGCGGCGGGCGGCGTCGCGGCGGCGGGCGCGTCCTTGCCGGCAGGCGCGGGCGGCGGCGCGGCGGGCGGCGTCGCGCTGGCAATGACCGGCGCCGCCAGCATGGGGTAATCCTTCAACATGCTCACCCCGCCCAGCGGCTTGTTCAGGCCCTGGTGGCAGGTGGAGCAGTTGATCTTGTACGGATCGCCATGCGGCCCCTTGCGGTTCGCCGGGAAAACCGATGCCAGGGGCGCAATATAGGCCGCGTTCGCATCCCGCACCATGCGGATCCCATACCACGCAACCGCACGCTGCGGCCGACTGTTCGCCCAGCTGCGGAACGAATCGGTGTTGTGGCAGAAAGTGCAGTTGACGTTCAGTGCCGACGACATATGGTTCATCAGCGCGTAGGTCTGCTCGGTCTGCTTGATCGATGCCCCGGGTTTGCCGGTCCGAAGCGGCGTATCGCCCGCAACGCGGATATTCTGGCCGTTCATCAGATAGGGCGTGAACGGATCATTGGGGAGCGAGGCATAGGCCGTGCTCGCCATCGCCGTATTCTGCCCATGCTTGTTGCCCATCGTCCGCGTGCTTGGGCTGGGGCCTTCCGCCGTCGCCCACTTGTAGGTCGGGACGGCGTTGCCCCGGTGGCATGTCCAGCAGGTAACGCCGGTGCCTTTGACATGGGTCGACCAGTTGCCGTTGATGTTCATCGTCATCTGCAGCATGCGCCGCGCGACGACTTTGGTGTATTTTTCGTCCGATGCCATGTTTTCGGGGTTATGGCAGTAATTGCAGCCGACCTTGTTGGGGTCGCCCTCGGTCGGCGCGATCCAGTTGTTCATCGACGCCATCAGATAGTTGAAGCGTTCGGCGCTGACTCCTTTGAGCACCTGGACATTTTCATATGTCTCGCCTGCCGTCGGACCGCCATCGGCAGGCAGTTCGAACGGCGGCGCCGGGATCGGCTGCACGACCAGCCGCTTGGTGGCGATCACCTGCGCGCCGCCGGTGCCACGATAGCCGGTCTGCTGGGCCTTTTTCATGCCGAGCTCGCAACCGGTAAGGGTGATCGCGGCGCCCCCGATCAGGACGGCACGAAGGATATAGGAAGGCCCGCTCATTTCGGTGCTCCCGGCAAAGTGGCAGGATCAACCACGCCCGTCGAAGGATAGCTCGGCGCATAGCCGTGCTGCTGTGCCCACAGATACCAATTGTCGACAACGGTCCCGGTCAGCAGGATCCCGATCCCGCCGGTCAACGTCGTCAGTACCGCGAACCACCACGCCCAGCGGTGGATCGATTCCATCGTCGCGTTGAAACCCATCGTCCACCGCCAGAACAGCGCGGCGCGCTCGGATGCCGTACCGCGATCGGTAATCTGCTCGATTTCGCGCTCGCCGCCATACCGACCAACGGCCAGGATCGTGCCGCCATGCATCGCGAACAGCAGCGTCGACCCATAGAGGAAGGCGATCGAGAGCGCGTGGAACGGATTGTAGAACAGATTGCCGTACCGGATCGAGAAAGCCGCGGTCCAGTCGAGATGCGGGAAGATGCCATAAGGCACTGCTTCCGACCAGCTGCCCATCAGCATCGGCCGGATGAAGCCGAGCACCAGCATCAGCCAGATCGCCGAGGCGAATGCCCAGGATACATGCGTGCCCATCCCGAGCGTCACCGCGCGACGATAGGTCCGCGCCCACCACAGCAGTACCGATGCCGCAAAGAAGAAGCCGGTGATGATGAACCAGCCGCCTTCATTCAGCGGCACGAACGGCGAGAACCCATATTGCGGCCCCGGCGGCTCGAGCGCGAGCCAGGGGAGCTGGCGGACGAACTGGATCGGGCTCCAATTCACCGACGCCAGCATGTTCAGGCCGATGATCTCGAACGCAATCAGCCCGAACACCAGCGACAGCGTCCCGAGCCAGCCAAGATAGATGGGACCGATCTGCGCATTGCCGATCTTGCCCGCCCAGTAGAAAAAGCCCCCTGCCTGGCTACGCGGCCCGCTCGCGTCGCGCATCGGCGGTCCCATTTCGGGCGCGGCGCGCAACTGCACCTGGGTGAAGATATTCTGATAGCTTGCCATGAGTTTCGCCCTCCCCTTCATGCCCAGATCGGCAGGTTGAGCCACCAGGTCCACCATTCAGGCCAGCCGCGTGTCCAGAGCGGGCCGGAAATGATGATGCACACCGCGCTCCAGAAGACAGCGCTGATGGCGAGGAACAGCCCGAGCCGGTGGATGCCGAGCGTGCCGATCGAATAGCCGATCGTGTCGCGGAAGAAGGAGTCTTCATATTCGGGCGACTTCACTTCCTCGCCCGGCGCGGGATTGACCGCCGACAGGACCAGCCCGCCATGCAGCGCGAGCGCGAGCGTCGTCGTGAAGAAGAACGACACCGCGATCATATGGGCCGGGTTATAGTGGAAGTGCAGATACTGGTACCCGGTGTTCGACACCCAATCCAGATGGCTGAAGATCCCGTAGGGGAAGCCGTGGCCCCAGGCGCCCAGCAGCACCGGGCGAAAGATCACCAGCGTCACATAGGCCAGGATCGCAAAGGAAAAGCCGATCGGGACATGATAGCCCATGCCGAGCTTGCGGCAGATTTCCACTTCGCGCAGCGCCCAGCTGACGAACGCGCCGACCGCGCAGATCGTAATGATCTGCCACAGCCCGCCCGCGCGCAGTGGCGCAAAGCCGAGGCCGTATTTCAGGTCGGGCGGTGCGATGCTGATCAGCCACGGGTTCCATGTCGGCCCGAGCGATGCGGCGTAAAGGATCAGCGCGGTCCCGAGCGACGCGAACAGCGCCGTCGTGACGCCGAAAAAGCCGACGTAAAAGGGGCCAATCCAGAAATCGAACAGATCGCCACCGACGAGCGTGCCGCCTCTAACCCGGTATTTCCGTTCAAAACTTAAGAGTGCCATGGATCAGCTCCTTCTCCCGTCGACCGGCGGCGGGATGGCAGTTAGTATCGTCGTCGAGGACTGGACGGACCTGGGCACCCTTGCGAGGCACCAATCAGGTCACGTCCGCCTCACCGCAAATCGATGCGGCAATTCATCGCCCAATGGACGCGTCAGGACGCAGGTGCGGCCGTCGTCGTCACCGCAGCGGCTGCTGCCGGCGGATTGGGTGCTTCGAGCCAATTGTAACGATTGGTGCTCAGCAGGATGAAATGGATGAGGATGGCGAGTGTGAACAGGAACACCGCCAGCGCCGTCAAAACCCGGCGTCCGTCGAAAGTTACCCACATTCTCCACATGAGAACGCTCCTTTTTATTAGGGACTGTGGGGATTCACATTTGAGCGCGGATGTGATTCACGCTGTGGATGGATCGCGATATTTTGACGGACGCCCAATGGGCGAAGATGGAGCCGCATTGTTTGGGTAAGCCGACAGACC
>PKED01000214.1 GCA_002863155.1 Sphingomonadaceae bacterium | reverse complement strand
GCTTCTGGGCGTGCTGCCGTTCTACTGCTCGCTCTGGGCCTTGCGGAGGTGACGCTGAGTCGTCCTCTCATGCTAGGCCTTGGGCTCTCATCCAGTTGCTCATTGTCTTTTGCTCTCGTCGCTCGCTGCATTTGCCTGCCTTCACTGTGCTGTCGGTTGTGCGATGTGTAGGTGGGTGTGACGGAACTGCTGCTGGTTGGTCCCACGCGAGCAAGCGGAACGCGCAGCTGGAGGCAAAACTGCGTCAGCCTTTCGCTGGGGCGAATGTGTTGATCGGTATTACTCGCAGTCGCTTACCGCACGCGAGTGAGTGGAGTGCGCCGCCCTTCGCGGCTGCTGACCTCGCGGGGTCGTCGTTGGCGGCTGCAGTGGGCTGCGCCGCGGCATTCGCGTGCATCAGGGCAGGCACACGGCCCCGGTCATCACCCACGTCAGTGGGGGGCAGAAGCAGCGGCGTTGTCTCGCGTGCTGCCGTTGCGCCGACGCCGGCTGCCAAACCCGTACCGCAGGCGGCCCCGGTCGCTGCCGTACCGGGCGGCACCGATCCCGAGCCGATCGGCAACATCGCCGACTGGTTTCCCGTCGATTCCTATCCACCACAGGCGCGCGCGCTGGGGATGGAAGGACGCACCGAGTTCGCGCTCGATGTCGATGCGCTCGGTCGTATCACCCAATGCCGCATTCTGCAGACCAGCGGTTCCGAATTGCTGGACTCGGCAACCTGTACGCAGGCGATCATCAACGGCCGTTTCCGCCCAGGACGCGACGCTTCAGGCAAAGCAGCGCCGCGGGCGTGGCACTCGGCCATGCGCTGGAAACTGACCCAGGGCAGCGACCCTGAACAATAAGCCTGCGGATTTGCGTTGGACGTTCGTGAAACGAATGCTTATGTCGCGCGCTTGTTCGCCCATGGACGCGTTATGAACCTGCTGCTGCTCCTGTCGGCCCTGCTGACGGCACTTTCCGGTGTCGCGGGACAGGTGCGTCCGGAAGCGCCGCAATCCTTCGCCGTCGCCATTGGTCGCGAAGCCGCCGCGGTCGAGCCGGTCGCCATCCGGTCCGCCCGGCCGGTCGAGCGGTTGCCGGCGATCGTCCGGGTCGCGCTGACGCCTGCCGCGACCATATTCGCGCTTGCAGCACCGGTGCCGATCTTCGCCGGGCGCCGTCGCGAATAGGCCGTTGCGCACCAGGCGGTGGCCGTGGCCGCCGTCTTATCCGAACCTTTCTCTCGCGCCCCCGTCGACGGGGCGCTGACTCCATCATGTAATTCAGGAATTTCCCATGCTCGGCAGCATCGCCCGCACTTTATTCGGCTCGTCCAACGATCGCTACGTCAAGTCGCTTCGCTCCGTCGTCGCCAAGATCAATGCGCTCGAACCGCAGATCCAGGCGCTGAACGACGACGATCTCGCGCGCCAGACGATCTTGTTTCGTGAGCGGCTGGAGCAGGGCGAGACGCTCGATTCGCTGCTTCCCGAAGCCTTTGCCACGGTGCGCGAGGCTGCACGCCGGGTGCTCGGCCAACGCCATTACGACGTTCAGCTGATCGGCGGCATCGTGCTCCACCGCGGCGAAATCGCCGAAATGCGCACCGGTGAAGGCAAGACGCTTGTCGCGACGCTCGCGACCTATCTGAACGCGCTTCCCGGCACCGGTGTGCACGTCGTGACGGTGAACGACTATCTCGCTGCGCGCGACGCCGAATGGATGGGCCAGGTCTACCGGTTTCTCGGCATGACGGTCGGCACCATCATCCCCAATCTCGACGAAAGCCAGCGCCGCACGGCCTATCATTCGGACATCACCTACGGCACGAACAACGAATTCGGCTTCGATTATCTGCGCGATAACATGAAATATGATCGCGAGAGCATGGTCCAGCGCAAGTTCAACTTCGCGATCGTCGACGAGGTCGATTCGATCCTGATCGACGAGGCGCGCACGCCGCTGATCATCTCGGGCCCGACCGACGACAAGACCGACCTTTACCTCCGCGTCGACGCGATCGTGAAGCAGCTGGTCCCCAAGGATTACGACTTCGACGAAAAGCAGCGCTCGATCATCCTGACCGAAGACGGCACCGAAAAGGCCGAGCGGATGCTCGAGGATGCGGGGTTGCTCGAAGGCGCCAACCTCTATGATTTCGAGAACACGCAGGTCGTGCACCACCTGAATCAGGCGCTGCGCGCGAATGTGATGTTCAAGCGCGACACCGATTATATCGTCAAGGACGGCAAGGTCGTCATCATCGACGAATTCACCGGTCGCATGATGGACGGGCGGCGCTGGTCGGAAGGGCTCCACCAGGCTGTCGAAGCCAAGGAGGGAGTCGATATCGAGCCCGAGAACCAGACGATGGCCTCGATCACCTTCCAGAATTATTTCCGCATGTACCCGAAGCTGTCGGGCATGACCGGCACCGCGGCGACCGAAGCGGCCGAATTCTACGACATCTACAAGATGAACGTCGTGACGATCCCGACCAACGTCGGCGTGCAGCGCGTCGACGAAGAGGACGAATTCTACAAGAACACGCAGGACAAGTTCGCGGCGATCGCCAAGAAGATCAAGCACCATGCCGATCTTGGCCAGCCGGTGCTGGTCGGCACCGTGTCGATCGAGAAGTCCGAGTTGCTGAGCGAATTCCTGGGGAAGGAAGGCGTCGAGCATGCCGTCCTCAACGCGCGCCAGCACGAGCGCGAGGCGCATATCGTCGCGCAGGCGGGACGCAAATCGGCGGTGACGATCGCGACCAACATGGCCGGGCGCGGCACCGACATCCAGCTGGGCGGCAATGTCGAGTTTCGCATCAACGACGAACTGGCGGACGTGCCGGAAGGGCCCGAACGCGACGCCGCGATCGAGCGAATCAAGGCCGAAGTGGCTGCCGAGAAGCAGGAAGTGCTCGCGGCCGGCGGGTTGTTCGTGCTGGGCACCGAGCGCCACGAAAGCCGCCGCATCGACAACCAGCTGCGCGGTCGTTCGGGCCGCCAGGGCGATCCAGGCCTGTCACGCTTCTATCTCTGCCTCGACGATGATCTGCTCCGCATCTTCGGCCCCGATACGATGTTCGCGCGGATGATGCGCTCCAACATCGCCGATGGTGAGGCGATCGGTTCGAAATGGCTGTCAAAGGCGATCGAGACCGCGCAGAAAAAGGTCGAGGCGCGCAATTACGACATCCGCAAACAGGTCGTCGAATATGACGACGTGATGAACGATCAGCGCAAGGTCATCTACGAACAGCGCAACGACATCATGGATGCCGATGCCGTCAGCGACATCGTGTCCGACATGCGCGCCGAAACCGTCAACACGATCGTCGGCGAAGCCTGCCCGGTCGGGAGCTACCCCGAACAATGGAATGTCGACCTGCTGATCGAGCGAGCGGACGCGCTGCTCGGCGTCGCCCCGCCGGTCCGCGACTGGCTGAGCGAGGATGCGATCGATCCCGAGATCGTCGAGACGCGGGTGCGCGAACTCGCCGATGCGCATGTCGCCGAGAAGGCGGCGTCGCTGGAGCCGGACACCTGGACCCAGGTCGAAAAGTCGATCTTGCTGCAAAATCTCGACCATCACTGGAAGGAGCATCTGGCGACGCTCGATGCCTTGCGACAGGTCGTCCATCTGCGCGCCTATGCACAGAAGACCCCGCTCAACGAGTATAAGCAGGAGGCCTTCCAGCTGTTCGAACGCATGCTCGGGCTGATCCGCGAAGACGTGACTCGCACGATCGCGCATGCGCAATTCCAGTTCCAGCAGCCGAGCGATCTGCCGGAACTGCCCGATTTCCTGACGACGCACTTCGACCCGTTCAGCGGCGAGGACGACACGCGCGACATCGACGGCGGATCGCTCGGGCTGGTCACGACCCGGCTTGCGCCGATGCCGCTCGCGCTGGCCGCGTCAACCGAAGGCTTGGGCGCCGATCCGGAAGCATTGGACGGGCAGGTGAGCCGCAACGCGCCATGCCCCTGCGGATCGGGCAAGAAGTACAAGCACTGCCACGGCGCTCTTTGAGGTCTGGGCACAAGCGTGGGGGCGGGCGTCGGCTGACTCCCGCCCCGTCGACGTCAGGATGCGGTGCGTGACCTGGTCGCGTCGCGTGCAAATTCCTCGAAATCAGCCTTGAAGACGCTGACAAGCTCTTCATTGGCGGCTTGCACGTCTTCGCCTTCCTTCGGGGGGAACAGCTTCAAGCCATTGCCGCCCCAGCCCTTGTAGATTGTCGGCTTGTCCTTCGCGGCCCCGAAATTGCGGAAGATGAACAGCGTTTTCAGCGACCGGCCGTAAATCGCCGCCTTTTGATAGAAAATGTCGGCGACGATGACTTCCGAATAGCAGGTTGAAGCCGACTCCGCGCGCCTGGTGGAAATCTTGTTCACGGTCTTGCGGTCGAGCGGCTCGTTGTGAAGAACGATCTTGCCCGGCTGAATCTTGAGCAACGTACTGAGATCGAGCGAGCCGAGCGCGTTTGCTTGCCCTTCGCTGTCGAGCGCGCCGGCAATGGCCGCCTTGCGACCTTGATCCCCGGTTGCATGCCCTGCGCTGTCCGCGATCGCGCCGGCGACACCAAAGCCGGACAGCCAGCCCGTTGTCCGCGCACTGAATCGCTCGGCCGGCCAGACATGGACTTCGCAGCCATTTGACGCCGCGTCTGCCATGGCCGGAGCAGGCGCGGGTTGGCCTCCGTCCTGCGCCATGGCCATGGTTGCTGCTCCCCCGAGCAGCAGTGCCGTCGTCAATCCCCTCATAACTCGCCGCATCATCATCTCCGGTTGGGCTTGTGGAAAATCATTGTCCGCAGGCCGACTATTTCGCCGGTCGCGCTGCAGTCGCATAAAGGCTGAACTTCGAAATGTTGCTTTCAAATGCAGTGAGAATCTCTGCCGCTGCATCCGCCTCGTCTTCGGCTTTCTTTGCGGGGAAAATGGCGAGATCGGTGCTGGCCCAGCTGACGAAGCTGCGAACAGGGGCAGGCTGATCGCCATATTCATCATAGATGACGAGCGTGCGGAGCGTCCGCGATGCAAGGCCGGAACGGTTGAAGAAATTGCGCGCAATCGTCACTTCGCGATAGCAGGGCGCCGTGGATGCAGTCTGGCGACCCGCGGCCCGCCCGGTCGCGCGGCGGCGCGATTGCTCGGTGTGGATTTCAACCTTCGCGCCAGGCACGCGAAACCATCGATCGATCGGTAGCTTCGCCAACTGGGCCCGCTGGGTTTCGGGATCGAGCGCGGTTGTCGGCACCGCCCGTTCCGTCACGCGGCCGCCATGCGGCGTGATGGCCGAATCGAGTGTATTGTTCCAGATTGCGCCTTCGGTGAGCGAATGGAGTCGGTCGGCAGGCCAAACATGGATCTCGCACTGGCTCGTCACCGCTGGAGCCGGGGGTTGCTCTCGCAATGTTTCCTGAACCTGGGTCGTCGCTGCTGCACCACCGGCGAGCGCGGTCAGCATCGCCACCAACTTCGTCGTCATCCCACCCCCGGCACGCAGCAGCATCTGTTACGCAACAGCAGCCTAACGAATTGGCCGTCAAGCTCAATCGGCTTTTGACGTGCGGCAGGATCTGGCCCTGTGGGTTCGGCTTGCCCCGCGCGCTTTCGCTGTTATACGGGCGAGCCGATCGGCTCATTGCTGGCGGGCGTGGCGGAACTGGTAGACGCAGCAGGTTTAGGTCCTGCCATCGCAAGATGTGGGGGTTCGAGTCCCTTCGCCCGCACCAGTCGGCAAGACTTGCGGGCGTCCGGGAAACGCCTGCGGCTTGGCGGCTCCCGAGCGCAAGCGAAGGGTCTCCCAACTTAACGAGATTGAAGAAGAGATTATGCAGACTGTCGAGACGTTGAACGAAGGCCTGAAGCGCGCCTATACCCTGAAGATCACCGCCAAGGATATCGAGGCGCGGGTCGACGCCGAGCTGAAGCGCGTGGCGCCGCAGATCAGGATGCCCGGCTTCCGGCCCGGCAAGGTGCCCGCCAATCTCGTCCGCAAGATGCATGGTCCGGCGATGATGCAGGAAGCGCTCAACAGCTCGGTCCAGGATGGCATCCAGTCGTTGATCGCCGAGCACGGGCTGCGCCCCGCGATGCAGCCGTCCGTCGCACTCGCACCCGATTATGAACTGGGTCAGGACGCTGAGCTGACGGTCGAACTCGAAGTGCTGCCCGACGTACCGACGCCGCAGATCGAGGGGCTGAAGCTCGAGCGGCTGACCGTCCCGGTGGCGGATGATGCCATCGACGCGCAGCTCCAGCGCTTTGCCGAGCAGCAGAAGCGCTATGACGACGCGCCCGAGGGGCACGCCGCAGCGACCGGCGATCTGGTCGTCATGGATTTTGTCGGCAAGGTCGACGGCGTCGCCTTTGACGGCGGGACCGGCACCGACATGTCGGTCGAGATCGGCTCGGGCCGCCTCATCCCCGGCTTCGAGGATCAGGTGATCGGCGCGGTGAAGGGCGAGGAGCGCCAGATCGCCGTGACCTTCCCGGACGATTACCCTGAAAAGACGCTGGCCGGCAAAGCCGCGACCTTCGATCTGACGATCAAGGACGTTCGCCTGGCGAAGGAAGCCGTGATCGACGAAGAACTCGCGACCTCGCTCGGCCTCGAAAGCCTGGAACAGCTTCGCGGGCTGCTGAAAGGGCAGATCGAACAGGAGCATAACGGCCTCACCCGCACGCACATGAAGCGCAAGCTGCTCGATCAGCTCGCCGCCGGGCACGATTTCCCGGTGCCGCCGTCGATGGTAGAGGCGGAATTCAGCCAGATCTGGCAGCAGCTCGAACATGAAGCGACGCACGAGGCCGATCCGGCGGCCGCGCTGGCCGAGATGGAATCCGAGCGCGACGATTATCGCAAGATCGCCGAACGCCGGGTCCGGCTGGGGCTGCTCCTGTCCGAAATCGGCCAGGCGAACGGCGTCGAGGTGACGAGCCAGGAAATGAACCGGCTGATCGCGCAGGCAGCGCAGCAATATAGCCCGGAGGAGCGCCAGCGCTTCATCCAATATGTCCAGCAGGAGCCGATGGCGGCGGCCCAGCTGCGCGCGCCCCTCTATGAGGACAAGGTCGTCGACTGGCTGTTCGAACGCGCCGAGATCACCGACCGCGACGTGACGCGCGAGGAGCTCGAGGCGGCGATCGAGAGCGAAGACGGCTTCGCGACCGGCACGCATGTCCACGATCACGACCATGATCATGACCACAAGCCGAAGAAAAAAGCCGCGACCAAGAAGAAGGCCGAGCCTGCCGCCGAGCAAGCGGCGGAGCCGGTGACAGCGGAAGCACCGAAGCCCAAAAAGGCGGCCCCGAAAAAGGCCAAGGCGGCAAGCGCGAGCGAAGAACCCGCGAAGGAAGCGCCGGCGAAGAAGCCAGCTGCCAAGAAGGCGCCCGCGAAAAAGGCCTGAGGTCAATCCGATAATCCGTTTCGCCCCGCCGCTACCGGGGGCGAAACGGGGTCAGGCGAACACGTCGACCAGGTCGTTGCCGCTCATGTCGCGCTGAGCGTCGGTGATCCGATTGATCATGAAGATCGCGACGGCGGCGACCGCGATGTCGCTCGCCGCGTTGATTAACAGCCCCACGGTGTCGGGCGTCCCGGCGGACGTCGCGTTGATCACGAGGCTCACGACATTGCCCCCGAGATAGAGCGCCCACCAAATCGAAACCGTGGTGCTGTTGGTATCATAGGGCGAAATCGACTGACTGGCGTTCCACATCTCGCGCATTGCCAGAAAAGGTTTGAAGAGGCTGAAAATCGGCACCAGAAACCACCAGATGCGCGATGCCGGCGAGTATTCGAGCCCTTCGAGCTCGGCCCGAACGAGATTGACCCCGGCGAGATAGATCCACAGGGCGAAGGCCGCGATCGTCATCAGCTTGAAGATGATCGCGGCGGCATCGACGCTGCTGGCAATCGGCGTCACATAGATAGAGAAAGCATCCGGGGCGAGCGCAGCGATGCCCAGAACGACCGGTGTCCAAAGCGCATCGATGATCACCATTGCCGACACCAGCAGTGCCAGCCATTTCAGATTGCGTATCGGCATGAACTCGCCCCTGACTTCCCCCGGCAGTTGATCGATCGGCGCCCGGCGCGTCAAACGACAATTTTATCGAAACGGAACCATTTCGGCTCTATGGCGTGGCGGATGACACTCCGCATCGCCGTCATCCTGCCCTGCTACAACGAAGAAGCCGCGATCGCGCAGACGGTCGCGGGGTTCCGCGCCGCTTTTCCTGATGCGGCCATCTATGTTTACGATAACAACTCGCGCGATCGGACGGTCGACGTCGCGCGCGCGGCCGGCGCGATCGTGCGGACCGAGCGGATGCAGGGCAAGGGCAATGTCGTGCGCCGGATGTTCGCGGACGTCGATGCCGACATTTACGTAATGGCCGATGGCGATGCCACCTATGACGCGGGCGCGGCGCCGGCGATGGTGGCACGCCTGGCCGACGAGCAGCTCGACATGGTCGTCGGCACCCGAGTGCATGACGCCGCGGGCGCCTATCGGCGCGGGCATGTGCTCGGCAACAGGCTGATGACGGGGTTCCTGGCGCGCTTGTTCGGGCGGAGCTTCACCGACATCTTCTCGGGATATCGCGTCTTTTCGCGGCGTTTCGTGAAGAGCTTCCCGGTGTTGTCTGCGGGGTTCGAGATCGAGACCGAGATCAGCGTTCACGCGCTCGAACTCAAGATGCCGGTCGGCGAAGTCGAAACCCGCTATTTCGTCCGGCCCGAGGGGTCGGCATCGAAGCTCAATACCTATGCCGACGGCCTGCGGATCCTGCGCACGATCATCCGGCTGTACCGGATTGAGCGGCCGCTCTTGTTCTTCGGCCTGATCGCCGGACTGCTGGCGGGGGTCGGGCTGATCCTGTCGGTCGATCTGGCGGCGACGTTCATGGCGACCGGCCTCGTGCCGCGCCTGCCGACGGCGGTGCTGGTGACCGGCCTGATGATCCTCGCCGCGCTCAGTTTCTTCGCCGGACTTATCCTCGACACGGTGGTGCGCGGACGGCAGGAAGTGCGGCGGCTCGCCTATCTTGCCTTGCCCGCGCCGGGTAACGCACCGCGCGGGGCTTGAACTCGGCCGGGGCAAGCGCGATGTACGGATTTCAGAGCGAGGAACATCACATGCACAATCCGTTTGAAACCGGCGACTTTGCGGCTCCCATCAACAGCGGGCTGATCCCGATGGTGGTCGAGCAATCGAACCGCGGCGAGCGCAGTTTCGACATCTATTCGCGGCTGCTGCGCGAACGGATCATCTTCGTGACCGGCCAGGTCGAGGATCACATGGCCTCGGTCATCGTCGCCCAGCTGCTGTTCCTTGAATCGGAGAATCCGAAAAAGGACATCTTCATGTACATCAATTCGCCGGGCGGCGTCGTGACCGCCGGCATGGCGATCCATGATACCATGGCCTATATCCGCCCCAAGGTCGGCACGGTGTGCATCGGCCAGGCAGCGTCGATGGGCAGCTTCCTGCTGGCCGCCGGCGAGCCGGGGATGCGAGTCGCGCTGACTAATGCGCGGATCATGATTCACCAGCCATCGGGCGGTGCGCAGGGCCAGGCGACCGATATCGAAATCCAGGCGAAGGAAATCCTGCGCATCCGGCACCGGATGAATGAACTTTATGCCAAATATACCGGCCAGCCGCTCGATGTGATTGAAAATGCAATGGAACGTGACAAGTTCCTGTCTGCGGACGAAGCCAAGGCGTTCGGTCTGATCGACGAAGTGTTCGACAAGCGGCCTGTCCCGGCCGAGGATTCGGGGGCGGCAGCGGCCTGAAGCGGTCGCCACCTCCCTTGATTTTGGTGATTGTCGGATGGAAGCAGGGCGGGCTACACTGGCCCGCTCCACGAGCGCGCTCGTTTCAGCGCGAAGGACGGTTGTAAATGACGAAGCTTAGCGGCGGCGATTCGAAGAGCACGCTTTATTGCTCTTTCTGCGGCAAATCGCAGCACGAGGTGAGGAAGCTCATCGCCGGGCCGACCGTATTCATCTGCGATGAATGCGTGGAGCTGTGCAACGACATCATCCGTGAGGAGACCAAGTCGGCGCTCGTCAGCAAGAAGGACGGCGGTGTCCCGACTCCGCAGGAAATATGCGACGTGCTCGACGACTATGTGATCGGGCAGAAGCGCGCCAAGCGTGTCCTCTCGGTCGCGGTCCACAATCACTACAAGCGGCTCAATCACGGCGCCAAGGGTGCCGATGTCGAGCTGGCCAAATCGAACATCCTGCTCGTCGGGCCGACCGGGTGCGGCAAGACGCTGCTTGCCCAGACGCTGGCGCGCATCCTCGACGTGCCGTTCACGATGGCGGACGCGACGACGCTCACCGAAGCCGGCTATGTCGGCGAGGATGTCGAGAACATCATCCTCAAGCTGCTGCAAGCGTCCGATTACAATGTCGAGCGGGCGCAGCGCGGCATCGTCTATATCGACGAAATCGACAAGATCAGCCGAAAGGCGGAAAATCCCTCGATCACCCGCGACGTCAGCGGAGAGGGCGTGCAGCAGGCGCTGCTCAAGCTGATGGAAGGCACCACCGCCTCGGTGCCGCCGCAGGGCGGGCGCAAGCATCCGCAGCAGGAATTCCTGCAGGTCGACACGACAAACATCCTGTTCATCTGCGGCGGCGCGTTCAGCGGCCTCGAAAAGATCATCGGCGACCGTTTGCAGGGCAAGTCGATCGGTTTCGGCGCGCATGTCGCCAGCGCCGAAGAGCGCCGCACCGGCGAGACGCTGAAGTCGGTCGAGCCCGAGGATCTGCTCAAGTTCGGCCTCATCCCCGAATTCGTCGGCCGGCTGCCGGTGATCGCGACGCTCGAAGATCTCGACGTGTCCGCGCTGGTCAAGATCCTCACCGAGCCCAAGAACGCGCTCGTCAAACAGTATCAGAAGCTGTTCGACATGGAGAGCGTGGGGCTGGGCTTCACCGAGGATGCGCTGGTGACGGTTGCCAAGAAAGCCATCGATCGCAAGACCGGCGCGCGCGGGTTGCGATCGATCCTGGAGGCGATTCTGCTCGATACGATGTTCGACTTGCCGAGCATGGACGGCGTCGATGAAGTCGTGATCGACAAGGACGTTGCCGATGGCCGCAAGGAACCGGTGCGCGTCTATGCGAAGAAGGAAAAGGCCGGCGACGCGGCGTGATCGACCAGCCGGCATCCGGTAATCGGGTGCCGGGGGTACGCCTCGCCACGCGCACCGATCGCCGGGCGGTTGCGGCGATGCTTGCGCGTGCCTTTGCCGACGATCCCGCGATGGTCTGGATCCTGCCCGATGCCCGGGCTCGCGCCCGCCGATTGCCCAAATTCTTCGCGATGCTGTTCGACAGCGACGAGAAGGGCGTGCGCCTGACGACGGATGGCGCGGCGGCGGCGACCTTGTGGCGCGGGCCAGGGCAGGCGGACACATCCCCCGGCGAACTCTTGCGCTACGCCTGGCCGATCCTGACAACCTTCGGCTTTGCCACGGGGCGGGCACTTGCGCTCGCGAACGCGATCGACGCCCACTTCCCGGCGCATCCCTTCTGGTATCTGCATATCGCCGGTTGCGACCCCGCGCATCAGGGGCGCGGGTTGGGGCGGGCGACCGTGCAGGCCGGTATCGACAGGATGGGCGGCAGCGGCCTGCCATTCTATCTCGAAACCGCGACCGAGCGGAATATCGGCATTTACCAGTCGCTGGGGTTTCGCGTGACCGGCGAATGGCGGGTCGGCGACGACGGCCCGCGCTTATGGTCGATGCTGAACGGCTGAGCGACGACCAGCTAGAGCGTCGCTTCGATGGCGCGTGCGGCCTGGTCGGGATCGGCAGCTTGCGTGATCGGGCGGCCGATGACGAGGATCGATGCGCCGGCATCGGCAGCCTGACGCGGCGTCACCACGCGTTTCTGATCGCCGACCGCGGCATCGCTGGGCCGCACGCCGGGCACGACCAGAAAGCCCTTGGGCCAGGCGGCGCGAACCGCCTCGACTTCCTTGCCCGAACAGACGACGCCGTCGATGCCCGCCGCCATCGCGAGTTCGGCGAGCCGCATCACCTGCGCGCGGGGGTCGCCGGGCACGCCGACCGAGCGCAGATCGTCGCCATCGAGGCTGGTGAGCGTGGTCACGGCGACAACCTTCGTGCCGGTCGACGCCGCCGCCTTGGCGTCTTCGAGCATCGCCCGACCGCCCGAGGCATGGACGGTCAGGATGGCCGGCTCGATCGGGTGAAGCGCCTGCACAGCCTTGGCTACGGTGTTGGGAATGTCGTGAAGCTTGAGATCGAGGAAGATCGGCAGGCCGATTTCGGCCATTTCGCGCACGCCCGCCTGACCATTGGCGAGAAAGAATTCGAGCCCCAGCTTCAGGCCGCCGACATGGTGGCGCACCTTCTGGGCAATCGTGCGTGCGCGATCGAGCGAGGGCGTGTCGAGCGCGACGAAAATCCGGTTGGTCATGCGCCACCTGGCGGAACGGCGGCGGGGATCGCCGCCGGGGCGGGGGTGTCGGTCGCGGGCGAGGGGGGCACCGGCGCTGTGCTCGAGGCGCCGCGCAGGTCGGCAACCGCGCGCTCGGCCGTCGATAGCTTCTGGCGCAGCCGCCATTTGACCGCATGGTGATACAACAGCGTGGGGAACAGCCCGGCGAGGAAGGTGATGATCAGCAGCAGCGGCAGATTGATTTCGGCGCGCAGCCCGGCCCACAGATTGATCGTGACCATCGTCCAGTTGCCGACCGCGAACACCGCGATGACAACCGCGAGCAGGAACCAGAACAGCGTTTTCAGAAATTGCATGCGGCACTGCTCCCCAGCGTGACGACCAAAGCTTAGGCCGTGATGATGGTCTTTACCAGCATCAGCCGATTTCGCCGCGCAGCGAGGCGATCAGCGGCTGGATCGTGCGCAGCCGCGGCTCTTCCTCGTCGAGCACGGCGATAAAGGCATCTCGCTTGATCTGCGCGACGCGGCCCGGCTTCATGCGCATACCGGGCGGCAGGGTGGAGACGATGATGTCGATCAGCCGGTCGGCGCCGTGCAGGCGCCCCCACAGATAATCATTTTCGCGATAGGCCCGGCTGAAAAACGCCCCGAAACTGCCGAACTGAATGCCTTTGAGCGTCGCTTCGGCGCCCCCTGCGCGGATCGCAGTGGCGTCGTCCGGGGCGATGCGATCGACCTTGATCGCGTCGAACTCGTCCAGCCCCTCGCCCTGGAGCAGCGGCAGCGTGGCGACGTCGAAATAGGGAAAGCCGAGATAGCTGAGCAGCATCGGCCGCCGAATATCGCGCCCGACGCTCGCAAGCGCCGCAGCGAGCCGCTGTTCAACTTCGTCGTCGAGCGTCTTGAGGTCGAGCGACTCCGCTAGGGCGTCGAGCAGTTCGCTCGCGTCGCCACGCACCGCGCGCACCTGTCGGCGCAGGGCAAGGTGCGGATCGGTGCGCTTGGCATCGAGATAGCGGGCCAGCGATTCGTATATCGCATCGCGCAGGCCCGCCAGATCGCCTTCGTCATAGCCGATTTCGATATCGCTCAACCGTCGCGCCATCAGCCGCAGCCGCCGGATGCGAAAGCCGATATCGTATGAGCGCAGGAACGCGATCATTTCAGGGCTGGTGCCGCCGGTGAAAGTCGGCCCCATCTCGCCCATGCCCTTCGCCTTCACCGCCGCCGTCACCAGCCGCTGGAGGTGCCGCCAGCGCTGCGGCCCCGGCTCACCGCCGACGCCGTGCAGAAGCTGGGTAATCGATTCGATCACGCCGGCGAGCTTGAGATGCCCATAGGCGGCATAGCCGTAGCCGGCCTTGCTGGCGGCGGCATTTTGTGCCCGTTTGCGCCAGTTCGCCAGCCGCGCGGGGGTCGGGTGGTCGAGGAACAGCGTGTAGCCGAACAGCGCCTCCACCTGCGCTTCCACTTCCGGACGGATACCGGCGATGATCTCTGCCATCCGTTCGATCCGTTGCGACCGGTCGGCAATCGCTTCCAGATTGTCGCGGATCGGCTGCTGGCGGGGAAGTTCCGAAATGGCGCCGATGATTGTCTGGAAGAAGCCGGGGACGCCCGACTTCATCATGTCCATCTTTCCGCCGGGAAAGGGATCGATGTAGATGAAGCGGCGGTCGACCTGGCGCCGTGCGGGCCTCTGCCGCAGCGCCTCGATCGCCGGGCGGAACGGCGCGTTGACCAGCACCGATCCGTCGATCAGCACCGCCTTGTCGGCAGCGCCCACGGCGGCGTGCCGGGGCAGCATCCGGTTGAGAAAGGCCGTCCGCTCGGGCCAGGGAATCTCGCGATCGGCAAGGACGGCGTCGAGCTCGCCGACCGTTACCGGGGGAAAGGCCCCCGGAAAGCTCGACGTTGCCCGCGCGGCAAAGGCGAGTTCGCCGATCTGTGCCAGCGTATCGCACGCGGTGCCGTGGTCGCTGAAGGGAAAGACGAGCCGATGCTCGGTTTCCATCACCTCGGGCGGCGAGTTCAGCGAAAGCCGCTCGGGGTGGCCAGTAAAATCGGTGACGGTCACGAAAAGATCGAGCGGCTGCCCTTCGGGCAGCAGCCTTGGTCCGCGCGGCGCGGCCGCCATCGCCTCGAAGGCATCGAGCACCAGATTGAGGAAGCGCTTGCCGCCAAAGGGTGGCTCGAACCAGCGCGAGCGGACGAATTTCGACAGCTTCGCGCGAACCTCCTGGCGGGCGCTGGTTTCGACCAGCTGATCGACCGGGTCGCCGCTGCGCCGTTGCGCCACCCATGCAAGCGGGAGTGCCCAGATCTTGGACAACGGGCCCGCGGGCGCCTGGTCGGGGTCGAGCAGTTGCTCGATATCGGCCGAATCGAGCCAGAGATCGGTCAGCGGCTCGAGCGACTGGCCGGTCGCGATCGCCTGGGCCAGGAATACGCCGTTGATCCCGCCCGCGCTGGCACCGGCGACAATATCGACCAGCACGCGCAGGCGAAGCTGATGGTCATTCTCGATTTCCTGGAGCAGCGCGCGATAGACGCCCTGCGATCCGCTGGCGGGCGTCCGACCCTCATGAAAGGCGCAGCTGGCGCGTGCGAGCCGCCAGATTTCCTTGGTGATGCCGTGCATGTAGACGGCCAGGCTGATCCCGCCATAACAGACCAGCGCGAGGCGCAATTCCTTCTCGCGGTTCATGCCGCTCCTTTGCTTCAGGCCTCTCCACCCGGATCGGGCGATGCTAGCGGACCATGCGGAAGGGGGAAAGAGTGGTGCCGGTTGCAGGAATCGAACCCGCGACCTTCGGTTTACAAAACCGCTGCTCTACCAGCTGAGCTAAACCGGCACATGGGACCAGGGAATGGCCGCCGCCCCAAATGCGTCAGGTGACGCCGAAGGTCCAGCCCTCTGTTCGCGCGATTATCGGTGACAGCCCGGCTGGTGTCCATAATCCCGCGCAACCGGCATGGCGGCGCATCCATGCAGCGGTCAGGATCGCGTCGCTCGCATGGTCGTCGATCGTGCCGCTGCCGGGCATCGGATCGCTGTCGATCGCCGGGCTGGCGAGGGCGAGGTTGAGTGCGGCGATGTCGCGCATCTTGGCGCGTCCGCGCGCGCGCCCGGCCGCCAGCGCGGCAAGACTGGTGTAGATTTCGACGACCGCCGATCCGACCGGTGGCAGCGGATCGAACGGCCAGACCGGCAAACGGCCGCCGAGCCGGCGGAGCAGGCGCATGCCGGTCAGGCTCGATTTGCCGACCTGGGCCGCGCCGACCAGATTGAAGTTCGAATAGGGATTGAGGCCCTGCCGATGTTGCGCAACTTCGGTCGCGCGCAACCGTCCGCGCCCGCCACCGAAGGAAGCGCCCTCGCGCCCGCCATGGCGGCGGAAATGCAAGGCTGCGTCAGGGTGATCGACGAAGCTGGTCGCGGCCAGATGCGGGTCGGCCGCGCAGAGTCGCTCGACCAGCGCCCATAGCGAATGCGCGTCGCGGGGGCTTTCAGGCCATCCCGGGAAATAAGCGCCACGATCGACGAACGGCAGCGCAGGGCCGAGATCGAACCCGACCAGGCTGTCGTCAGGCAGTGCGTGCTCAAGCCAGTCGAGGACGGCAGCGCGCGACCAGTATCGGCCCGGCGGCGGCACGAGTGCGGGCACGGCGCGACCATGGCCGCAGATCGCAATTGCGATCCCGCGATGCTCGGCGCCGACCGCGCCCGACCAGTCGATCGCCACGAAATGGGCAAAGCGGGTCACCGCTGTTTGCGCGGCCTGGCCTTGGGCCGGGCTGCGGCTTGATCATGGGCAAGCGCCATCATCGCCTCGACGCGGTCGCGGTCATGGCTGCCATAGCGGACCAGCACGGCGCCCCAGCCCTCGTAATGCGGCGTCTGGTAGTAAGTCGCCGGGTCGGTTTCCTTCAGCATCTCGATCGTGTCGAGATCGAGATGGAGGCAGAACGAGTCCGATTCGCCCCCCGGCGACACGAAAGTGCGCCCGTTCGCCGCGATCTTCACGGCCGGCTGGCCATAGTGCGGGGCGATGACCGTACCCGGCAGCGCTATCGCCGCGGCCACGACGCTCTCCCAGTCGTTCACTGGACTTCCGCCAGGATGTCGGCGGTGAAGCGCGCAATGTCGAAGCCATCATTCGCCGCGTCCTCGCCGCGCCGCACGATCACGATGCTGCGGCTCGGGATGATCACGACGAACTGGCCGCGATTGCCGTTCGCGGAAAATGCGTCGGCGGGGACGCCCGGCACCTTGTTCATCAGCCAGAATGTCGCGCCATAGCCGAAGCCGCTGGGCGGCTGGGGGCCGCTCGGCGTGGTGACATAGGTCCGCCAGCCGGACGGCAGGATGCGGGTGCCGTTCCAGACGCCGTCGTCGAGATAGAGCAGCCCGAACCGCGCAAGGTCGCGCGCGGTGGTCCAGATCTGGCTCGACGAGACATAATTGCCGCGCCAGTCAGTCTCTGCGACGGTGTGCCGCATGCCGATCCGGTCGAACAGCGCGCGGGCAGGGAAATCCCGGTAGCGCACTTCGCCGAGCGCGGCGCGCAGCGACCGCATCGCGAGCAGGATGTCGTTGTTGGCGTAGCGGAAGCGCGCGCCGGGCTTGGCCTCGATCGGCCACTGCACCGTCTCCTCGGTCACGGCGGTGCCGCCGAAATAGACCGCATCGGTGCGATTGCCGGCGGTGTCGCTGTGCAGCCCCGAAGCCATGCGCAAAAGGTTGTCGAGCGTGATCTGGCGCCGCGTACTGCCACTTGGCTCGTCGGCCCATTCCGGAATGCGGGCGGGCGCGTCGACCTTAACCGCGCCATCCTTCACCGCGATCCCGGCCAGTGTGCCGGTGATGCTTTTTGCGACCGACCAGGTTCGTTGCGCGGTATAGGGTCCAAACCCGTCGGCATAAGCCTCCGCAATCAACTGCTTACCGCGCAGCACGACGACGCCGGTCGTGCGCCCCTTATACCCGCCGCCAAGTGCTTTCGCGACTGCGGCGAGCGGGGGATGCGCAATCCTCGGCAGCGCATCGCCCAGCGGCCATGGGGAGGGGCTGGCCGGCGCGGGGCCGATCGTGGCAACACGCGCAGCGAGTGGCAAGGTGGTGGCGCCGATCGGCGCGTTTGTGCAGCCGGTGCCAGGACGCAGCGTGGCGCGGCGGGGCGGCAGGGCGGGATCATAGCTCACCGTGACCGTCGCGGTCGCGCGGTCGATTTTGGCGGGGAGGGCGGCGACCGCCGCCTCATATTCGGGATAAATTCCGGTGAGCTCCAGGGCTGAGACCTGCGCTTCGGTGCGCCCGCCGATGAAGATCGCGCTGCACATCATCGCGGCCTTATACCCGGCGGCGATGGCAAGGGTGTAGGGCGCCGGCGCCGGCGCACGCGCCTGCTGCGCAGCAAGCGGTGCAGCAAAGACGCTCACCGCCAATATCGCCAGCCTAATCCGAGCGCGTCGATCGGCCATGTCGCAAATCCTCCCAATAGGCGAGCCGTTCGGCGATGCGCTTTTCATGGCCCCGGCCGGTCGGCTGATAAAAATCCTGGCGGGCCATGCCTTCGGGCCAATAATTGCTCCCCGAAAAACCCGCCTCGGTATCGTGATCATAGGCATAGCCCTTGCCATAGCCGATGTCCTTCATCAGCTTGGTCGGCGCATTCAGGATATGCGCCGGCGGCATCAGCGAGCCTGTCTCGCGCGCCGCCTTCCATGCAGCCTTCTGGGCGCGATAGGCAGCGTTCGATTTGGGCGCGGTCGCAAGGTAGAGACAGGCCTGGACGATCGCCAGTTCGCCCTCGGGCGAGCCGAGAAAGTCGTAGGCGTCCTTCGCGGCCAGGCACTGGACCAGCGCCTGCGGATCGGCGAGGCCGATGTCCTCGCTCGCAAACCGGGTGAGGCGGCGGAGCACGTAGAGCGGCTCTTCGCCCGCCGTCAGCATTCGCGCCAGGTAATAGAGCGCGGCCTGCGGGTCACTGCCGCGCAGCGATTTGTGGAGCGCGGAGATCAGGTTGTAATGCCCCTCGCGGTCCTTGTCGTACACCGCAACCCTGCGCTGGAGGAAAGCGCCGAGCGCCGCCGGGTCCAGCTGTTCCGGCAAGTCGACCGACCAAAGCGTCTCGGCCTGGTTGAGCAGGAACCGGCCATCGCCGTCGGCGCTGGCGATCAGGGCCGCGCGTGCGTCGGGCGTCATGGGCAGCCTCCGCGCTTCGACCTGTTCGGCGCGGTCGAGCAGCTCGGCGAGTGCTGCTGCGTCGAGGCGGTGGAGGATCAACACCTGTGCCCGGCTGAGCAGCGCGGCGTTCAGCTCGAACGACGGATTTTCGGTGGTCGCGCCGACCAGGGTTACCGTGCCGTCCTCGACATAGGGCAGGAAGCCGTCCTGCTGCGCGCGATTGAACCGATGGATCTCGTCGACGAACAACAGCGTCCGCTTCCCCGTCCGGGCATGGTCGCGGGCTTCGGCAAACGCCTTTTTCAGGTCGGCGACACCCGAAAACACCGCCGAGATCGCGGCGAAGCGGAGGCCCACGGCGTCGGCGAGCAGGCGGGCGATGGTCGTCTTGCCTGTCCCCGGCGGACCCCACAGGATCATCGACGATAATCGCCCCGCCGCAACCATCCGCCCGATCGCGCCCTCGGGCCCCGTCAGGTGAGACTGGCCGACGACGTCGCCCAGCGCTTTCGGGCGCATCCGTTCGGCAAGCGGCGCGTCGGCAGGGGCGCTTGCAGGGGGCAATTCGGTGGCGCCGAACAGATCATCCATCGCCGTGACCATAAACGACGCGGCCGGATTTGCACGCCGCTCCTGCGCGACGGTGCGGCTGTGGGATCAGCGGACGCGCCGTTCTATCACGGCGAGATATTTGTCGATCACCTTCTGATTGATCGCGTCCCAGCCGAACGCGCCCGCCTTGGCCTCGCCAGCCAGACCATCGGTGTCGGCAAGGTCGCGATCCTCGGCATAGGCCTGCAGCGCGTCGGCATAGCCGGGGATGTCGCTGGGATCGACGAGCCGCCCGGTTACCCGGTCTTCGACCAGGCTGGAGGCACCGGTCGCGATGGCGGCGACGACCGGCACGGCACAGGCCATCGCCTCCAGCGTCACATTGCCGAAAGTCTCGGTCACGCTGGGATTGAAGAGCACGTCCATCGATGCGACCGCCCGACCCAGGTCGCGCCCTTCCTGAAATCCTGCGAACACCGCCGTCGGCACCTGCGCCGCGAACCAGTCGCGCGCCGGACCCTCTCCGACCACCATCACGCGGTGCGGGACGCCCCGACGCATCAGCTCGCCGATCACCGCTGCAAATACGTCGAGCCCCTTTTCGAGCACGAGGCGCCCCAGAAAGCCGATGACGAATTCATCGTCGCCAATGCCGAGCTCACGCCGCCAGACCAGGCTGCGCGCCGCCGGGGTGAAGATCGTGCGGTCGACCCCGCGTGACCAGATCCCGATATCGTCGTTCATCCGCTGTTCGCGCAGAAGATCGACCATCGACTGCGACGGCGGCAGAATGGCGTCGCACCGGCGGTAGAAACGGCGCAGCAGCGCCACCGCCGCGGGCTCCAGAAAGCCGGCGCCATAATAGCGGGGATAGGTTTCGAACCGGGTGTGGACCGATGCGACGACCGGGATGCCGCGCTGCCGCGCCCAGCTGACCGCGCGGTGGCCGAGGACGTCCGGCGCCGACACATGGACCAGATTGGGGGCAAAGCTTTCCAGATCGCGCCGCAACCGGCGCGGCAGGCCCATCGCGATGCGATACTCGCTCCGTCCGGGAAGAGCGAAGGACGGCGCGCTGACCAGATCGCCGGTCGGCTCGAACGCCGGTTTGGCGACGGTCGGCGCATAGACCCTGACGGCCGCGCCCTGCGAAAGAAGATAGCCGACCAGCCGGTTCAATGCCTGAGTCGGTCCGTCGCGCACATAGTTATAATTGCCGCTGAACAGCGCGACGCGGAGTTCGGAAGTCATCATCTACGCGGCCCATAGCGGGGGCGACGGCAAAAGGGAATTGGGCCGAGCCGTGCGGTCATCAGCCGACGTCACCGCCAAACCAACCACGCTGCCTGCAGGGCATTTCGGCGATGGCGTCGCCGACGACGCATCATTATCTACACACCATCCCCGCAGGAGGCTTTCCCCATGTTCGATTCCGCAACCTTTCCCGTCGCGGCGCGCTGGCCGGCCAGCCAACCCGACCGGTTGCAATATTACGGGCTGCCGACGCCGAATGGCGTAAAAGTTTCGATCATGCTCGAGGAAGCCGGTCTGCCCTACGAGGCGCATTTGGTCGACATTCAAAAGGGCGACCAAAAGTCTCCGGAGTTTCTGTCGCTCAACCCCAACGGCAAGGTTCCCGCTATCCTTGATCCTGCCGGCCCTGGAGGCAGGCCGCTGGCGCTTTTCGAAAGCGGGGCGATTCTGCTCTATCTCGCGGACAAAACCGGGCTGTTCATTCCCGCCGATCCGGTGCGGCGCTGGCAGACAATCCAGTGGGTGATGTTCCAAATGGGTGGCGTCGGGCCGATGTTCGGGCAGCTCGGCTTTTTCACCAAGTTCGCGGGCAAAGACTGGGACGACAAGCGCCCGCGCGACCGTTACCTTGAGGAGACCAGGCGGCTGCTCGGGGTGATGGACAGCGCGCTCGACGGGCGCGACTGGTTCGTTGGGGATTTTTCGATTGCAGACATCTCGATGCTCGGCTGGGTCAACGGCCTCGTTAATTTCTATGGCAACGGCTCGCTCGTCGGGTTCGACGATTTTGCGCATGTTAAGGCCTAGCTCGCGCGCGGACTGGCGCGACCGGCGGTCGCCCGAGGCCTTACGATTCCGGCGCGGCCATCGTAAACTATCGAAACTTAATCCCTTTGTCGCCTCAGGGAGGTTGCAATGATCATTGCCGCAATCGCGCTCGCGCAGGCGGCGCCTGCTGCGACGTGGATCGCGCAGGCGTCGCCCGGCAGCTGCGCGGCGACCTATAAGCTGGAGGACGATACGACGCTGTCCGGCATGGCGGTCGCCCGGGCGCTTGGTGCGCCAGTGACTTTTTTCAGCATCGGGGTATTTGCTGGCTCCTATCCCGACGATCCGCCGCGCTATCCCTCAAGTCCAAAGGGCGTCCTCGTGCTTGCCGACGGCACGAAGTTTGCGCTGACTGGACAGCGGATTTATGTCGGGCGGCGTTATCGCGTCGACCTTAGCGTGGCGATGTCGCCGACTGATCTAGACCATTTGCGCCATGCCGAACGCATCTCGCTGGAGGTCGAAGACCCCGCGCTGTCGATCGCCAACTTGCCCGGCCCGACCGGTCTGATCGACGATATCGCTGATTGCGAGAAGGGGGCATTGGCGGCGTTGAATCTCGACCCTGCCAAGCATGCCGAGACCCCGCCAGCCGAGGTCATGCGCGAATGGATATCCTATCTGGATTATCCCCCGCAAGCTTTGCGCAGCGAGGCGACCGGCCGTGTCGTTGTGCTGATCAAGATCGCGGCCGATGGCTCACCGAGCAGCGTAACGCTGATTTCTCCCCCGGCATCCGAGCTGCTCGATCAGGCGACGGTCAAGCTGCTCTCGACGCGTGCCCGTTTCGCCCCGGGTGCGGATGACCGATGGTTTATCCAAGCCGTGGTCTGGACGTTGCCCGACTGAGCGCACCGCCGGGGCTTGCGTTCCCTTTGCGTTCCTGCGAGATCGGTGGCCATGGCCAAACCCCAGAAACGCTATGTCTGCCAATCCTGCGGGTCGGTCTCGCATCGCTGGGCGGGGCAATGCGCCGATTGCGCCGAGTGGAATACGCTTGTCGAGGAAGCGGGCGGGGCGGTGACGCCGTTCGCCGCCAAGCATAATCTGCAGGGCGGCGGCCGGTCGCTGCAACTGGTCGGGCTCGACAGCGAGATTGCGCTTCCCGAGCGGTTGCCGACCGGCATCGCCGAGCTCGATCGCGCGCTCGGCGGTGGCTTCGTCGAAGGATCGGCGACGCTGATCGGCGGCGATCCGGGAATCGGCAAATCGACGTTGCTGCTCCAGGCCGCGGCGAAGCTGGCGCTGGCGGGGCACTCGGTCGCCTATGTCTCGGGTGAGGAGGCGGCCGATCAGGTGCGACTGCGCGCGCGGAGGCTGGGGCTGGGCGCAGCGCCGGTGATGCTGGCCGCTGCCACGTCGGTGCGCGATATCCTGACCACCCTGTCGCAGGCGACGCCGCCCGCCCTGCTGGTGATCGATTCGATCCAGACGATGCACAGCGACCTGATCGAAGGCGCCCCCGGCACCGTCAGCCAGGTGCGCGCCTCCGCGCAGGAGCTGATCCGCTTCGCCAAGGAACGCGGCACGGCGGTGGTGCTGGTGGGCCATGTCACCAAGGACGGCAGCATCGCCGGCCCGCGCGTGCTCGAACATATGGTCGATACCGTGCTGAGCTTCGAAGGCGAGCGCAGCCACCAGTACCGGATCCTGCGCGCGATCAAGAACCGGTTCGGCGGTACGGATGAAATTGGCGTTTTCGCGATGGTCGAGGCTGGGCTCGACGAGGTCGCTAACCCGAGCGCTTTGTTCCTAACCCAGCGTGACGAGGGGGTCAGCGGCACGACGGTTTTTCCAGCGCTTGAGGGAACACGGCCGGTTCTGGTCGAGATTCAGGCGCTGGTCGTCCGGCTCGCGAGCGGTGCGACGCCGCGCCGCGCCGTCGTCGGTTGGGACAGCGGGCGGCTGGCGATGATCCTCGCGGTGCTGGAGGCGCGCTGCGGCCTCAGTTTTTCGTCGAGCGAGGTCTATCTCAACATCGCGGGCGGGTACCGGGTGCAGGACCCGGCGGCCGACCTCGCGGTCGCGGCGGCCCTCATCTCGGCGCTCAGCGAGCGACCCGTGCCGGTGGGGGCGGTCGCCTTTGGCGAAATCGCGCTGTCGGGGGAGATTCGGCCCGTCGCGCATGCCGCACTCCGGCTGAAGGAAGCGGGAAAGCTCGGTTTCGAGCGCGCGCTGCTGCCCGCCGCTTCGGCGTCGGAGAAGTCATCGCTGGCGCTGGCCGGTTTCCGCTCGCTCGGCAGTTTCGTTGACCATATGCTCGGGCGTGGCTAGCGGTTGTCGCCGTTCAGTAAGGTATCAGGGCGCGCTTCATGGGTTTGACGGCACTCGACATCATCGTGCTCGTGCTGGTGATCGGCGGTGCCGTGCAGGGCGCGCGGAAGGGCTTCGTGACCGAAGTGCTGGCGCTGGTCGCGTGGGTCTTCATCGTCTTCGCGCTCCGGGTGCTGCACGGTCCGCTCACCGAATTGCTGGCCCAGCGGATTGCGACCCAGGGAGGCGCGACCGTGCTGTCGTTCGTGCTGATCGCAGGCGGTGCCTATCTTGGCGGCCGCTGGGTCGCCAATGCGATCGGCAAGCGGACGCGCACGTCGATCCTCGGCCCGGTCGATCGAGGGCTCGGCGTCGGCTTCGGTGGGCTGAAGGGCCTGGTGTTTGCGAGCCTCGTCTTCCTGCTGATCGTGCTCGTCATCGACACCGCCTTTGGCGGGCCATTGCAGCGGCCCGACTGGATCACCAAATCACGAACATATCCGTTGCTGAAGGTAACCAGCGCCGGAATAGCCGATTTCGTGGACCGGCGCCGCCGCGGGGGTGCCCTGTTCGACGACGATCGGGGCAATGATACCGACGCCGTGGACACCCCCGTTGAAAGCGATCGAAACCGATGAGCGCGCCGCTCTATAACAAGGAAATCCTGCGGCTGGCGGCGAAAGCACCGGCAGCGGAAAGGCTCGCCGCGCCACGCGCGACCGTCGAGAAGCGCTCGCCGGTCTGTGGCAGCCGCGTAACCGTTGACGTCGATGTCGACGCGGACGGCAGGATTTCCGACATCGGCATGCTCGTCAGGGCCTGCGCGCTCGGCCAGGCAAGTGCGGCGCTGATGGCCGACCATGCCGTGGGCCGCAGCGCCGCCGAACTGGCCGAGGCGCGCGACGCGCTGACGAATTGGCTTACAGGGGCGGGGCCGGTTCCCGACTGGCCGGGACTGGCGATCTTCGAGCCGGCCCTGCCGCATAGTGCGCGCCATGCCTCGATCCGCCTTGCCTTCGAGGCTGTGGCGGAAGCGGCCGCTGCCGCCGCGACCGGCGCCGATCGGGCGGCGGCATGACCGAAACCGCGCTTCGCGACGGCGTGGTGATGCTTGGCTTCGCGCTGGTCTTCGTCCTCCTGTTCAGGCGGCTCGGGCTCGGCGCCACACTCGCCTTCCTCGTCGCCGGGGCAGTCGTCGGGCCGCATGTGCTGGGCCTGGTCGGCGACGTCGAGCAGAAGCGGGGCATCGCCGAGCTCGGTATCACGCTGCTGCTTTTCCTCGTCGGGCTCGAACTCAGCCCCGCGCGCCTGTGGCGGATGCGCGCCGACATTTTCGGCCTCGGGCTGTTGCAGGTCGGCCTGTGCGCGATCGCGCTGACCGGTGTGATCTGGTGGTTCGCCAGTTTCTCCGTATCGGCAGCACTTGCGCTCGCCTTGCCGCTGGCGCTCTCGTCGACGGCGCAGGTGCTGCCGATGCTGCAATCGGCGGGTCGACTGCGAACGCCCTTTGGCGAGCGTGCCTTCTCGATCCTGCTGTTCCAGGATCTGTCGATCGTGCCGCTGATCACGATCATCGCCGCGCTCAGCCGGGCACCGGCGCCGCCGGGCGCGACGCCGGGCTGGCTGCTCGCGATCTACACCGTGCTCGCGGTTGCCGGGCTGGTGGCGGCAGGTCGGTTCGTGCTCCGCCCGATGTTCCGGCTGATCGGCAATCTCGGCGAGCGCGAGATGTTTATTTTCGCGGCGCTGTTCACCGTGATCGCGAGCGCGGCGATCATGGAGACGCTCGGGCTGTCGACCGCGCTTGGTGCCTTCATCGCCGGGGTGATGCTCGCCGACAGCCCCTACCGGCACGAGCTTGAGGCCGATGTCGATCCGTTCCGCTCGATCCTGCTTGGGCTGTTCTTCCTCAGTGTCGGGATGCTTCTCGATCTCGATGCGATTGCTGCGCGGCCCGGTTTTGTGATCGGCATGGCGGCGTTGCTGATCGTCACCAAGACCGCCATCATTAGCGCGATCGGGCTGCTGTTCCGGATGGGCTGGCGGCAAGCGCTCGGCCTTGGGTTGCTGCTGAGCCAGGGCGGCGAATTCGGTTTCGTGTTGTTTGCACAAGCCCAGAACGCATTGCTGATCGCGCCCGAGGCGGCGAGCCTGTTCGGTGCGATCGTCACGCTGTCGATGGCGACCACCCCATTCCTGATGGCGCTCACCAAGGGGTTGCGGACCGCGCCCGAGCGCGCCGCGACGGGCATGGACGAGCCGCGCGCGGACGGCGCGAGCGCGCTCGTCATCGGCTATGGCCGGTTTGGACAGACGGTTGCGCAGATGCTGAGTGCGCAGCGGATCAGCGTTACGCTGATCGACCGCGACGTCGAGATGATCGAGACCGCCGGCAGTTTTGGCATGAAGGTCTATTATGGCGACGGCACCCGGATGGATCTGCTCCGCCAGGCGGGCGCGAGTGAGGCGCAGGTGATCGCTTTCTGCACCGATGGCGATCAGCTCGATCGGGCGTTTCTCGAAGCTGTCCACACCGCCTTCCCCGACGCGGCGATATTCGCTCGGGCTTATGATCGGCGCAGCCTGATCAAGATGGACGGGGCGCCGGTCGCGGGGAAAGTCCGCGAAGTGTTCGAATCGGCAATCATGATGGCGCGGGAAGCAATGGCGAATCTGGGTGTGGATTCAGAAATGATCGCAAGGACCGAGGACGAATATCGTCGCCGCGACGCCTCGCGCCTGCGAGCCCAGGCCGACCAGGGCGATCTGCATGCCGAGGCGGAGCAGATGTTCACCCACCGGTCGATCGCCGAGGCGATTGCCGCCGAGAGCGAACCCGGATGAACCCGTTGATCCTCGCCGCCGGACTGTCGGGCGCGCTGGCGGTGGGCGCAGGCGCATTTGGCGCGCACGGTGCGAACGGCCAGGCGGCCGAGTGGCTCAAGACCGGCGGTCAGTATCAGCTCGTGCACGCGGTTGCCGCCCTGATCGCCGCGCAAATGGGCATGCGTGGTGTGGGCTGGCTGTTCGTTGCGGGCGGCGCGGTCTTTGCGGGCACGCTATATCTGATGGCCATGGGTTTACCGAAATGGCTCGGGGCGGTGACGCCGCTCGGCGGTGCACTGATGATCGCGGGCTGGCTCTGGCTCGCCTGGAACGGCGCGCGCGGCTAGCGACCGGTCGCGCGACACCGGTCGGAGCAATAGACCACATTCTCCCAGTCACGCGCCCATTTCTTGCGCCACGCAAAAGGCCGCTGGCACACCGGGCACATCTTGCTGGGCAAGTCGCGCTTTGCGGTCCCGTTGGGCATCAGCGCGGTTGTTGGTCGAGGAAAGCGGCGACATCGGCAAGATCGACCGAGCGGTCGAGAAAGGTCTGGCCGATCCCGCGCGCGAGCAGGAAGGGCAGGGTGCCGCCGTCCATCTTCTTGTCATGGCGCATATGGTCGACAAGGCGCGCGCCCGAAGCGGTTATCCCGGCACCGGCAAGCCCGTCGGGCAGGCCGATGCCACGCAGATGTGCAGCGACCCGGTGCGCCTCGTCGCTGCTGCAAAGTCCCGTTCTGGCCGAATAAGCGAAAGCCAGTGCCATGCCGGCGGCGACGCCTTCGCCATGCAGCAGCCGGTCGGAAAATCCCGTTTCCGCCTCAAGGGCATGGCCGAAGGTATGGCCCAGATTGAGCAGCGCGCGGATGCCGGTGGTTTCGCGCTCGTCGGCTGCCACGATGCGCGCTTTGGCGACAACCGAATGGCGGATCGCATGCGAGCGCGCATCGGCATCGCCGTCGATCAGGGCGGCGCCGTTCGCTTCGCACCATGCAAAGAAGTCGGGGTCGTTGATCAACCCGTATTTGACGACTTCGGCGTATCCCGCTCTCAACTCTCGGGGGGGGAGAGTGTCCAGCGTTGCCGGATCGATCAGCACCAGGGCAGGCTGATGAAAGGCACCGACAAGATTCTTGCCTGCCCGCGCGTTGATCGCGGTCTTGCCGCCGACGGACGAGTCGACCTGGGCGAGCAAGGTCGTCGGCACCTGAACGAACCCGCAGCCGCGCTTCAGGATCGAGCAGACGAATCCGACCAGGTCGCCGACCACGCCGCCGCCCAGCGCGATGACATGATCGCCGCGCTCCACGCCGAAATCGAGCAGCCCCTCGGTCAACTCTTCGAGCATTGCCCAGCTCTTGGTCGTCTCTCCCGATGGCAGGTTGATGACCTCGGTCGCAATCCCGGCCGCTGACATCGAAGCGCGGAGCACATCGCAGTGCGGCGCGACGCGCGCATCGGCGACGATCGCCATCGGGCGCCCGCGCGAAAGCGGCGCGAGCAGGGCGCCTGCGCGGTCGAGCAATCCATGCTCGATCATCACGGGATAGCGCCGCGAACCAAGCTCGACGATGATTTCGCTCATGGGCGAATGGCCTCCAGGATTGCGCGGACGGTCGCTTCGTGCGGGGCCTGATGGCTCGACACGCGGATCGGCGCCATCGCGTAGATCGGATTGCGCACCGCGGCCAGATCCCGCAGCACCTGCCCGGCATCCCGACCGCGCAGCAGCGGGCGAGTGTCACGGCGCTTGACCCGTTCGGCCAGCACATCGGGATTCGCGTCCAGCCAGACCGCGATCGCCTCTTCGAGAATCAGCGACCGGGTCTCCTGATTGATGAATGCGCCGCCGCCGGTCGCGATGACTTTAGGCGTTCCGTCGATCAGCCTGGCGATCACCCGCCGCTCGCCATCGCGAAAATAGGACTCGCCGAATCGGTCGAAGATTTCGGTGATCGTCATGCCCGCCGCAGCTTCGATCTCGACATCGGCATCGACAAAGGGCAGCCGCAGCCGGTTGGCGAGCCGTCGCCCCACGGTCGACTTGCCCGCGCCCATCAGCCCGATGAGCACGATCGGCCTGCCTTGCCACTGAATATGCTGCCCGCCATTTTCCGACATTATGACAGGGGCTATACAGCGTCGTCGTCGCTCGGCAAAAGGCCAGCACTCCTCAAACCTCAGGTACCCGTCATGTCTCGCCTGCTCATCGTTTTCGCTGTCGTCGTCCTGCTGATCGGAGCGGGGATGTTCGTGCTCGCCGGTCGCAACAGCGAACGGCCCCAGACGCGTGTCGAAAAGGTCGTGCCGCTTGCGTCGCTTCAACAATAAGGCGGCGCTCGGCGGGGTCGCGCTGGCGCTGATCGCCGGAGCGGGGCTTGCACAGGATCGGCCGGAATCGATCCTGCCGCCCGGTTTCAACGAAACCCAGCCACCATCACCGCCAGCCGATCGGCCGTCACCGCGTGTGCAGCCCGAGGGGCCTGCCCCCGCGCAACCGCCTGAAGCTGTGCCCGGCGTGCTGGATGATGGCGATTTGAGTGGCAACACGGTCGCCGACGAAGAAGCCGGTACCCCGTCGCCGGCGGACCCTGCTGCGCTGGCCGCCTATGAGCTGCCTGCCTATGCGCGGCGATCGCTCGCCCGGGTCGGGATCGTCTCGGCGGCTGAAGGTGGACTCCCTGCCAATGGCTTTGGCGAGAGCGATGGGCGTTTCCTCGAAGTGTTGATGGCGCGTATCGACGCGCCGCTGCCGTCGCGTTGGCTGTCGATCGCCCTGCGGCGCGTGCTTGCCTCGCAGCTCGATACCCCTGCGGGCGTGAACGGCGCCGATTTTGCCGCGGAACGGGCCTGGCTCCTCATCCGCATGGGCGAGGCGCAGGTCGCGCGCGCACTGGTTCAGGCGGTCGATACCGACAAGTTCACGCCCAAGCTGCGCGAGGCCGCCTTGCAGGCCGCCTTGGCGACGGGCGATCCAGCGCTGGCATGCCCTTTGGTCGATCAGGCTCTGTCGCAGCCGCATGACCGGGCCTGGACGCTTATCAACGCGATGTGCGCCGGCCTGTCGGGGGTCGCAGGCCAGGGTGGACCACAAATCACGGCGGCCCGTCGCCAGGGGGTGGCGCGCGGCATCGACTTGTCATTGGCGGAAAAGGTTGTCGGCATTGGCGACAAGCGCCGCGCGGTCACGATCGAATGGGGCGGCGAAAGCCAGTTGACGGCCTGGCGTTACGGCCTCGCGATGGCGAGCGCGACGCCTATTCCGGAGGAATTGTTCGCAACCGTTTCTCCCCGGGTGCAATTCTGGCGCGCGCAGGCACCAGGCCTCGACGCGCTCACCCGCGCGCCCGCCGCCGAGCTCGCCGCCGCGCAGGGCGTATTATCGAGCACCGCGCTGATCGACCTGTTCGGCGAGATCGACGAAGGCGAGGACGGCAGTTCGACCCTGGCCGGTGCCGCGCGCGACCTACGGCTGGCCTATAGCGAAGCGGAGCGGGCTGCGCGCCTGAATGCCATGCGTCAGTTGTGGGACGCGCCCAAGGCGGGCCGGGGGCAATATGCCCGCCTGATCCTGACGGCGCAGGCTGCGGCCGCGCTGCCGCCCGCGATCGATGCGGATACGGACCGGCTGATCGCCTCGATGTTGTCTGCCGGTCTCGGCCACCGTGCCCAGCGGTGGCGCGGCGCGGCGGCGCGGGGCAGCGAGGGGTGGGCGATGCTGGCACTGGCGGATGACCGCAGTGGCGCGCGGTTCAGCCGCAGCGACGTTCGCGCTTATCGCGGCGGCACCAGCGGCGATGCGGCGACCAAGCGGCAGATGTTTTTCGCAGCACTTGCCGGGCTCGGGCAGATCGACCCCGGCACGATGGCGACGCTCGCCGGCGACTTGCAGGTCGATCTGGGGCTCGACAATAGCTGGACCCGCGCGATCGATCGGGCGGCGGCGCGCGACGAAGCGGCGACGGTCATCGTCCTTGCCGCAATCGGCACGCAGACGGCGAATTGGCACGGCATTTCGCCCGAGGCGCTTTACCGAATTGTCGCCGCCATGCACCGCGTCGGGCTCGACGGCGAGGCGCGGATGATCGCGGTCGAGGCGCTCACCCGGCTTTGACCCCCGACGCTGCACCGTCGTCGTCGAGCGACCGCGCGCTGATCGAGCGGTTCCTGGAGATGATGGCGGCGCAGGGCGGCGCGGCCGTCAATACGATCGCGGCGTATGAGAGTGACCTGCGGCTGGCGTCGGAGGCGCTCGACCACCGGCTGGCCACGACCGATACGACGGCGCTGGCACGCTTGGGCGACGATTGGGCGCAGCTGTCGCGCAGCACGGTCGCCCGCAAGGCGGCGGCGCTGCGGCGGTTCTTTGCGTTTCTGACCGAGGAGGGCTTTCGGGCCGACAATCCCGGCGATGCGCTGCCCCGGCCCGGATCGGTGCGCGCGCTACCGAGATCGCTTGATCGCGGCGATGTAGAACGATTGTTCGACGCGATCGCGACGAGGATCGGGCGCGATCCGCAAGACCCGCGTGATCTGCGGCTCGCGGCGCTCGTCGAACTGCTCTACGGGTCCGGCCTCCGCGCCAGCGAGCTGATGAGCCTGCCGCGCAATGCGGTTGCCGCCGATCGGCCCTATCTGATCCTCAAGGGCAAAGGCGGCCGCGAGCGGCTTGTGCCGATCTCCGACCGTGCGCAGGCGGCGGTGGCGGCTTGGCGCCAAAACGTGCCGCCGCGCAGCGCCTGGCTGTTTCCGAGCGGTCGCGGGCACTTGTCCCGCATCCGGCTCTATCAGCTGTTGAAGGCGCTGGCGGTCGAGGCAGGCATCCCGCCGGATCGGATCAGCCCGCACGTGCTCCGCCACGCCTTTGCCACTCATCTGCTCGAAGGAGGCGCCGATCTGCGGGCCTTGCAGCTGATGCTCGGTCATGCCGATATCGCCACGACCGAGATTTACACGCATGTCGACAGCAGGCGGCTCGTCGACCTTGTCAACAGCCGTCATCCGCTTGGCGACCATCCTATCCGTTGACGCAGCCGCGTGCGGTGCTTAACCGAGCCCGCCTGATGGCCAGTTTCCTAGATTTCGAAAAACCGATCGCCGAGCTCGAAGCACGGATCACCGAATTGCGCGCGACTGCCGCTGCAGCCGGCGGCGCAATCGATATCGGGCCGGAGGTCGCGCGCCTCCAGCAAAAGGCCGAACGGCTGCTGCGCGACACCTATGCGCGCCTCACGCCATGGCAGAAGACGCAGGTGGCGCGCCACGGCGACCGTCCGCATTTTCATGATTACGTTGCCGCGCTGTTCGACGATTTCACGCCGCTTGCCGGTGATCGGGCCTTTGGTGACGATCAGGCGATCCTGGGCGGCCTGGCCCGTTTCCGCGGTCGGCGGGTGATGGTGATCGGCCATGAAAAGGGTAGCGATACCGCCAGCCGCATCCGCCACAACTTCGGGATGGGCAAGCCCGAAGGCTATCGCAAGGCAATCCGGCTGATGCAGCTCGCCGATCGGTTCGGTTTGCCCCTGGTCACCTTGGTCGACACCTCAGGGGCGTTTCCGGGCATTCAGGCAGAGGAGCGCGGCCAGGCCGAGGCGATTGCGCGATCGACCGAGCAATGCCTTGCGCTCGGTGTTCCTGTCGTCGCGGCGATCGTCGGCGAAGGTGGTTCGGGTGGTGCCGTTGCACTTGCCACGGGTAATCGGGTGCTGATGTTCGAGCACGCTGTTTACTCGGTCATCTCACCCGAAGGGTGCGCGTCGATCCTCTGGCGGACCAGCGACCGGGCCGCTGACGCAGCCGAAGCAATGCGTGTGACGGCGCAGGATCTGGCCGCGTTCGGCGTCATCGATACGATCGTGCCGGAACCGCTCGGCGGGGCGCAACGTGATCCTGCGACAGCCGTTGCCACGCTCGGCAATGCCATCGCCGCCGCGCTCGATGATCTGGCGTCGCTCGACCGAGCCGCGCTGATCCGGGGGCGCCGCGAAAAGTTCCTGGCGATGGGCCGGCTTTAATAGACCCATAAACAAAAGGGGCAGCGGATCGAAACCCGCTGCCCCCGATTTGCTACGCAAAGCTTGGGAGAAGCTTACGAAGCCTTCATGTTCGACGTCACGTTGGTGAACGTGGTCTTCAGCTGGTTGCCCAGGCCCGACATGGCGGCGATCGCTGCAACCGCGATCAAAGCGGCGATCAGGCCGTATTCGATTGCGGTCGCGCCCTTGTTGTTCTTGATGAACTTGCGAATGGTCTGCATTTTCCGGTCTCCAGTGCAAAAATCTTCAGTTACCCGGCCGACCGGATAACCGGTTCAGCAAACAGACATCTAGGACGGGGAAGTTGACAAACCGTTTATGCGAATCACGAATGTCGCGACGTTCAGCCGCCGTTGGCGTTTGTGACTTTGGTATTCACATTGCCCCACATGCCGACGGTCTGATTCGCGAGCGAACCGAGGCTGGCGATCATGCCGATCACGACGAGCGCGGCGATCAAGCCATATTCGATCGCCGTTCCGCCCTTACGGTCGGCAAACATGCGTCGAATCTGCTTGCCCATGCTGGACACCTTGCCCTCACACTTCACGCGCCAGCCTAACGTTATAATAGGTAAGGTTAAGGAATGCCCAAGCCGGGGGAAGAATTCGTGCTTGCTCCAACGTTGACATCGATTCTGAGCGTCGTTTCGGTAGCGCTGGTGGACAATGACGGACGCGTGCTGCTGGCCCGGCGGCCAGCGGGAAAGAAGCATGCCGGGCTCTGGGAATTCCCTGGCGGCAAGATCGAGGCGGGCGAAACACCCGAAGAAGCTCTTATTCGCGAGTTGTCAGAAGAGCTTGGCATTTCGGCTCAGACGGCGTGTCTGGCTCCGGCCACCTTTTCAAGCGTCGCGGCTGGCGACCGGCACCTGCTGCTGCTGCTCTATGTGTGTCGCAAGTGGCAGGGCACGCCGCGTCCGGTCGAAGCAGCGGAAATCCGCTGGGTAAGGCCCGTCGCGATGCACCAGCTGCCGATGCCGCCTGCCGACAAGTCGATGGTCGGCCTGATCGAGGCGCTGATCTAGCCCGGCGGCTTGAGTGCGGCGGCAAGCGATGCGGTTGCGCTGCCGCGTCGCGCCGGCTTCGGCTGCGATGCATCGGGTGCCCAGCCGGTCAGGAAGAGGATGTCGAAATGCTCGGTCGTGCGACCGTCTGCGTCTGCGCGTTCCGCGAATGCCGCCTCGGCTCGCGCCAGCGTGGCACGGCCGAGCGCGGAACGGACCGGCATCAGATTCGTCGCGCCCATGCCGCGCAGGTCGGCAAGCAGGCCGGTGAGGCTGCGATACCGCACGTTCAGCGTTTCGGTATCGGCGACCGGCAGCGCAAACCCCGCGCGCATCAGCAAGTCGCCCGCCGCACGAACGTCGACCTGCGGGTGAAGCCGTGCGACCGGGCGATCGCTTTCCGGCTCACGCAGGCAGGCCCGCAGGGTGGCAAGGCTTCCGGCGCCGAGAAAGGCGGCCAGGAACAGCCCGTCGGGGCGCAGCACCCGCCGGGCCAGCGATAATGCGCCCGGCAAGTCGTTGACCGTATCGAGAACCCCTGCCGATATGACCAGATCGAAGGCGCCGTCGGCAAATGGCAGCCGATCTTCATCGCCCTGTACGCCGCCCACAGTGCGGGCGAAGCGAAACCCCGCATCGAGCCGGGCCACGTGCGCGCCCGGCGGGGTGGCGACTCCACCCGCAAAAGCGCCGATGTCGAGGACGTCGAGAAAAGGCCGCCTGACCATCGCCAGCCGATCCTGAAGCCCCTCTAGCATGAACGCGCGGAGGAAATCATGCGCCGCATAACCGGGCATGGCGCGGTCGCGGCGTGCCCGGCGCAATCGACGGTCGAAGATTTCGGGCGCGGTCATCGGTAGCGCTTGTGGCGGCCGGTGCGCCGGGCGACAAGATCGAATGCGCCTGTCTGATCCGCTGATCGCGCCCTTTCGACTGATCGCCGACGCGGCCCTGCCGCCGCGCTGTCCGGGCTGCGGCGCCGTGACGCGGGCCGACCACCGCTTTTGTGCCGCTTGTTGGAACCAGCTTCGCTTCCTCGCGCCGCCATGGTGCGCAAGCTGCAATACGCCGTTCAGCATCGACCGCGGCGTCGATGCCCGGTGCGCCGAATGTCTCGAGACGCCGCCGAGACATGCCGGGGTTCGCGCCGCCGTCGCCTATGACATGATCCCCAAGGCGATGGCGCTCCGGCTGAAATATGGCGGGCACCTTGCCTATGCCGAAACCATCGCGCGGCACATGGCTCGCCTGATGCCGGGCGACGCCGAAATCCTCATCCCGGTACCCCTCCACGCGCGACGTTTGTGGGGGAGGGGCTTCAACCAGGCCGGGGAAATCGCGCGGGGGCTTTCGCGATACGCGGGCGTGCCACTCGATGTCGACTCGCTGCGCCGTGTCGTCGCGACGCCGCTGCTGCGCGGTCTCGGGGCCAAGGCACGCGCCGAAGCGGTTGCGAGGGCGTTCGCGATCTCACCGGATCGCCGGGCACGCCTTGCCGACAAAGCGATCGTGCTTGTTGATGACGTCTATACCAGCGGCGCGACCACTGGCGCGTGTACCCTGACGTTGCTGCGGGCAGGCGCGCGCAAGGTGACGATCCTGTGTTGGGCACGTGTTCTCGACCCTGCCGCCGCCGATTGACAATCGACCGTCGCGGCCACACCTCTGAGCGATGACCAAAGTCGAAATCTACACCAAGGCCTTCTGCCCCTATTGCGCGCGTGCGCTTCGCCTGCTCGCCGAAAAGGGGGCGGCGGTCGAGGAATATGACATCACGATGGGTGGTCCCAAGCGCGGCGAGATGCTCGAGCGCTCGAACGGCGGCACGACGGTACCCCAGATCTTCATCGGCGGACGTCATATCGGCGGATCGGATGATCTGATCGCGCTCGACCAGGCTGGTGGCCTCGACCCGCTGCTTGCCGGATGACGAGGCTCGCGCTGCTCCAGATGACGAGCGGCATCGATCCTGCCGCCAATGCCGCATGCGTCGTGGACGCGATCGCGGAGGCGGCGGCGGGCGGCGCCGCCATGCTGTTCACGCCGGAGATGACGGGCCTTGTCGATCGCGACCGGGATCGCGCGGCGGCGAGCGTCCGCGCCGAAGATGACGACATCGTCCTGAAGGCCGCGCGTGGTGCCGCGGCCGAACATGGCATCTGGCTGCATCTCGGATCGCTGGCGCTCAGGCGGCCCGATGGCCGTCTCGCCAATCGCGGCTTCGTGATCGATGCCGCGGGGGCCGTCCGCGCGCGATACGACAAGCTCCACCTGTTCGATGTCGATCTGCCCACCGGCGAGAGCTGGCGCGAATCGTCGACCTATGCCGCTGGCGAAGGGGCCGTGGTGGCCGAGACGCCTGTGGGAAAGCTCGGCCTCTCCATCTGCTACGACCTCCGCTTTGCCGCGCTCTATGCCGCGCTCAGCGAGGCCGGGGCGACGCTGCTCGGCATCCCGGCTGCGTTCACCCGACCGACCGGTGCCGCGCATTGGCATCTGCTTCAGCGCGCCCGGGCGGTCGAATCAGCGGCCTTTGTGATCGCTGCAGCGCAGACCGGCATGCATGAGGACGGACGCGAGACTTTTGGTCATTCGCTCGTCGTCGATCCCTGGGGCGAGGTTCTGCTCGATATGGGGACGGCACCGGGTGTCGGCTTTGTCGAGATCGATTACGGGCGGCTTGCCGACGTCCGCGCTCGCGTGCCGGTGCTCAGCCATCGCCGCCCGATACCTGCGGTAACGGCGGCGTGATCGTCTTCGATCTCCGCTGCGCGGGCGGCCATGTGTTCGAAGCGTGGTTCGGGTCGTCTGCCGGCTTCGAGGATCAGCGCGCACGAAGCTTGGTTCGCTGTCCGGTCTGCGACAATGCCGATATCGAGAAATCCGTGATGGCGCCCAATGTCGGCGCGAAAGGCAATCGGCGCGACACCCCCGCGGCCAAGCCGACGCCCCACGACGCGCAGGCCCTGATGGCGCGGCTCGCCGAGGCGCAGGCGGCGATGATCGACAAGTCCGAATGGGTCGGTCGTGCCTTTCCCGACCGGGCGCGAGCGATGCATCTCGGCGAAGAAACGGCGGCGCCGATCCACGGCGAAACCACGCTCGCCGAAGCACGAGAGCTGGTCGAGGAAGGCGTGCCGGTGGCGCCATTGCTGGTTCCGGTCGTGCCGCCGTCCGCGCGCAATTGACCCGGGCGGCGCGCGCCGATAGTCAGTCGCGCGCGTGCCCCCGTAGCTCAGCCGGATAGAGCGACGGTTTCCTAAACCGCAGGTCGGAGGTTCAAGTCCTCTCGGGGGCACCACATCGCTGCAGCGCCCCCGAGCGATCGGTCGGTCAGAACTTGAAGCCGACTTCGAACCCGGCGATGCGCGGTTCGTTGACGAAACCGGTCAGGTTGTTGAAGTCGACGCCACCCACCGCCGACTGATCGTCGGTGATGTTGCGGACATAGGCGGCGAAATCGAACGGTCCCGTCTTGTAGCCGACACGCAAGCCGCCTTCGAGCAGGAAGCGATCGCGATATTCGACCGAGCGGTACAGGAAGAACTGGATTTCCGAACGGAAGACCCAATCCGTCCCGATATAGAGTTCGCCATTGCCAACCGGATGAGCGTAGCGCGCGGTCCAGTTCGCGGTCCATTTCGGCGACTGGGGCAAGCGGTTGCCATCGATCGAGAAGATGCCCGGCGAACCGGCACGCTGCGCATTGAGCACCGTGCAGCCCGATGCGCAGCCGGCAACGAACGCATTCGGATCATTGATGCGGTTGTTGTTGAGGCTGATGCCGGCGGTGAAGTTCAGCCGTTCGACCGGCGTCGCTTCGAGTTCCGCCTCAAGGCCATAACCATCAACGTTGCGCGCATTGAACAGGGTCGTGAAGTTCGACGCGCCACCGACCGCCGTCAGCTGCAAATCGTTGGTCGTGAAGTAGAAGCCGTTGACGTTCAGGCGCAGACGACCGCCATAATAAACCGACTTGAAGCCGCCTTCGACCGACAGCGTCCGCTCGCTATTGGCAACCGAAAGCGTGCGACCGAATGCCAGGCGCCCCTGGATCGACGGCGCGCGATAGCCGCGAGCGACACGCGCATAGAGGTTGACCTCGTCGGTCACCTTCTGGGTCGCGCTGACGTCCCAGGTGACGATGCTGCTGCCGACATCGGCGCGCTGGAGCGGCACCGGCCCGCCAAAGCCCAGGAAGCCAGGGCGATTGTCGATCGGTCGCGATGCCGTAAGGCTGCGGCTGTCGTCATTGTAGCGAAGGCCACCCTGAAGGGTCAGGCCGAAATCGAAGCGATAGGTCAGCGATCCGAACACGCCGAATGCATCGCTTGCCTGGCGCTGATTGGCGACCGCCGCCGGGGTCAGGTCGGTCGGCGTGCCGAAATCGAGCGAATCGATCCGCAGCTTTTCGTTGAAGTAGAAAAAGCCGCCCTGGTAGCTGAACGGGCCACTGCCGTTCGACGCGATCCGCAATTCCTGCGTGAACTGGTCAAGGCTCGGGATATTGTCCTGCGACTGTGCGGAGAACGGGATAAAGCCGGGGCCGAAGGGCGGCGCGAACTGATTGCCGAAACCACCGTCGATGTCGCCGCGGGTAAAGATGGTGCCGCTCCAATAAGAGGTCACCGATGTGAGCGTTACCGGCCCGAAATCATAATCGACGGTCAGGCCGCCATTGTAATTGCGCAGCCGCTGGAAATTCACGCCGTCCTGCCGGACCTGGTCACGACGGAAGGGGGTGCCGGGGCCGCCCAGACCGATCAGGTCGCTGCTGCCCACGGCGAACAGGTTTGCGCGGAAGACGCGCGCGGTGCCGTCGAGCACCCGAACCTGACCCGTCAGCCGTGCGGTCAGCGCATCGGTCGGCTTCCATTCGAGCTGAACGCGGCCCGCCCAGTCGCTATAGCCCTCAAGGTCGCCGCGTTGCGGGGTGGCGACATTGTCGACCCAATTGTCGCGGCGCTGATAGATGGTCGAAAAGCGCGCCGACAGCGTGTCGCTGAGCTTCAGCGTCGCGGCTGCCTCGATATTGACCGTGCCATAGCTGCCATAACCGCCGCGGATATAGCCGCCGGGCGTGCTCGGACGAACCGAGTCGAACTTGACGATACCCGCCGGCGTGTTGCGGCCGAAGAGCGTGCCCTGCGGTCCGCGCAGCACTTCGACACGCTGGAGGTCGAAGATCGGGAAGCCCTTCAGGATCGGGTTTTCGAGGACCACGTCGTCATAGACCAGGCTCACCGGCTGCGACGCGTTCAGGTCGAAATCGCTGTTGCCCAGGCCACGGATGTAAAAGCGCGGAAACGCTCGCCCGAACGAGCTTTCGATGTTGAGGCTGGGCACGCGGCCGGCGAGGCCCCGGATATCGTTACCACCCGACTGGACGAGTTCGAGTCGGTCACCGCCGATCGCGGCGACCGAGATCGGCACGTCCTTAAGGCGCTCTTCGCGACGCTGCGCGGTCACCACCACGTCATCGGTGGTCTGCGCTTCTGCATCGGGAGCCGGCGCAGGCGTCGCATCCTGCGCAAAGGCAGGCGTTGCGGCCGATGCAAGCAATGCCGCAGCAAACAGCCGCGTGCGTACCGAAAAACCGTTCATCGGACTTATCCCCCCGCCAATGTGAAAAAGGTGCAGGGGTGCCAAGTGCCGCGCGGAACCTATCCCGGTCAAGCGCTTGGCCGGGTCATCCTGCAAATCATGATGGGCGTTGCAAAATTGTTACACAGCCGATGCCCGATCGGGTCGGCGTGCGCGCGATCAGGCCTTCACATGCGCGGCGATATGCTTGTTCATTTCGAACATCGTGACCGATTTCTTTCCGAAAACCTTCTCGAGCGCCGCATCGGCCAGAATTTCGCGCTTGTTGGCGGGATTCTGGAGATCGTGCTTCTTGATATAGGCCCAAACCTTGCTGATCACCTCGCTGCGCGGCAGGCGATCGGCGCCGACAATGGCCGCCAATTCGGCAGACGGCGTTACGGGCGCATGGATGCCGCCGGTTTTGGGGCCTGCGCTTGCGGGTGCTTTTGCCATTCTAGATCCTCCCATGATCGGCATTGGCGCCGATCCGATGCTCCTCCAACATGGAGTGCTTCTTGTTTGTGTTTCGCCTTTTAGCCGTTGTCACGCGCGCCGCAACGGGCTGCGCATGAAAATAGTCACAATTGGGTCGCGATCGGTTCACGGCGGATGCACCTTGATCGAGGCAGGCCGCGCGTGCGAGGGGCTGGACGGGAATCAGACCACCGGGAGCAGATGATGAAAACTCGCGCCGCCGTCGCCTTCGAGGCGAAACGCCCGCTGGAAATCGTCGAGCTCGACCTGGAGGGGCCCAAGGCTGGCGAAGTCCTGGTCGAGATCATGGCCACCGGCATCTGCCACACCGACGCTTACACGCTCGACGGGCTCGATAGCGAGGGCCTGTTTCCAAGCGTGCTTGGCCATGAGGGTGCCGGAACCGTGCGCGAGGTCGGCGCGGGCGTGACCAGCGTGGCACCCGGCGACCACGTCATCCCGCTCTACACGCCCGAATGCCGCCAATGTAAGTCCTGCCTGTCGGGCAAGACCAATTTGTGCACCGCCATCCGGTCGACACAGGGCAAGGGCCTGATGCCCGACGGGACGACGCGCTTTTCCTATAAAGGGCAGCCGGTCTTCCATTACATGGGCTGCTCCACCTTTTCTAACTTCATCGTAGTCCCCGAAATCGCGGTGGCGAAGATCCGGCCTGACGCGCCGTTCCAGACCAGCTGCTATATCGGCTGCGGCGTCACCACCGGGGTCGGCGCCGTCGTCAACACGGCCAAGGTCCAGGTGAATGACACGGTCGTGGTGTTCGGGCTTGGCGGCATCGGCCTGAACGTCATCCAGGGCGCGAAGCTGGTCGGCGCGGCACGCATCATCGGCGTCGACATCAACCCGGCCCGCGAAAACTGGGGCCGCCAGTTCGGCATGACCGACTTCATCGATGCGCGCGGCAAGTCTTCGAGCGAGATCATCGCCGAAGTCCAGCAACTGACCGATGGCGGCGCGGATTACAGCTTCGACTGTACCGGCAACACCGATGTCATGCGCCAGGCGCTGGAATGCTGCCACCGCGGCTGGGGCACCAGCATCATCATCGGCGTGGCTGAGGCGGGCAAGGAAATCAGCACACGTCCTTTCCAGCTTGTTACCGGCCGGAACTGGCGCGGTACGGCGTTCGGTGGTGCCAAGGGCCGTACCGATGTGCCAAAGATCGTCGACTGGTATATGGACGGCAGGATCGCGATTGATCCGATGATCACCCATGTGCTGAGCCTTGACGAGATCAACAAGGGCTTTGATCTGATGCATGCGGGCGAGAGCATCCGCTCGGTCGTCGTTTACTGAAAGCCCAAGGGAGAGAAGCGCTATGTTTTCGCACATCATGCTCGGCTCGAACGATCTCGAAGCGTCGCGGAGATTCTACGACGCGACGATCGGCGCGCTCGGCGGGAAGCCCGCGATGGAGAATGGCGGGCGGCTCGTCTATATTCATGGCGGTGGCTTGCTGATCATCACGTCACCGATCAACGGCGAGCCGGCTTGCGCCGCCAATGGCGGGACGGTGGGCTTCGCGGCGGAATCGCCCGAAATGGCCGACGCGTGGCATGCCGCCGGGGCAGCGGCCGGCGGGACGCCGATCGAGGATGCGCCCGGCGTGCGCGAGGGCGGCTTCGGCAAGCTCTACCTGGCGTATCTGCGCGATCCGAGCGGCAACAAGCTTTGCGCCATGCATCGCATGGGCTGAGCGCAAATGCCGCTGGAGACACTCTCGGTCAGCCGCGCTTTTGGCGGGGAACAGGGTGTCTACAGACATGAGTCGATCGCGTGCGGCGTGCCGATGACCTTTTCGGTCTATGTGCCGCCGCACGCGCCGGGCGCCCGACTGCCGGTGCTTTGGTTCCTGTCGGGATTGACCTGCACCCATGCCAATGTGACCGATAAGGGCGAGTATCGGCGCGCGTGCGCGGAACATGGCATCATTTTTGTGGCGCCCGATACGAGCCCGCGTGGTGAGGATGTCGCCGATGATCCAGCCTATGATCTGGGGCAGGGGGCGGGCTTCTATCTCGACGCGACGCAGCCCCCCTGGGCGCCGCATTTCCGCATGCGGTCCTATATCGAGGATGAACTGCCCGGCGTGATTGCCGCGAATTTTCCGGTCGCAGACATAGGACGGCAGGGCATCACCGGGCATTCGATGGGCGGGCACGGCGCGCTGACGATCGCGCTGCGCAATGCCGGGCGGTTCAGGAGCGTGTCGGCCTTTGCGCCGATCGTGGCGCCGACCGAAGTGCCGTGGGGCCGCAAGGCCTTTGCCAGTTATCTTGGCGACGACCCGGCATTATGGCGCAACCATGATGCATGCGCGTTGATCGCGGACGGCGCCCGAAGTGGCCCGATCCTTGTCGATCAGGGCGAAGAAGATCCGTATCTTGCGGAGCAGTTGCAGCCCGAAAGGCTCGCAAACGGCTGTGCCGCTGCAGGGATCGACCTCACTCTCCGCATGCAAGCGGGGTATGATCATAGCTATCTTTTCGTGTCGACGTTCATGGCCGATCATATCGGCTGGCATGCCGCGCATTTAAACCATTGACGCTAAAAAGGGGCTTTCGGACCGTCTCCGAAAGCCCCCAAAGTCACGGCGCTTTTGATCGCTTCAGAACTTAAACCGCGCGGTTCCGCCGAACGTCCGTGGCTGGCTCGGATAGCCCGAAAGGCTGCCTGCTTGGGCAACTGACGGGAAGATCGTCGAAATATACTGCTGATCAAACAGGTTGCGACCCCAGATCGACAGCTCAAGTCCATTCTTGAACTGCAAGCTCAACGACGAGTTGAGAGACGTGATCTGGCGGCGGAACTGCGGTGCCCCTTCGGCGATCTGCGTGTCGCTCGACCACTGATAGTCGCTCCGCAGCAGCAGTTTCAGATCCTGAGCGATATCGCGGCGATAAGTGAAGCCGGCCGACAGCGACACCTCGGGGATGCCGGCGGGCGTCTGGCCGGTCAGGTTGGCCGGGCTGACGGTGAAACCGGCATTGATCGCCGAGCCGTTGACGAACGAGTCGTAGCGCGGCTTGAGATAGGTGATGTCGAAATTGAGCGTCAGCGCGCGAACCGGCGAATAGTTGCCGTCGAATTCGATGCCGAACGTCGATTGCTTGCCGGCATTGCTGAGCACGAAGCCCGTGCCGGTGAAGATGTTGCCTTGGAAGTTGTTGATCTCCTGGCTGAACACCGCGAGGTTGAACGCGCCCTTCGGGAACTGCGCCTTGATGCCGCCTTCGATCACCGTTGCCTTTTCGGGCGCTGCAAATCGCGAGCCGGTGGTGAGGTTGGGCAGCGCCAGACCGGCGGTGCGGATCGGCGAAGCGCCGGGCGGCGGCACGGCGGCCGGCGAGCCGGGGATGAAGTCTGCGGGCGTTGGCCGCGAATCCGCACCGAGGTTGATCGAGGACGCCTTGAAGCCTGTCCCATAGGTGAAATACAGGCTGAAGTTATTCGTCGCCTTCCACGCCAGCCGCAGCGAATAGGACACGTCGTCATCAGCCGTCCGGCCCGGCTCGACGGCATTGGGGACGTTAAGGAATGGCGGCAGGAACTGCAGCGAGCGCAAGGCGAGCAATGGGTTGACCGCCGGGTTGTTCGCGTTGGCCGCACCGAATGCGTTGGCGCCTGCCTGGACCTGCGCAAAGCCTGCGGGGTTGGCCTGCGCAAACAATCCGATTTGCTGGGCATTGGCAAGCGTACCCGTCGGGAGGCCGAGAAGCTGACCGACCGTCGTGGCAAGTGCTTGCTGCGACAGGACGGTGCGACCGATTGCGACGAAATCGAGCGCCGAGAAACTGTCGGTGCTGAAGCTTGCCGATGAGAAGCGTTTTTTGTCGTTGGTGTAGTTAATACCACCTGTGAAGACCAGTCGTTCGGTGATCTTGAAGTCCGCACTGCCGAAGAACGAGTAGGCATTGTTGCGATAGACCCAGTTCTCAAACCGGCCTTGGCCACGCTGGCTGAATGTGTTGGCGGGCACGCCGATCAGCGTCTCGACGGTGCTGATGCCATTGCCGCTAAGCGCCTGAGCATAGTTCCGGAAGTCGCGACCGAAGGTGAGGTCGGCCTTCTGGTCGATGCTTTCGTTGAAATAATAACCGCCAAGCAGGAATTCGAAGCGACCGCCGAAATTCGAAGCCAGTCGCACTTCGTGCGTCAGGGTGCGGATGTTGGTACGATTGCGATTGGTGCCGATCAGGTCCGCGCTCGTGAAATCGGAGTCCTGGTTGGTGAAGCTGTCGACGCCGCGCGCCGCCGAGATCGTGGTGAGTGTGAACTTGCCGAAATCCTTGTCGCCCTGCAGCGAGATTCCGTAATTGTCGATCTGGTTGACTGACCGGTAATTGTTGAAGACCGTGTATGAGAACGGATTGCCGGTCACCACATTCCCGCCGATCGCCCGGATCACGCCGACGGTCGGCCCTGCAACGAGATTGACGACAGCGCAGCAATTTTCGTCGATGCTGTCGAAATCGGCGATCAGTCGGAATTTCAGGTCCGAGCTCGGCTGAAACAGGAGTTGGCCGCGGAAGCCATAGCGATTGCGGTCGTTGAAGTTCGTATTCAGCGCAAGGTCGCGAATATACCCGTCGCGACGATTGTAATTGCCCGCCAGCGAAAAGGCGAGCGTGTCGGTGATCGGGCCGGTTACATCGCCCTTCACGATAAAGGCGTTGTAATTGCCATAAGTCGCTTCGACGTTGCCGCCGAATTTGAACGACGGCTCGGCCGTGACGATCGAGATGATGCCGGCCGACGCGTTCTTGCCGAACAGGGTCGACTGCGGCCCGCGCAGCACTTCGACGCGCTTCACATTCGGCAGGTCGGCGATCTGTGCAGCCGAACGCGAGCGATAGACACCGTCGATGAACACACCGACCGAAGGTTCGATGCCGGGATTGTTGGCGCCGTTGCCGAAGCCGCGGATGATGAAGTTGGTGTTGGCCGAGCTTTGCAACTGCGACACCCGCAGCGACGGCACCACTGTCTGAAGATCGATCAGGTCGCGGATCTGCGCTTCCTGGATGGTCGCACCGCTCGTGACCGAGACCGAGATCGGCGTGTCCAGCAGCGTGGTCTCGCGCTTCGTCGCCGTCACGACCACGTCGTCAATCACCGGCTCTTCTTCGGCCGGCTGAGCGTCGGTAGTTTGCGGGGCGGGAGCGGGCGTCGGCGCCGTCTGGGCGAACGCCGGCGCGGCAGCGAACAACGCGATCGAGGTCGCCGCAAGCAGGTCAAATTTCTTCATTATGCTCCCCTCCTTTTGCCCGCGCCGGTCTATGTGGTCGGCTACCGTGGCTTTTGTACCGTATTGTTTCGAAACTACCCCCGGAGGAATCACCGCGTCAACGGTCGATGCGAGGAAATCTGCGGGCTTGCTACGCTGTTGCCCAAATGAGACAGTTTCGATTGTGGACTGGTTCGGGCCAGAATGACGGTTGACGTAGCGTCTGACCCGAATCGCAGTGAAAAGAGGCTTCATGAACGCGCATTACGACGACAACGATACCGGCGATCTTGTCGGGACGCCGCCCAAGATTCCGGTCCCGCCGGAGGTTGCGGATGCCGTCAGGACGCTGATTCGCTGGACAGGCGACGATCCCGCTCGCGAAGGATTGGTCGACACGCCCGACCGCGTGGCGCGCGCGTGGAAGGAATATTGCCAGGGCTATAACGACGACCCCGCGCTCCACCTTGCGCGCCGATTCGAGGAAGTGGGCGGCTATGACGAGATCGTGCTGCTGCGCGATATCCCGTTCCAGTCGCACTGCGAGCACCATATGGCGCCGATCATCGGCAAGGCGCACATCGCCTATCTTCCGTCGAACTGGGTGGTCGGCATTTCAAAGCTTGCGCGCGTGCTGCACGCCTATGCGCGCCGCCTGCAGATCCAGGAGCGGCTGACGGCCGAGGTCGCCAACTGCATCTGGGAAAATCTGAAGCCGCAGGGCGTTGCCGTGGTGATCGAGGCAAGCCATGCCTGCATGACCGCGCGCGGGGTGCGCACCCCCGGGGTCACCATGGTCACGAGCCGGATGATGGGAACGTTCCGCGATGACGAGCGCAGCCGCAAGGAAGTGCTGGCTCTGATGGGGGTCGGCGGCGCGCAGTGACGCTGCGCACTGTCCTTGTCACCGGCGGCGCGCGGCGGATCGGCGCGGCGATCGTTCGCAAGCTTGCGGCCGATGGCTGGCGGGTCGCGATCCATCACCACCGATCGGACGCAGAGGCGGTTGCGCTGGCAAAAGAGGTCGGTGGCGGCGCGGTCGCGATCTCACATGATCTGGCCGATCCGGCGGCAGGGTCGGCGCTGGTCGACGCGACACGCACGGCATTAGGCGCCCCGCTCCACGCGGTCGTCAACAATGCCTCGCTGTTTGCGCATGACTATCCGCCCGATGTCGACGCGGGATCGCTCGTGCGGCATCATGACGTCAATCTCGCCGCGCCGATCCTGCTCGCGAATGCGCTCGCCCGGCAGGACGATCTGTCAAAGGGTGCGGTCGTCAACATCCTCGACCAGAAGATCGTCAATCTGAACCCCGATTTCTTTGGCTATAGCTGTTCCAAGGTCGCGCTCGCCGGAGCGACGACGATGCTTGCCCAGGCGCTGGGGCCGCGGATTTCGATCAATGCGGTGGCACCAGGGCTCACCCTGCCGAGCCTCGACCAGACCGAGGATGAATATCGCGAGGTTGCGGGGATCAATCTGTTGCGGCGTCCGGTCGCGACGGCAGCCGTTGCCGAGGCGGTCGCTTTCCTGTTGAACGCGCGCGGCGTGCATGGGCAAACCCTGTTTGTCGACAATGGCCAGCGTTTCCTGCCAAGGGCACGCGATGTGATGTTTGCGACGCGGGGCGCCTGATGGCCGAATTCACGATCATTCTCGACGGGCTCGACCTGCCGATCAGCATCGGCATCCATCCCGAGGAACGGGCAGGACCGCAGCGAGTGACGATCAGCGTCTGGCTCCATATCGAGTATCCCGACTGGGCGTCCCGCGACAGCATCGATGCGGTCGTCGACTATGACTATCTGCGGCAGGGGATCGTGTCGCTTGCCGCCAGCCGCCATTTCGACCTGCAGGAAACGCTGGTCGAAGCGGTCGCCGCGCTTGCCTTTGCCGATCGACGGGTTCGGAGAGTGCGGGTGCGTTCGACAAAGACCGATATCTATCCCGATGCGGCAATCGCCTGCGAGATTGAGCGGGGCAACCCGGCGCCGATCGCTTGATCCGGGTCCAGGCTCAGCCTGAAAGCATTGCGAGCGCTTCGGCGGGCTTGGTGCCGTCCGCTCGCGGCCAGACTACGGGCGGCTGGTTGCGAAACCATGTATATTGGCGCTTGGCGTACCGCCGCGTCGCCAGCTGCGCGCGGGCGAGCGCTTCGTCGCGCGTGCAAATCCCTTCCAGCCAGTCGGCGATCTCACGCACGCCGATGGCGAGGCGGATCGGCGCGGTCGGTGACACATCGGCTCGACCGATCAGCGCCCGGACTTCCTCGGCGGCGCCCGCATCGAACATGGCGGACAGCCGCGCATCGCATCGCGCCATCAGCCAGTCCCGGTCGGGCAGCAAGACCAAGGGGTGCAGTTCAACCATTTCGCTGATCCCGCCGATCCGGTCCTGCTGCCAGGCATGCAGCGGGCGTCCCGTGGAACGCGCAACTTCCAGCGCACGCGCAATCCGGGTCGTGTCGCCCGGGTTGAGCCGGGCTGCGGCCTGCGGATCGTCGCGACCGAGCGCACGATAGGCTTCGGCCACCGGCATCGCTCTGACGGTGGCGCGAATACCGGGATCGATTGCGGGCACCGGCGCTATCCCGTCCAGCAAGGTCCGCAGATACAGCCCCGTGCCGCCGACGAGGATTGGGAGCTTGCCCGATCGATGTACCTCGGCAATCATTTGCCGGGCATCGTCCGCCCAGCGCGCGGCCGAGCAACTCTCCGTCGCATCGACATAGCCGAACAGCCTGTGGGGAACGCGTGCCTCGTCCTCCGGTGTCGGGCGGGCCGACAGGATGCGGAGGTCGCGATAAACCTGAGCGGAATCGGCATTGATGACCACGCCATTTTCGCGTTCGGCAAGACGGATCGCCAGCGCCGACTTGCCGCTCGCGGTCGGCCCTGCGATGAGCGCGAGTGGGGGGCGGGAAGGATCAGCCATGTTCATCGCGACGTTGATAGCAGCCACGGCGGCGGGCGGCACGCTCGATAAGGGCGACGTGCAGGAAGCGATGGACCGGCTTGCTGCCGCTGGTTGCGCGCCGTCGGTCCATGGCTGGATCGATGAGGGCGAGGCGGCAGATCTCTGGTTCGGTGCCAATCTGGGCGCAGCGCGTACGGCGCTGGAAGGCGCGTTCCCCGGTGTCGACCTGGTCGTTCAGCCGATGGCGACGCGCGAGAAGAGGATGCTGATCGCCGATATGGATTCGACGATGATCACCGTCGAATGCATCGACGAACTTGCCGACTATGCGGGCATCAAGGCCCGGATTGCCGAAGTGACCGAAGCGGCGATGCGCGGGGAGCTGGATTTCGAAGCCGCACTCGATGCGCGCGTGGCGTTGCTCGTCGGGCTCGACGAGAAAGCGATCGACCAGTGCCTTGCCGAGCGGGTGACGATCATGCCCGGCGCGATGCCATTGGTCCGCACGATGCGCGCCCGCGGGGCCATGACGGTGCTCGTGTCGGGCGGCTTTACCCGGTTCGCCGATCCGGTCGCCGCACAGATCGGGTTCGACCGCGCCGTGGCCAACATCCTTGGGGTCAGTGCCGGCAAGCTGGACGGCACGGTCGCGCGGCCGATCGTCGGGGCCGAGACAAAGCTTGCTGTGCTCCGCGAAACGGCGTCCGCAAAGGCGATCCCGATCGAAGCCACGCTTGCCGTCGGCGACGGCGCCAACGATTTGCGGATGATCGCCGCCGCCGGGCTCGGTATCGCCTATCACGCCAAGCCGGTCGTCGCAGCGGCGGCCGACGCGTGTATCGATCATGGCGATTTGAGTGCGCTGCTTTATGCCCAGGGCATCGCGAAGCGAGACTGG
>PKED01000133.1 GCA_002863155.1 Sphingomonadaceae bacterium | reverse complement strand
AACGGCTTGTTCGGCGGTTCGTCGATCATGGAAAAGGACAATTATCCCGCGCGCGCGTCACAAACCGGGACAAGGTCGATGACCATCCCGGTCGATGCGACCGGCGGCGTCCAGGTCGGCTCGGGCGAGAAAGGCACGCTGAAGGACAAGGCGATCCGCGCCGAGGACAAGAAGAATTTCGAAAAGATCAGCCGCCAGATCAGGAGCGCGATCCAGTCGAACGCCAAGCTCCAGAAGCTTGCGACCCACATCAAGTTCGTCCCGCAGCGCGACGGATTGCGGATCGATCTGGTCGACAATGCCGATTATTCGATGTTCGCATTGGGCACGACGATGTTCGAACCCGAAGCCGACAAGCTGATGGGGCTGATCGCCGAATCGATCCGCGGCCTGGAAAACACGATCATGGTGCGCGGCCATACCGACAGCCTGGCCTTCCGCAGCGCAAGCGGGATCAACAACTGGCTGCTTTCCTCCAGCCGCGCCGAGGCGACCCGGCAACGGCTGTCGCAAGGCGGACTGCCCGACGAACGTTTCGAGCGGATCGAAGGCGTCGCCGATCGCGAGCCGCTGATCGCCGACAATCCCGCCGACGCGCGCAACCGGCGCGTCGCCATCACGCTGCTGTACCGCAAGGGCGTTTTCGGCCGCTGACGGCTGGCGCTTCGCGCGATGCCGCGTTACCTCCCGCACGCGGACAGGCGAGGGAGAAAGACGTGAGCACCGCCAGGACAATGCGCAATCTGCGCCGGTTTCATCTCTATCTCGGTATGTTCTTCGCGCCCGCGATCCTGTTTTTCGCGTTTTCAGGCATGCTGCAGACCTTCGATTTCCACGAGCCCGAGAACAAGCCGGCACAGTGGCTGAAGGTTATCGCACAGATTCACAAGAAGCAGGATCTCCCCAAGCCGCGCAAGGCCCGCCCGTCCGCCCGCCGACCGGCCAAGGGCGAAGCGCCGCCCCCGGCGGCACCCGCGCATTCGCCCTTCCCGCTGAAGGTTTTCACGGGGATGATGTCGATCGGTCTGATGCTGTCGACGTTGCTCGGCATCTGGATCGCGGTGTCGATGCGCGCGGGCCGCGCGATCGCGATCGTGATGCTGATCATCGGCACCGCCCTGCCGATCGCCCTGCTGCTGATGTAATCTCGCCCTCGACGCCGTTACGGCCAGGGCTTCGACGCCCGCAACCTTGGCTACCTCTCGACCAAGCCGGTCGACGCTCAGGCAGCGTCGATCCGCGCCAGCAACGCGTCGAGCAGCGTGCCGATCACCGCACGCGCTTCATCGACCGTCAGCGCCTGATCGTGGCGCAGGCGGCGCCAGCACTGGAAGCTTAGCGTGGCTTCGAGCGCGCTGACGACCGGCGCATCGTCAAGGATCGTCTGCGGCAGCACCGCGACGAGCGAGGTTCGCTCGAGTTGCAGATTGCGTTGGTAATTCTGCATCAGGAACTGGCTGCTGAAGCGCTTGATGCTCGCCGATACGCGGTAGGGCATGATCGTTTCGTAGATCGCGGCACGACGATCGGTCATTTCGCGAAGGCGGCCGCGCCAGTCGCTCGCCTCATAGGGTTTCAGGACGACGGGCATCACCTGCGCCTCGATCGCGCTCGACATCTCGCGGTAGAGCGTATCCATCTCGTCGAAATGACGGAACACGGTGCGCAGACCGACGCCCGCCGATTCCGCGACGCGCGCGGCGCTGGGCGAAACATCGCCTTCGCGGACCAGCCGGAGCAGCGCAGTGACGATCTTGTCACGCGTCGCGATGCTGCGCGCATGACGCCCGTCGATCGGTCCGGACGTCCCGGGGCGAGGCATTGCTTGGCTTGACATGGTGTGTTCCCAAAGAAACCTATCGCGGCGCAAAACCAGCGTCCAGCGCGAGCGTGGCCGATGGGGCAGCGGACAGCAAGTTTCGGACATTTCGAACGCCACAATCATCCTATCCGGCCGCACCCGACTTTGCCCATTGCCACGTTCACCGATCCAAACTTTTGGCGTGTGCCGTGCCTAATTAGCCGTTAAGGAATGGGCATGATGCAGCGTCTGCTCACAACCGCCCTCACGAGCGCGGCGCTGCGCGATGCACGACGACGCACCCACCGCGCCGCCCGGCGACTGAAACGAACCGATCGCGCGGTGACGTTTTTCGCTCAGATCGACGATCCTTATGGCCCGGCGGCGCTGCATTTCCTGGGTCGCCTTGCCGACCGCTTCGGGCTTGCCGTCGCCTATCGGCTGGTGCCGCCACCCGATGCCGCCGCCGCGCCGGAGGCCGACCGCCTCGCCGCCTATGCCATGCGCGACGCCGCGCGAGTCGAGGCTGCGCTCGGGCTCGGCAGTGGCGTTGGCGCGCCGCCCGCCACAGCGGCGCAGCTGGCGCGCGCGCACGGCATTGCCGCGGCGGCCCTGGCTGGCGAGCAGGCTGGTGCCGCGCTCACCGCGATCATGCTCGCGCTTCGGCATGACGATGTCGACTCCGCATTGGCAGCGCTTGCCGATGTCCATGGCGAGGGGGACGCCGCCAAGGCGCTTGCCGACGGATCGGAGGAGCGAACGCGGCTCGGCCATTATCTCGGCTCGATGACCCATTTCGAGGGCGAATTCTATTGGGGCGTCGACCGGCTCCATCATCTCGAGGCCAGGCTGGCGGCAGAGGACGGCGGCGCCTCATCGATGCTTTGCCCGGTGCTCGATCCCGGCCCTTATCCCGCTGCCCCGCCCGCCGCCGCGACGCCGCCACGGCTCGACTGTTACCTGTCGTTCCGATCGCCCTATTCGCTGGTCGCGGCCGAGCGGATCGGCGCGCTGGCGGCGGCGTATGGCGCGACGCTCAACCTCAAATTCGTGCTGCCGATGGTGATGCGCGGGCTGCCGGTACCACGCGCCAAGCGGATGTACATCACGCTCGACACCAAGCGCGAGGCTACCCGCCACGGCATCGCCTTCGGCACGATCCACGATCCTGTCGGTGTGGGCGTCGAGCGCGGACTGGCGGTGCTCCATCAGGTGATACCGACCGGCAAAGGCCTCGATTTCGCGATCTCCTTCCTGCGCGGCGCCTTTGCCGACGGGATCGACATGACGAATGATGCCGGGCTGATGAAGGTCGCGGCCCGCGTCGGCGTGACGCCCGATCAGGTGCGCGCGGCGCTCGCCGACGACAATTGGCGCGCGGTGGCGGAGGCGAACCGCGCCGATATGTTCGCGCTGGGCCTGTGGGGCGTCCCGAGCTTCCAGGTCGACGACCGCCCCGGCTGGTGGGGGCAGGACCGGCTGTGGATGGTCGAGGACGACCTGCGCGATGCGACCGGCCTGCCGCCGATCGACCGGAGGATGGCATGAGGATCATCAAGGCATTGGCGTGGCTCGCGCTCGTCGCCGGCGTCATCGCGGCCGGCGCGTGGCTGTTCCGTGAACGCATCGCCATCGCGCTTTTCGAGCGCGGGATGGACGCGGCTCTCACCGCCGATCCGTTCAAGGACCGCCCCGACGGCCTGAGCGCCGGGTTGTGCGGATCGGGCTCGCCGATGCCGTCGCCCGATCGTGCCGGACCCTGCACCGTGGTCACCGCCGGTCGCCATGTCTTCGTCGTCGATGTCGGCGAAGGCGGGGTGCGCAACCTGTCGCGCATCGGCTATGGCGCGGGGCGCGTCGAGGCAGTGTTCCTGACGCATTTCCATTCGGACCATATCGACTCGCTCGGCGCGCTGATGCTTCAGCGCTGGGCGACAAGTGCTGCTGCCACGCCGCTTCCCGTCTACGGCCCACCGGAGGTCGAGGCGGTGACCGCGGGGTTCAACCAGGCCTATGCGCTCGACCGCGGCTATCGCATCGCGCATCATGGGCCAAAGATCGTGCCGCCGGGCGGCTTCGGGCTCGAACCGCATCCAGCCGAGGCCGCCCGCAATGGCAAGCCACGGATGATCTATGCGGCGAACGGGCTCCAGGTCTTCGCCTTTGCGGTCGATCACCGCCCGGTCGCGCCCGCCTATGGCTATGTCTTTGCCTATAAGGGGCGCCGCGTCGTGATCACCGGCGACACCGCGGCAACGACGTCGGTCGAGCGGGCGGCGAAGGGCGCCGATGTTCTCGTCCATGAAGCGCTCAGCACGCGGATGGTGGCGATGCAGCACGATGCCGCCATCCGCGCGGGGCGCGCCAATGTCGCGCAGATTTTCAACGACATCAAAAGCTATCACGCGACGCCCGAACAGGCCGCCGACACTGCCGAACGCGCGGGCGTGAAGATGCTGATGCTGGCGCACATCGTGCCGCCTCTGCCCTATTCGATCCTTGAGGTGCCGTTTGTCGGTGACGCACGGACGCGCTTCAAGGGACGGGTGATCGTCGGCCATGACGGCGACGAAATCCTGCTGCCGGCGGGAAGCGACCGGATCGAGGCCGTGAAACGCTGGTGAAGCAGTGGCTCGCCGCGCTCGCGCTGCTTTCGGGCTGCTCGACGGCGGCGCCCGAGCGGATGTGCAAGCCCCCTGCCCGCCTGGCTGCTGAACCCGGCACCGAGGCCGGCATGCGCTGGATACCGCCCGGCCGCTATCTCATCGGCGCGCGGCCCGAGCGGCCCGAAGAGGGGCCGCCGCACCCGGTCGACCTCCAAGGCTTCTGGATCGACCAGACCGAAGTAACCAATGCCGACTTCGCCGCCTTCGTCGCCGCGACCGGCTATCGCACGCTTGCCGAGCGCGCGCCCGACCCGGCGCTCTACCCCGGCATCGCGCGCGACAGCCTGGTGCCGTCGTCACTGGTGTTCGTGCCGCTGAAATCGGGCGAGCGCCCGACCGGTCCGGCAAGCTGGTGGAAGATCATTCCGGGCGCCGATTGGCGACATCCGCAAGGACCGGACAGCGACATCACCGGGCACGCGCACGAACCCGTCGTCCATATCGGCCATGCCGACGCGCTTGCCTATGCCCGCTGGAGAGGCCGCGACCTGCCGAGCGAGGCCGAATGGGAAGCTGCCGCGCGCGGCGGGCTGGTCGCCGCGCAATATAGCTGGGGCGATCAGCGCCCGGGCGGCGACGGCAGCGGTCCTGCCCGCGCCAATGTGTGGCAGGGCCCCTTCCCGGTCGCCGATACCGGCGGCGACGGCTACAAGGCGAAGGTCGCGCCGGTCGCCTGCTTCGCGCCGAACGGCTTCGGACTCTACGACATGGCGGGCAATGTCTGGGAATGGACGAGTGGCACGATGGGCGGCGGCGGCCATGTCATCAAGGGCGGGTCGTATCTGTGCGCCGACAATTACTGCTACCGCTATCGCCCCGCCGCGCGCGAGGAAGGCCCACCCGATACCGGCGCCTCGCATATCGGCTTTCGCACGGTCAGGCGCGGATCTGCATTGCCTGAATGAAGCGGCGCATTTCCTGGAAGGTCGGCGCGCGCGGATCGACCTTGATCGTCACGCGCTCGATCGTGCCCGCGAACGGATTCTGCCCGGCATAAGCGGTAGAAACCGGTGCCCCGAAATCGCGCCCGATCGACAGCCCGTCATAGCTGGGCGACGCGATGATCCGGTCGAACACGTGCCGCCCGCGCGCCTCGCCATTGACGAACAGCGCGCCCTCGCCCTCGAAAGGACGTATCGTCATCTTCTGCTGGTACCGGATCGTCGATCGGCCCACCGGGACCGGCCCGCCCGCAATGCGTTCGGACCAGGGAATCAGGCTCGATTCGTAAAACAACGCGCCGTCCTTCAGGTAAATGACATAACCAGCCGGCGCCGAACCATGCGCGACGAGCACACCGTCGCGCACTTCTGCGGGGCGATCGATGACGATCTCGAAACTATGGTCGAGCCCGCACACCAGCGGCGATGCCTCGACCGGCAGATAGGGAACGGGCGGGCGGAACTCCCATAGCGGGCGGATTTCCTTGGTGCGCTGCTGGCTCATCTTGATGATGAGGTTGCGGTCGTCGAGCGGATAGACATTGTTCGCCCGCGCCGCCGCGTCCCATTTGGCCTTCATTGCGGAGGCGATGTCGGGATGCTTGTCGGCCAGATCGACCAACTCGTTCGGGTCGGTCGACAGGTCATAGAGCGCCCAATGATCGGCCGCGAAATCGCCGCCGCGCTCATGGATCGTTACCAGCCGCCATTTGCCGTCCTCATAGGCGCGGTAGCCGCCGAGCTCATAATATTGCTCGCGCCGGGTCGGCGCCTGCGGGCTGGCGAAGGTCGCAGCGAAGCTCGCCCCGTCGACCGGCTTCTGGCGGCGCCCTTGATAGAGGTCGGGGCGCCTCAGTTTCGCCACTTCCAGCAGCGTCGGGAAGATGTCGATGACGTGGACGAACTGGCGGCGGATTTCGCCTTTCGCCGCGATGCCCCTCGGCCAGCTGACGATCAGCGGATCGGCGACGCCGCCCAGGCTGGTGTACTGCTTGTACAGCCGGAACGGCGTGTTCGACGCGTTTGCCCAGCCCATCGGATAATGGGGAAAGGTTTCTTTCTCGCCCATTACCGGGCCGAGTCTGGCGGCATCGGCGAGCGGGATCGGCCGGCCAAGCGCGGCGGCAAAGATGTTGGGCGTGCCGGTGGGTGTGCCTTCCGGACTGCCGCCATTGTCCGAGAAGAGCAGGATCAACGTGTCGTCGGCGATGCCCGCTTCGGCCAGTGCCGCCGTCACGCGTCCGATCGCGCGGTCGAGCCCGGCGATCACGCCGGCATAGACCTCCATGTAACGTGCATAGACCTGGCGCTGCTCGGGGGTGAGCCGGTTCCAGGGTTCAGCGCCCTTCGACAGCGGCGGCAGCTTCGTCGTCGGCGCGACCAGCCCCATCGCTTGCTGGCGTGCGAGCCGCTCGCGCCGCACCACGTCCCAGCCCCGGTCATATTGCCCCTTGAAGGCATCGCGGTCGTCCGGCTTTGCATGAAGCGGCGAATGCGCGCCCGAAAAGGCGAGCTGGACGAAAAACGGCTTGTCGGGGGTCACCGCGCGGTGGGTGTTGATGTAGCGCACTGCCTGATCGGCGAAATCGTCAGTGGCGTAATAGCGGTCGGCATCGGCGCGCGCGGAAATATCGACCAGCGTCGTCCCCTCGAACAGCGCCCCCGGCCGCCAGTAATCGGTCGAATGCCCCTGAAACCAATAGGCATGGTCGAAGCCGCGTTGCGTCGGCCAGTTGTGGAACGGCCCCGTCGGCCCATTCGAGGCGGCCTGGTTCACGTGCCATTTGCCGATCAGATAGGTGCCATAGCCCGCGTCGCGCAGCACTTCGGGCAAGGTCGCCGCATCGCGGGTCAGGTCGCCGCGATAGCCCGGAAAGCCGCTGTCGATATCGGCGAGCCAGCCCATCCCGGCGTTGTGATGGTTGAGCCCGGTCAGAAACGCCGCGCGCGTGGGTGAGCACATCGCGGTCGTACGGAAATTGGCGTAGCGCAGGCCATGGCTCGCAAGGGCATCGACTGCCGGGGTCGGAATCTCGCTGCCGTAACAGCCGAGATCGGCAAAGCCGACATCATCGAGAATGATGACCAGGATATTGGGCGCGCCAACGGGCGCCTGCATGGGCTTATCGCCGCTCGGGCGGGAAGCGGCATAGGATTCGGCGATCTGCGGCGGAGTGCCCTCGGCCACGGGGGCTGGCGGGATGAAGGGCGTCAATTGCCCCTTCACATAGACGCCACCCGCCGCGACCGCGCCCGCGCCGACCGCGCCCGCTGCGCCGCCGATCAGCAGCGAGCGGCGATCAATGCCCTTTTTCGGCGTGTCAGCCACCGAGCTTGATCTTCGACGTCACCGACTGGAGCTGCATCGCCAGCGCCATGTCGCCTGAAATCTTGATCTTGCCCATCATGAACGCGGTCGCGGCGTTGAGTTCGCCCTTCGCCATTTTCTTGAAATTGTCGAAACTCATCCTGATCATCGTGTCGGCATCGCCATCGCTGGTCGTCACTGCCGCCGCCACGCCATCGAGCAGGATTGCGCCGTCCTCCCCGAAATCGAACTTGATCCGCTTGCCGGGCAGGAAAGCATTGTTCGCTGCCATGATCTGCGCCACCTCGTTCAGGTCCGCCATCTTGCTCCCCCCGCAATGTATCGGCATTCTGGGTGCCAGTAACAGCGTGAAGCCGCACCGAGTCAAGGAGTGGATGCATGACCGCGCCGTTTGCTCAAGTGAAAGGGGCGCTGGTTGGCTGACGTGTGGCGCCCGGACGTGACCATTGCCGCCGGTCGCTGGCAGCTGGGGTCGGACCGGCATTATCCCGAGGAGCGCCCGGCACGGCAGGTCGCGCTTCCGGCGTTCCGGATCGCCGCATCGCCGGTGACACGCAAAGCCTTTGCCGCTTTCGTCGCTGCGACCGGTCACGTCACCGCCGCCGAGCGCGCCGGCGGATCGAGCATCTTCGTCATGACCAACGGGCCGGTCGACCTTGGCGATCCGCGGCATTGGTGGCGCTTTGCTGCGGACGCAAGCTGGCGCGACGGCCCGCCCGACCATCCCGTCACCCATGTCGCGCAGGCCGATGCCGAGGTCTTTGCCGAATGGGCGGGCGCGCGGCTGCCGTCGGAAGCGGAATGGGAAGTCGCGGCGCGCGGCGGGCTGGTCGATACCGATTATGCCTGGGGTGACGATCCGATGCCGGGCGATATGCTGCAAGCCAATATCTGGGAAGGCAGCTTTCCCTGGTGGCACGCGCGTGGCGCCCCGGGAACAAGTGCGGTCGGCACCTACCCGGCCAATGGCTACGGCCTCGACGACATGATCGGCAATGTCTGGGAATGGACGACGACCAGCGCGGCGCTGCCGCCCGGCGGATGCTGCGCACCGGCGCCCGGCGCCGATACGCTGGCCATTTTGAAGGGCGGTTCGTTCCTGTGCGCTGCCGAATATTGCCAGCGCTATCGCCCGGCGGCGCGGATCGCCGTCGCACCCGATTTCACCAGCGCCCATATCGGGTTCCGTCTGGCCGCCGATGCCGGCTGAGTCCTTCACCCGAAGATGATGGCCGCAGGCGCGCCGCCACGCTAAAGCCGGTCGCCGAGAATTGCGCGGGGAGCTGTGCCGACATGACCACCAAGCTAATCGTCAATCGCGCCCGCATCGACGAGGCGAAGATCGTGCAACGTGATGAAGCGCCCCTCGACGACGGCCAGATCCGCGTGGCGACCCGCCGCTTCGCGCTCACCGCCAACAATATCAGCTACGCCCTTTCGGGCGAGGCGATCGGTTACTGGCGGTTCTTCCCCGATCATGACGACGGCTGGGGCTGCGTGCCGGTATGGGGCTTTGGCGAAGTGACCGAAAGCCGGGTCGATGGTGTGGGCATTGGAGACTGTTACTGGGGCTTTTTCCCGATGGCGTCCGATCTGGTGATGGCGCCGTCGAAAGTGAGCGCGAACGGCATCACCGACGGCATCGCACACCGCCGCGAGCTGCCCTATGTCTACAATATGTACGCGCGGGCGAATGACGATCCTGCCCCGCTCGCCGACATCGCCGATCTACGCAGCCTGATGTTTCCGTTGCTGACGACATCTTATGTCATCGACGATTACATCGCTGACAATGGCGGCTTCGGCGCGGACCAGGTCATCATCGGCAGTGCATCGTCGAAGACCGCATTCGGCCTCGCCTTCTACCTGCGTCAGCGCGGCGCGCAGCAGGTGATCGGGCTGACATCGGCGCGCAACATCGGCTTTGTCGAGGGGCTCGGGCTTTACGACCGAGTGATCGACTATGGTTCGATCGACACGCTCGACCGCGCGCGCCGGAGCGTATTCGTCGACATGTCGGGCGACGGAACGATCGTGGCCGCCGTCCATCACCATTTCGGCGAGCAGTTGAAAGCCAGTATCGGCGTCGGTGCGACGCATTGGGGCGCCGATCGCGCACCCAGGGATCTGCCCGGCGCGCGGCCGGCCTTCTTCTTCGCCCCGTCGCAGATCGCCAAGCGCGATGCGGACTGGGGCGCGGGAGTCTTGATGCGCCGCGCGGTCGAGGCGAACATCGCCGCCTGCGCCGTCCTAGCCGCCCGCATGACGGTGACCGCATCGCAAGGCGCGGACGCGATCGCCGCCGCCTATGCCGATATGGTGGCCGGGTCGACGCCGCCTGATCGCGGCGTGATCCTGTCCTTCTAGCCGAGGCGCGTCCGCGCCAGCAGCACGCCCCCCAGGACCAATGCCTCGACAGCCATCAGCGGCACGGCGGCAGGCGTGGGCGATTGCGCATAGGTTAGCAGCCGTCCCGCGACCGCCAGCGCGGGCAGCAGCATCGGCGCGATCAACAGCCGACGATCGTCGCGGATAGCGGCCAGGATCGCAAGAATGCCGAACATGCCGAACAGCGCCCCCAGGTCGCCGCGCAGGGTCGATTCGGCAAGCGCATCGCGCGCGGGCGTCCCAAGCCGCTGAGCGACCAGATCCAGCGCGAACCAGACGGCTGCGAAGTTGACCAGCGACAGCACGCCGACGACGACAAGAAAACCGCGCGCGATCGCTTTGCCCATGATCATCACTCCGCTGAACAAACTATTGGCGTTTACCGTGCCATTTGGCAAGATGATCGCCGAAGGGGATCCGGCGATGCGGCGGCTTTGGATCGGGCTGGGGACGGTGGCGGCGCTTGCGGGCGTCGGCTACGCGGTGTTCGAGCACTATAAATACCATATTCCCGGGATCATCGCCCGGTGGCGCGATCCGATCCGGCCCAACCACCCGATCATCTGGTCGAAGGGACCATCGACGCCTTCCGCAGGGGCGCGGCCACCCAATATCATCGTCATCCTGGCCGACGATCTGGGGCATAACGACATCGGCTTCTTTGGGGGCGGCGTGGCGGGAGGTGCTGTGCCGACGCCCAATATCGATGCGATCGGCCATGAGGGGGCAAGCTTCGACATCGGCTATGCCGCCAATGCGACGTGCAGCCCGTCGCGGGCGGCGATCATGACCGGCCGCTATCCGACACGCTTCGGCTTCGAATTCACGGCGGTGCCAACCGTCTTTGCGCGCGCCGTCTCGGCAAGCGAAGGGCCCGCGCCCGATGGGCGGCCCCGCCCGATCTTTCACGAAGAGCGGACGCAGGGGCTGATCGATTATGCCGACATGGGCATGCCGCAAAGCGAAATGACCATCGCCGAACTGCTCAAAAGCCGAGGCTATCATACGATTCAGATCGGCAAGTGGCACCTCGGCGAAGCGCGCGCGCTTCAACCCAACGGACAAGGATTCGACGAAGCGCTCGGCTTTCTGGCCGGCGGCGGGATGTACATGGATCAGAACGACCCGAACGTCGTCAACGCCAAGCTGCCCTGGGATCCGATCGACCGGTTCCTTTGGCCCAACCTGCCCTATGCCGTGCAGTGGAATGGCGGGCAGCGGTTCGCGCCGAAGGGGCATCTGACCGATTACTGGACCGACAATGCGGTCGCGGCGATCAAGGCCAATCGCAATCGACCATTCTTCATGTACCTCGCCTACAACGCGCCGCACACGCCGCTTCAAGCGACCAAGGCCGATTACGACGCGCTGCCGCAGATCCGGGATCACACCCAGCGCGTCTACGGCGCCATGATCCGCCAGCTCGACCGTGGCATCGGCCGGGTGATGCAAACGCTGAAGGAACAAGGCATCGACGACAATACACTGGTCATCTTCACCAGCGACAATGGCGCCGCCTGGTATACCGGCATCGCCGACGGCAATGCGCCGTTTCGCGGCTACAAGGCGACCTATTTCGAGGGCGGCTTGCGCGTGCCGTTTTTCCTGCGCTGGCCGGGGCGGATCAGGGCGGAGACCAGACTGGCCGGCCCCGCTCACCATCTCGACATCTTCGCAACCGCCGCCGCCGCCGCCGGCGCACCACTGCCCGCCGATCGGACGATCGATGGCGTCAGCCTGCTGGGGCCTGCAGACAAAACGATCGACGCCGCCCCGCACGGGCTGCTGTTCTGGCGATCGGGCGAGAACAAGGCCGTGCGCGCAGGCGACTGGAAACTCCAGATCGCCGGTAAGCCGGACCGGCAATGGCTCTACAACCTCGCCACCGATCCGACCGAACACCGCAATCTCGCCGCCAGCGCGCCCGATCGGGTGGCGGTGATGCGGCGCCTGATCGCCACGCACGACCGCATGCAGAAGCGCCCGATGTGGCCCGCGCTGGTCGAAGCGCCGATCCGCATCGACGTGCCGCTCAACACGCCGTGGCGCAAGGGCCAGGAATATGCCTATTGGTCGAACTGAACGCCGCGCTGAGCCGGGCAGCGGATGCGGGGCTACGCCTCAGCCCAGGCTTGCCTCCAGATAATCGACGGCCATCCCGATCCGCGCGCGGATGCGCGCAGGCCCCAGCACCTGCATCACTTCGAACAGGTCGGGCGTGTTGCGCCGCGCGCACAGCGCCAGCCTGACCCACCCGGCCACGTCGCCGAAATGACCGGCATAGACGCCGGGGCTCGCCTTGAACGTCTTTGCATTGGGGGCATAGCCGTGGAGGCCGCCGGCGTGGCGCATCATTTCAAGCCATTGGTCGCGATCCTGCTCGGCGTCGTAATCGGCGGCAATCTGTCGAAGAACGGCGACCGAGGGCCTCGGCTCCTGCGCGGCGAGCATCGCGTGCGCATCGGGGGCGAGCGCGACGAACCGCGCATCGAAGAAATATTCGAGATCGGCCGGCACGTCCGACCATTTGGCGATGTCCTTGCGCACCCGCTCGCCGCTGCGCTCGATGCCGAAGATCGCCACCGCATAATCGCGGTCCTGCGCCAGCAGCGCGGCAAAGTCGGCGTCATGGGCCTGGGCCCAGGCGAGCGCCGCGTCATAGATCGCGGCTGCCGACATCCGCCCGATCAGCTCGCGGCTGATGCTGTCGAGCTTGACCAGATCGAACAGCGCGCCGCTCTTGTTCATCCGCGCAAGATCGATCGTGTAGCTGTGCGCGTCGTCATCGGGATGGTCGCGGCGCCAATCCTCGAACCGCCCGTCCGCCAGCGTCAGCAGATAGTCGATCACGCTTTCGCGCGGATAGCCAAGACTTTGGTAGAATTCGACCGACGCCTCCGGGTCATGCCGCTTGCTCAGCTTGCGCCGCGACGATCCGACCATCTTCTCGATCGGGGAGATATGGGCAAAGCGCGGGCGCGCCCAGCCGAACGCGTCGAACAGTTGGGCATGGAGCGGATAGGAGGATAGCCATTCATGCCCGCGAATGACGTCGGTCGTCCCCATCAGGTGGTCGTCGACGACGTGCGCGAGATGATAGGTCGGATAGCCGTCCGCCTTCAGCAGCACGACGTCCTGCTCATTGGGCGGGAAGGTCAGATCGCCGCGGATCACATCGGCAAGCACGATACGCTCGGGCTGGTCGTCAGGCGCGCGCAGCCGGATGACGAACGGTGTGCCCGATGCAAGCGCGGCATCGATATCCGCCGCGCTCCGGTCGCGCCAAACCGCCCAACGGCCATAATAGCCGGGCGGTATCTTGAGCGCGGTCTGCTCTTCCCGGCTTCTCTCGAGCTCGGCCGGCGTCGCGAAACAGGGATAGGCCTTGCCCTCCTCGATCAGCCGCCGGACAAAAGCCTGGTAGATCGGCATGCGATGGCTTTGCCGATAGGGTCCATAGGCGCCGCGCTCCGCGCCGGTCGCGGTCTCGCCCTCGTCGGGCGACACGCCGAACGTATCGAGCGAGGAAATGATCAGCTCGACCGCGCCCTCGACCTCGCGTTTGCGATCGGTATCCTCGATCCGCAGGAAGAACACGCCGCCCGACTGATGCGCGACGCGCTGCGAGACCAGCGCCGCATACAGCCCGCCGATATGCATGAAGCCGGTCGGGCTCGGGCCGACCCGCGTCACACAGGCCGGATCGGGCAGTGCCCGCGCCGGATAGCGCGCGATGATCGCCTCCGGCGTCTCGGTCGCCGCCGGGGTCAGGATGTCGAGATGCATGTGCTGAAAAACCATTCTTCCGTAGGAAAGGCACGACGCATACAGGCTCTGGTCGCGAAAGGGTAGCGAGGCGAAACATCGCTGCGGGGATTTCGAATAGCGGCACAGGCTGCGGCACCCCGGCGACCCAGGACGTCCCGACGTCATGCACAAACAGCCTAACTACCGACCGTACAATGCGTTGAAGCAACGCCACAAACCGGGAAATCAAAGGAAATTGGCGGAGCGGGAGGGATTCGAACCCTCGATACGCTTTTGACGTATACTCACTTTCCAGGCGAGCGCCTTCGACCACTCGGCCACCGCTCCGCATGCACTGGAAGGGGGCGAGCCCTAGCCGGGAGCGGGCTCTTCCGCAAGCCGCACGCGCGTGCCATCATCGCCTGATGATCAGCATCTCTTTCCCTGCCCGCCGCACCGCCTTAGTCGCGCTCCCGCTCCTGATCGCCGCTGCCGAGGCACCGGCCCCCAAGCCCGGCACTGCCGACATCCTGAAGGCCGCCCCCGCCTCTGCCTGGCGCGCGGTCGCCGCAGACGATCTGCTGCTGATCGAGCTTGCCGATGGGCGCCGCGTCACGATCTGGCTCGCAAGCCGGTTCACGCCGGTCCATGCCGCCAACATCCGCACGATCGCGCGGAGCGGATGGTGGCGCGATTCGACCGTCTATCGCGTACAGGACAATTACGTCACGCAATGGGGCGACCCGACCGAGAAAAAGGCGCCGCCCGCCGGCATCGTGGCGACGCCGCCCGCGGAATATGAATGGGCGGCAAGTTCGGAGAAGCTGCACCGCAATCCGTATCGCGATGCCTATGCGCGCGTGACCGGTTTCAGTGCGGATGGCTGGGCAGTCGCGGGCGACGGCAAGCGCCAATGGCTCCCGCATTGCTATGGCGCGGTCGGGGTAGCGCGGAACCTGGCGCCCGACACCGGCAGCGGGACCGACCTTTATGCCGTGATCGGGCATGCGCCGCGCCATCTTGATCGCAATATCGCCGTGGTCGGGCGCGTCATCGATGGAATGGCCGCGTTTTCCGCCTTGCCGCGCGGTACGGGCGGCGGTCTGGGGCTTTATGAAGACCCGAAGCTTTATGTGCCGATCGCCAATGTGCGGCTTGCGAGCGACCTGCCGGAGTCCGAGCGGCCGCGCTGGGAATATCTGACGCCCGCAGCGCCCGACTTTGCCGTCTATCTCGACAGCAAGGCCAACCGCCAGCCGCCCTTCTTCACCGTGCCCGCCAATGCCGCCGACCTGTGCAACCTACCGGTGCCGGTGCGCCGCGTCGCGGGTTAGCGACCGACCCAGTCGGCAACCTCTGCGGCTACGCGGTTCGCGGCCTGGTTGAGCGCGGTGCCGGCGCTTTCCGGTGCGATCGCGCCGATCGGTTCGCGCGCTTCGAAGCGGCGCTTTTCGAAGGTCTTTGCGCCATCGCGTACCAGCGTGCCTTCGAACACCACCACTGCCTGGCTGCGCGCGGCATCGATGCCGAAAGTCCGCAATTCGCCCGAAAGCCTGGCGCCCGGATCGGCAAAACTCTGCTGGTTCGACAGCACGACCCGCCCGGTCCGCGCCGCGACCGTATCGGCCATCAGCCGGGCGAACAACCGCGCCGGCGGTTCGGACCATACCGCACCCTTGATATAGGCAATCGTGGTCGCCCCCGTCATTACCGGCACGCGCGGCCCGGCAATCGCCGCCGGCACGACCGGCACTTGCAGCGTGATCGTTTTCGCGGTCTTCGAATCGAGCGTGGCACCGACGGCGGGCGACGCGCTCGGCATCAGCGTCAGCAGCATTGCGGGCGGCTTGCCCGTCAGGCTGATGCACGCGCCAAGCGGCAAGAAGACGAACAGCAGCGGCAGGCGCGTCAGGTGTCGGGGCATCGCGGGCCTCATTTCTTGGGCTTATAGTCAGGGAGCTTGGGCTGGCCGAGCAGCGCGCCGGCGCCGCCCTGGTCGATCTTTTCGGCGACATTGGTCAGCGCTGCCGACATGATCCGAAGATCGCGGACGAGCAGGCCGATTTCGGGCACGGTCTGCTTGCTGAACGCTTGGACGCCGGGCTTGGCCTCCTGGATCAGTCCATCGACCGCGTCGAGGCTGCGCTGGGCCGATTCGATCGCCTTGCTCAGCTTGGCCGACGCCGGCTTCAGATCTTCCTTCATCACGCCGTTGGTCGTCTCCGCCAGCGTGGCGATCTGATCGGCAGCGGCACCGACCTTGCCCAAAGTTGCGCGGGTTTCGCTCAGCGTCGCGCCGATCTGCGGCGACTGGTCGGCCAAGGCCTTGGTCAGGCGATTGGTATTGGCCAGGATTCCCGACAGTGACGCCTGATTCTTGTCGTTGAGCAGATCGGTGATCTTGGCGGCGAGCGTCGACAGCCGCTGGAGAAGCTCCGGCGCGGAATTCAGCAGGGCACCGAGCCCGCCCTGACGCGGCGGAATGACGGGAACGCCGAACGGGCAGCTGTTCTGCGGGTTCTCGGCCGGGCACCGAATGGCCGGCGCGCCCTTGATCGCCCCGTCGAGCAGAACCTCGCTGACCCCGGTAAAGCCGACCCCCTGGATCGTCGCGGTGGTTCCCTCCAGCACCGGCGTATCCTGGCGCACATTGATCCGCACGCGCACGAACTGCGGATCGTCCTTGAACAGCGCGATCTCCTTCACCTGCCCGGCCGAGACACCGGCATAGGACACGTTCGACCCCTTGTTCAGGCCGTTGACCGATTGCTTGAAGAAGATGTCATATTCCTTCTCCGTCGCGCTGTTGAACCGGGCCAGCCAGACGAGGAAGAGCGCAAGCATCGCCAGCAACAGCAGCACGACAGCACCGACAAAGACATGGTTGGAGCGCGTTTCCATCAGTCGCTGGTCCCTCGATTGGCCTCGGCGGCGGCGCGGCGGCCGGCGGATTCGACCGTGGCGGTCGCAGCGCGCCCGCGTGGTCCGTTGAAATATTCCTGGATCCAGGGATGGTCCAGCGCGAGCAGTTCAGGAATCGTCCCGACCGCAATCACCCGCTTGTCGGCGAGTACCGCCACCCGGTCGCAGATCGCATAGAGCGTGTCGAGATCGTGCGTGATCAGAAAAACGGTCAGCCCCAAGGTCTTCTGGAGCGACAGCGTCAGCTCGTCGAACGCGGCCGCGCCGATCGGATCGAGGCCGGCGGTCGGTTCGTCGAGGAACAGCAGCTCGGGATCGAGCGCGAGCGCGCGCGCAAGCCCCGCGCGCTTTTTCATCCCGCCCGACAATTCGGCCGGATATTTCGGCCCGGCATCGGCCGGCAGGCCGGTCATCACCACCTTATAGGCGGCGATTTCGTCGAGCAGGCCCTGGTTGATACCCGAATAGAATTCGCGGATCGGCACCTGCACATTCTCGGCGACGGTCAGCGTCGAGAACAGCGCGCCGCCTTGAAACAACACGCCCCAGCGGCGACGGATGTCGACGGTCTCGGTTTCTTCGCGGTCGATCGTCGATTCGCCGAACACGCTCACCTCGCCGCCATCGGGGCGCTGCAGGCCGATGATCGACCGCATCAGCACCGACTTGCCGGTGCCGGACCCACCGACCACGCCCAGAATCTCACCCCGGCGAACATCGAGATCGAGATTCTCGTGAACGACCTGCTCGCCGAAACTGGTCGAGAGCCCGCGCACCTTGATGACCGACTCGACCATCAATTCCACCCCAGCCAGGTGAAAAAGACGGCGAAGAACGCATCGAGCACGATCACGAGAAAGATCGCCTGAACGACCGCCGACGTCGTCCGGCTGCCGACCTGTTCGGCGTCGCCTTCCACCTGCATGCCCTGAAAACAGCCGGCGATCGCGATGATCATCCCGAACACCGGCGCCTTCACCAAGCCGACATAGAGATCGGTGATCGGCACGACTTCACGCAGGCGCTGGATGAAGGTCGGCGGCGGAATGTCGAGCGTTCCCCAACACAACAGCCCGCCGCCGATGATCGCGATGATCGAGGCATAGAAACCGAGCAGCGGCATCATCAGCACGGCGGCCAGCACCCGTGGCAGCACGAGCGCCTCCATCGGCGACACGCCGATCGTGCGCATCGCGTCGATTTCCTCGGTCAGCTTCATCGTGCCGAGCTGCGCCGCAAAGGCCGATCCCGACCGCCCGGCGACCATGATCGCCGTCATCAGCACGCCCAGCTCGCGCAGGGTAATGCGACCCACCAGATTGATCGTGAAAACCTCCGCCCCGAACTGGGCAAGCTGGACCGCGCCCTGCTGGGCGATCACGATGCCGATCAGGAAACTCATCAGCCCGATGATCCACAGCGCCGAAATGCCGACCACTTCGAAACGGTGAACCGTCGCGTTGAAGCGGAAGCGCGACGGATGCCGGATCACGTTGCCGAGCGCGATCGCGGTCGCCCCGAAAAAGCCGAGCAGCCCATAGAGTGTCGACAGCGCCACCATCGTCGCCGCGCCGATTTCCGACAGCACGCGGATCACCGTGCGCTGGCGCTCGGGCCGCATCGCGACATGCTGGTCGGCCGATGCGACCTGTTCCAGCAAATGCGCCGCGTCGGGGCTCAATCCCTCGATCTTCGCTTGGCGTTCGGCGGCAAAGCGATGGATCAACCAGGCGCCGACGGTGTCGATCCGCTCGATACCGCTCAGGTCGAGCCGATCGACCCGGCCGCTATAGGCGCGCAGCCGATCGGGAAAGTCGCCCAGGCTCGACATCGACAATCGACCGACGAACCGCAGCGTCTCTGCGCCACCGATGGTTTCGTGATGAAAGTCGGCCCTGGCGGTCATTGCCGCCTTCATTGCTGCAATCGTGCTGGATCGGCAAGCGGATACGCGCCATCAAGGCGCCGATGATGCGCCTCGCCATCTATGACATGGACAAGACGATCACGCGCGCGCCGACCTGGACGCGTTTTCTGGTCCATTATGCCCGCCGCCATGCGCCCCATCGGCTGGCGCTGCTGCCGATGGCGGGCGTAATCGCGGCCGGGCATCCGCTCCGGCTGATCGACCGGCGCGGGCTGAAACAGGCGACGCACCGGCTGATGATCGGCGCACGCACGGCCGATGCGCGGCTGGCGCGCGCCGCCGCCACCTTCGCCGTGCGCGAGGGGCGGCATGGGCTGTTCCAGCTGGCACGCGACCGGATCGAAGCGGATCGTGCGGAGGGATACCGAATCATCGTCGCCACCGCCTCGCACCGATTTTACGCCGAAGCGATTGCCGCGCTCGTCGGCGCCGACGCAGTGATCGCAACCGAAGCGCGGCGCGATACTGCCGGGCGCATCCTCAACCGGCTGGACGGCGATAATTGCTACGGGCCGGCAAAGCTCGATCGCATCGTCTCGTGGCTGGCGGATGCGGGCATCGCCCGGGAGGATGCCCGGATAAGATTCTATTCGGATCACATCTCCGACGCGCCCGCGCTCGGCTGGGCGGACGAGGCATTCGTCGTCAATGCCGATGCAAGGCTCGTGCGCCTGGCGCGATCACATGGCTGGGGGGTGCTCGACTGGCGCTGAGCCGATCACAGCAGCGTGTCGACGGCGTGGAGCGCCACCCCGACCAGCCCGCCCACCACCGTCCCATTGATCCGGATGAACTGCAGGTCGCGCCCGACGGCATTTTCCAGGCGGCGCGTGATCGTGCGCGCATCCCAGCTGCGGATCGTCTCCGACACGAGCCGGACGATACCCGATCCGTAGTCGGCCGCGGTGCCGACCGCCGCGCGCCGCAGGAAGCGATTGATCGTTTCGCGCAGTGTCGCGTCCTCCTGCAGCGTGTGGCCAAGCTGCTGCATGGCCTCCGCAAGACCGCCACCACGCCGCGCATCGGGTTCGCGCGCATAGCGGAGCAACGAGTGGCGCGCCGATTCCCAAAGCCCGTCGAGCCAGCGCTGCATTGCCGGATTGTCGATCACTTCGAGCTTCAGCGCTTCGACCCGCGCGCGGACTGCTGCGTCATTCTGGAGATCGACGGCCAGTTCGGCCAATCCTTCCTCCGCCTTTGCCCGCAGCGGGTGATCGGGATCCTTGCCGATCTCGGCGAGCATCTGGTCGAGCCCGTCGATGATCTTGTTCGCGACCGTCTCGTCGAGCCCGGTCCAGCGCATCAGCGACCCCGACCGGTCATGGACCATCGCGCGGATATTGGCCTCATTTGCGCGCAGCATCGTCCCGCCCCAGCGGATCATGCCGTTGAGCAGCGGGACGTGGCGATCATTGGCGATGGCGGCGTCGAGCGCTTGACCCAGCAGCGGCGCGATTTCGAGCGCGCGCAGCCGGTTGCCCATCGTCGTCTTGACCATGCCGCCCAATCGCTGCTGGTCGAGCGCGTCGAGCAGATCGGCAAACAGCCGCGCCGCACCGCGCCCCAGCCGGCCATCGCGGCTGGTCGGCTGGGCCAGCCATCGCCCGGCGGCCGCAGCGATGTCGATCCGTCGCATCCGCCGCGCGACGACGACCGGCACCAGGAAATTGTCGCGCAGGAAATTCGCAAGCGTGTCGCCGATCCGGTCCTTATTGCGCGGTACGATGGCCGTGTGCGGGATCGGCAGGCCGAGCGGATGGCGGAACAGCGCGGTCACCGCGAACCAGTCGGCAAGGCCGCCGACCATCGCTGCCTCGGCAAAGGCACGGATGAAGCCGATGGCGGGGTGGATCGGGCCGATCCACCGCGTCGCGACGAAGACCGCCGCCATCGCGATCAGCAGCCCGGTCGCGATCAGCCGCATGCGAACCAGCGCAGCGGGCGGGGCGAGCCGGTCGGCGGAAGACACCATCATTGCCTGAACAAGCCCCGAAGCGGCGATTTGTTCAAGCGATGATCGTCGATCGCTGTCACTCGGCGGGTTGCGGCCCCTCGCCCGGCCGGAAGCCGATCTTGCCGGGGCCACCCTCATGGTCGATCACCGGACGGCCGTCATCGCCGGGGCGATAGGTGAGCAGGCGCTTGCCGAGCCGCGAGCCGACCCATTCCTCGATCCCGACCGCGAGCGAGAAGGTCGCCGGCACGATCACCAGCGTCAGCAGCGTCGACAGGATCAGCCCGCCGATCACGGTCACGCCCATCGGCGCGCGCCAGCTGCCGTCACCGGTCAGCGACAGGGCGACCGGCACCATCCCGGCGACCATCGCGACGGTGGTCATCACGATCGGCTGGGCGCGTTTGTGCCCGGCATCGAGAACAGCGGTCGTCTTGTCGACGCCCTTGCCCATCTCCTCCAGCGCGAAATCGACCAGCAGGATCGAATTCTTGGCGACGATGCCGAGCAGCATCAGCAGGCCGATGAACACCGGCATCGACACCGCATCGCCCGCGATCCGCAGCGCGATCGCCGAGCCCAGCGGCGCGAGGATCAGCGAGCCCATGTTGACCAGCGGCGGCATTAAGCGCTTGTACAGCAGCACGAGCACCGCAAACACCATCAGGATCCCCGACAGGACGGCGATGATGAAATTGACCAGCAACTCGCCTAGCCACTTGTCCTGGCCCAGCGTCAGCTGGCGGACGCCAGTGGGCAGGTTCTGGAGCGCGGGCAGCTTCTGAATCTTCGGCTGCACGTCGCCGGTCACCTTGCCGGGCGCAAGATCGGCGCCGATGCTGACGCGCCGGGTCAGATTGGTGCGCTGGATCAGCGTCGGCCCGGCGCCGAAACCGACATCGGCGATCACCTTCAACGGCACCGAACCGCCACTGACCGTGGGCACCGGCAGATTTTCGATCGTGGACAGGTTGCGGCGCGAATCCTCCGACAGCACGACCCGGATCGGGATCTGGCGATCGGACAGCGAGAATTTGGCCGCATTCTGATCGATGTCGCCCAGCGTCGCGATCCGGATCGACTGGCTGAGCGCCGCCGTCGTCACGCCCATATCGGCGGCAAGGTCCATGTGTGGGGTGATGGTGATCTCGGGACGCTGCAGATCGCCGACGACGCGCGGCGCGCGGAGTTCGGGCAGTGCCGCCATTTCATCGACGAGGCGGTTGGCCACTTCGTTCAGCTGCGCGGGGTCGCTGCCGCCGATCGTCACCGTGATCGCGCGACCCGATCCGCCGCCGCCGCCCTGCGCCTGGAAATTGACACGCGCGTCGGGAATCGCATTCAGCCGGGGCGCGAAGGCGCGTTCGAATTCGGTCGATGTCCGCTTGCGATCCTTTTTGAGCGTGATGAACACGCCGCCATTGCCGACATTGATGTCGGTGAAAACGGTGTCCACCTCCGGCGCCTCTTTGACGATGCTGGTCACCTGATCGCCGACTCGCCGTGTCTGCTCGAGCGTCGTGCCCGGCGCCATCTGGATCGACACCTGGCTGAAATCCTGATTGAGCTCGGGCTGGAAGGCGAGCGGGATCGGCCCGAACAAGCCGGGGATGCCGGCAAAGGTCGCGATCGTCAGCAAGAATGCCAACGCCCCCACGCCGACCGTCTTCCAGCGATGCCGCAGCGAGAGCCGCAACGTCGCCATATAGAGGTCCATCAGCCGCCCCTCGCCATGGGTGGCGTGGCCCTTGGCCTTCAGGAAATAGGCCGCGATCATCGGCGTGATGAGTCGGGCGACGCCCAGGCTGAGCAGCACCGCGACGACGACGGTCAGGCCGAAATTCTTGAAGAACTGGCCCGAAATGCCCGGCATCAAGCCAACGGGCAGAAAGACGGCGACGATCGCCATGGTGGTCGCAAGCACGGCAAGGCCGATTTCGTCGGCGGCGTCGATCGACGCCTGATAGGCGGATTTACCCATCCGCATGTGTCGCACGATATTCTCAATCTCGACGATCGCATCGTCGACCAGCACACCCGCGACAAGGCTGAGCGCCAGCAGGCTGAGAAAATTGAGCGTGAAACCCATCAACTCCATGAAGAAGAACGCAGGAATCGCCGACAATGGGATCGCGATCGCCGAGATGATGGTCGCGCGCCAATCGCGCAGGAAGATGAAGACGACGATCACCGCCAGCACCGCCCCTTCGATCATCGCTTCGATTGCCGAATGATACTGGCCCTTTGTGTAGTTCACGCTGGTCCATAATTCGGTGAAGCGAACCTTGGGGTTCTCCTTCTCCAACTGGCGCAAGGTCTTTTGCATCGCGTCATAGACCGCGACATCGGATGCGCCCTTGGCGCGACCGACGCCAAAAGAGACGACCGGGTGGCCATCGATCAGCGCGACTGAGCGGATCTCTGCATAGCCGTCCTTCACCTCGGCGAGGTCTGACAGCTTGACCGTCCTGCCGCCGCCGAGCGCGATGTTGGAGTCGCCGAGCGCAAAGGGCGTCGATGCGTTACCCAGCACGCGCACCGACTGTTCCGAGCCCGCCACTTCGGCCCGCCCGCCTGCGGCGTTGAGATTGGTCTGGCGAAGCTGCTGATTGACCTGCGCCGCGGTGATGCCGAATGCCTGCAGCTTGACGGGATCGAGCGTCACCCGGATTTCGCGATTCACGCCACCATCGCGGCTGACATTGGCGGTGCCGGGGTTCCCGAGCAGACGCTTGGCGACGGTGTCGTCGACATACCAGCTCAACTGCTCGAGCGTCAGATCGGTCGCCTCGGCCGAAATATAGGCCAGATTGCCGCCGCCGAAATCGAGCCGTTCGACCTGCGGTTCCAGGATGCCGTCGGGCAGGTCGCCACGAATCTGCGAGATCGCATTGCGCACGTCGTTGACGGCACGGTCGATCGGCGTACCGATCGCGAACGACACGCGGGTGGTGCTATAGCCTTCGCCGACGCTTGAATTGACCTCGTCGATTCCGTTGATGCTGCGCACGGCGGCCTCGACCCGCTGGGTGACCTGCTTTTCCAGCTCGGTCGGCGCTGCGCCTGGCTGGCTGATGGTGATCGATGCTGCCGGGAAGTCGATGTCGGGACTGTCGTTGACCTGCATGCGCGCGAAGCTGACGATACCCGCCAGCAGCAGCGCGACGAACAGGACGATCGGCGGCACGGGATTGCGGATCGACCAGGCCGAAATGTTACGAAAACCCATGATCCTGTGCCCTTGTTCGAATTGGCCGTTCGCGTCAGCCGTTCATTGCCTGCATCCCTGTCACGCCTCGGCGTGCGCAACCGCCGCTTTAAATTCGCGCCTTCTGCCGAACCGGATTAACCTTTTGCCCCGGATTGAGGAAGGCGCCCGCCGCGACCACCACCCGCTCGGTGCCGTTCAGCCCCGACGTGATCGCGACGCCCGCGTCTGACACCTGACCGACCTTCACATCGCGCCGTGCGACTTCGTCCTTGGCGCCGACGATATATACATAATTGCCCTTGGCATCGCTCTGCACGGCCGATTGCGGCAACAGGGGCGCCACTGACGCGCCGCTGGTGAGCGTCGCCGAAGCAAAACCGCCTGGGCGCAGGACGGAACTATAGGGCAGGGCGATCCGCACGGTCCCCTGCCGCGACTGCGGGTCGATGACGGGGGCGATCTGCCACACCCGCCCGTCAAAGCTCTGCGTAGTGCCTACGGGAACTACCGCCACGGGAATGCCGACATGGATCTGGCTCATATCGGCGTCCGACAGCGCAGCCCGCAACTCAAGCTCGCCGCCCGCCGCAAGGCGGAACAACACCCCCGACCCGGCACTCACGATCTGGCCGGGCTCGACACTGCGCGTCAGCACAAGACCGCCGGCGGGCGCCCGGATCGACAAGCGGCTGTTGCGCGCCCGGATTTCCTGCAGCTGCGCCTCGGCCACCTTGACGCGGGCAAGTGCGGCATCGCGGGTCGCAGTCCGCCGGTCGACATCGGCCTTCGAGATGAAGCCGCGATCGACCAGCTGTTGCGCGCGGTCGAGTTCGGCCTGGGCCAACCGAGCATCCGAGCGCGCGACCGCGATCTGCGCTGCCTGCGACGCCTGCGTCTCGACCTGGACCGAACGATCGATCGTGGCGAGCACTTGGCCGGCCTTGACCCACTGGCCCGGCTGGACAAGCACTGCGGTGACGCGCCCGCCTTCGCCGGCGACACCCACCGGCATGTCGACCTTGGCGGCGATGGAGCCGGTGGTGGTGATGGTCCGCGCCACCGTCTGGCGGCCCGGCACGGTGATCGTGACGCTCGGCACCTGCTTGTTCGCATCGCCGCCCGCCACCTGCTCTTTGGCGGCCGGCTTGCTGCCGAATGCCCAAAAGCCGATCAGCGCGACCAGAACGATGGCGACGATCGCGATGGCGATCCACAACGCGCGGCGCGATCTGCCGCTGTCACCCTCCGGCAGGGCGTAGCGACCGTCATTGCCGATCGTTCCCGGTTCATAATTCATATCCGCCACTCTCGTATCCAACCCGCGCCATCGCCTATCCGCGCTGTATTAGCGAAATAAGTCACCAACCTCAAGGGGTGGATCAAGGATGCGCGCGCATGCCTTGTTTATAGCGTTAGCGCAAGACCTTGGGACGAATTTCGCAGTAATTTGGCACGCGAAAAGGGCCGCACGACCCATGTCGCGCAGCCCTTTGAGGAATGTCGGACGTGACTGGTTTTTTAGCGCAGCGCGCCGCGACGAGCCAGATTGACGATCGCCAGCAGGATGATCGCGCCGATCAACGAATAGACAAAGGTCGTCACGGTGATGGCTTCGTTGATGCCGCCACCGAAAAGGAAAGATGCGATTACCGAACCGATAATACCGACGACGATGTTCAGGAAAATGCCCTGTTGTGCATCAGTCCGCATGACCATGCTTGCAAGCCAGCCGACGACGCCACCAACGATGAGCCAAACAATAAGACCGACCATTCTACCCTCCATTGCACTCGACCATCGAGCATGGAAGATAGACTCGCGAGAGCCCGGATTTGTTCCGTAACGTACCGACGCGTCTGGCCGGCGATCAATATTTCTGCTGGCGTTCGTAGAGCGAGCGATAGTGCTGGATACGGGTGACACGAAGGCCGGGCATGCCCGATCGATCGATCGCGCGCTGCCAGCCCGCGAATTCCTCTACCGTCAGATTGTAGCGCGCGCACACTTCATCGACGGTCAGCAGGCCGCCATTGACGGCCGCGACGACCTCCGCCTTGCGGCGCACGACCCAGCGCGTCGTCTCGGGCGGCGGCAGCGAATCGAGCGTGAGCGGTTCGCCAAGCGGTCCGATTACCTTTGCGGGGCGGATCTTTTGGTTCTCGATCATTTACAAACCTCGATTGGCGCGAACGCTCTCAAATTGCAGTAACGACCGATAGCAGCCGGACTTGAACATCGGCTGAAACGGCGGGGTAAACGGCGCCTTCATTCCTCTTTCCAGGTGATGAGCGCGGCCGCCACATCGGCGTTGAAGGCGCCCCGACCCGCCGCCCCCGACACCAGGCTGCGGGCGGCACGATCGATCCGCGCTTCGATCCGCGCCGTGGGGCTCATCGCCTGCCGTGCCGCCGCACCGATCATGAGCACCGCCAGCTCGGCGGGCATCACGCCCGCATCGCCATCCTGCTCGAACCGACGAAATCCAAGATCCACAATTGCTTCCAGAACCGACTCTATGAACCGGATGCTTTAGCGTGACGATCTGAAGGTCCGGTAAAGGCCCGGCGGACGATGCGGTGAGCGACCGGGCGGACGGGCGATCACGGCCACGCCTTTGCATCATGCGGCGTCCGCGCCTATCTCGCGCGTGCGATGAATGAAGGCGATTTCCAGCTGGGGCCGAACCCCGCCGCGCGTCGGATCGTCGTCGCCATGTCGGGCGGCGTCGATTCGTCGGTCGTGGCCGCGCTTGCCGCGCGCACCGGCGCCGAGACGATCGGCATCACGCTCCAGCTTTACGACCATGGCGAGGCAGTGGGCCGCGCCGGCAGCTGCTGCGCGGGGCGCGATATCCGCGATGCGCGCGCGGTGTGCGACAAGCTCGGCATCGCACATTATGTCTTCGATCACGAGACCGCTTTCCGCGAAGCCGTGATCGACGATTTCGCCGACGAATATCTTGCCGGGCGCACCCCCATCCCCTGCATCAAGTGCAATATGGGGCCGAAATTCACCGACCTGCTGGCGCTCGCCCGCGATCTCGGCGCCGATTGCCTCGCGACCGGCCATTATGTCCGCCGTGTCGAGGGGGCGGGCGGGCCCGAGCTGCACCGTGCCGTCGATCCGGCGCGCGACCAGAGTTACTTCCTGTTCGCGACCACCCCCGCCCAGCTCGACTATCTGCGCTTTCCGCTCGGCGGCATGCCCAAGGCGCGGGTGCGCGAGCTGGCGGCCGAGATCGGGCTGGGCGTCGCGGCCAAGCCCGACAGCCAGGACATCTGCTTCGTCCCCGACGGCGATTATGCGCGGCTGGTGAAGAAGCTGCGGCCGGAGGCGGAAATCGGCGGCGACATCGTCGACGAGAGCGACCGGGTGCTCGGCGCGCATCGGGGGCTGATCCACTTCACCGTCGGCCAGCGGCGCGGGCTGGAGATCGGCGGCACGCCCGAACCGCTTTACGTGATCCGGCTCGAGCCGGAGACGCGGCGCGTGGTCGTCGGGCCAAAGCGTGCCCTGGCGGTGGGCGCGGCCCGGCTCGGCGGCATCAACTGGATCGGTGGCGACCATCGCGGGCCGCTCACGGCCAAGGTGCGCAGTCTTGCAAAACCGGTGCCCGCTATCCTCGATAGCGACCGCCTCATCTTCGACATCCCCGAATATGGCGTCGCGCCAGGGCAGGCGGCCGTGCTCTACGCCGGGGAACGGGTGCTGGGCGGCGGCTGGATCATGGCGACCGAGCGCGCCGAGGCCGCGCTGGCCTAAAGGGTTTCCGGCTCCTCCACCGTTCGTCCCGAGCATCGTCGAGGGACGGGCCGCCGGTCAGACGCGCGGTGTCTCGACTGCGCTCGACACCAACGGATTGAAATGCTCGGGCTCCCCCGCCAAATTGACTCTTACAGTGTTCAAGGCACCTTGAGCGGCGTGCCCTTGAACGGTTCGGGCTGGCAGCCGAGCACGGGGTCGAACCGCACCGACCGCGACGCAAGCAGCGGGACATAGGCCGTGACGGTCTTCAGCCTGGGATCGTCCTTCAGGCTGATCGCCTCCATCCCCGGCTCGAAATCCTTGTAGCAGCTCTGCAGGTCGCGATTGCCGATGTAGCGGCACGCGCACGCGACCCGCGCGCCGTAACCGACCCCAAGCTCGATCTGCGGCGTGATCGACCGCGCATAGGCCCAGGCGGCGATCAGCGCCGCGACCATGATCAGAAGCGCGCCGAAGCCGATCCGTCTTGCCATCATGGACGGGCACTCTATCCTCGCCCCAATGCAACGCAAGCGCGCCCTGCCCGCCCTCGCCGCGCTGGCGCTGGTCGGCGGCGCCGCGCCGGTCGCCGCCCTGCCCGACGACCCGCTCGCACCGCTGTTCGCAGCCGACCAGGGCGATACCCGCGCCGCCATCCTGGTCGAGGACGGCAAGGTCATCGCGAAACGCTATGCGCCGGGCTATTCCGACGCGAATCGCTTCATCAGCTGGTCGACCGCCAAGACGATGACGGCGATGCTGGTCGGCGAGCTGGTGAGCGACGGCAGGCTGCAGCTCGACGCACCTGCCCCGATCGCCGAATGGCACCGTCCTGGCGATCCGCGCAGCGGCATCACGCTGCGGCAGCTGCTCAACATGGCGTCAGGGCTGAAGCACACCGAAGTCGGCAAGCCGATCGAGGCAAGCGACACCAATCAGGTGCTGTTCGCCAGCGGAACGGCGAATATGGCCGCGCGCGCAATCGCTCAGCCGCTCGAGGCGAGGCCCGGCGAAAAGTTCGAATACAGCTCGCTGACGACGATCATTCTCGCCGAGATCGTCACCCGCACGCTGACCGACAGCCGCGATCCGAAGACGCGCGCAACTGCCTATCGCGATTTCGCGTTCGAACGGCTCTACAAGCCGGCAGGCGCGACGGGCGCCTTCCTCGAATTCGACAGTGCGGGCACCCAGATCGGCGGATCGGTCATCCACCTGACGCTCGACGATTTCGCGGCGATGGGCGCGCTGCTGCTCGACGGTAAGGGGCAGCATGGGGAGCAGGTGATCGCGCCCGACTGGCTCGCCTTCATGAAGACGCCGTCGCCGACCAACCCTGTCTATGGTGGCCAGACTTGGCTGAACCGCTTCGCCGCCGACGGCAAAGGACCGGCGATCGCGTCGATGAATGGCCATCTCGGCCAATATGTGCTGACGTTCCGGGGGCTGGGCCGCGACGGCAAGCCGCACGCCTATGTCCTGGTCAGGCTGGGGAATACCCGCGAGGACAAGCTCGACGTGGTCGAACATGCGGCGGGGCGGATAGCGGCACAGTTGGTGCCGGCCAATTAGCCCGCGCAGTCGTCAGTATGCCACCGTCATTCCCGCGAAGGCGGGGATCCATAGCCACAGAGCTTTTGATGAATAAGTGACGCCAGCGATCATCGATTCCCGCCTGCGCGGGAATGACCGTGATGAAGGGTTCAGACCCGCTCGATCCTTACCGCCGCTTCGCCGCCCAGGCCTTTGCCTGCACATTCGACAGCTCGACCAGATTGCCCATCGCTACCGGCATGTCGATCAGGTGGAGCCCCCAGTCGGGCAGGATCTTGTTCAGGATCACGACATCGCCCGCAATCGTGTCGGTGCGCGGATCGGCAGGGTCGGCGTTCACCGTCACCGCGAGATAGCTGAACTTGCCGCGGCGCACGCATTCGGCGGACAATAGCCCCGGCGCCTTGACGAATGGCGTCGTCACTGCAGGACCGTCCTTTACCCAAGGTGCCTGGATGCCGCTGCCGAGCCCTGCCCCGCGTGTGCCGAGATAATTGTCGGTCACTGCCTTGCCACCGCCAAGTGCTGCCGGATTGGTGCAGGCAGCGATCATGCCGGGCTGCGGCACCACGCCGAAGCGGCTGCCCTCGGGCGGCGGCGAATCGGCGCGGAAGGTGACATAGGTGATCAGACAGCCGGTCTGGCCGGCCGATGTGCAGAGCGGAAAGCCTTTCAAGTCGCCGCCTACCGTCTTGCCCTCCGGCACCGCGACATTGGTGCCGAGCAGCATTGCTGAGATGATCCGTGCGCTCGCGGGCTTGCCGTCGATTTCATCGGCGATCAGCTGCTTGAGCACGCCCGATCCTTGGCTGTGGCCGATCAGGACGACGCCGCGCCCCTTGTTTTCGCGGTCGAGATAATGGTGCCAGGCGGCTTTCACATCGCCATAGGCAAGCGCGCGGTCGGCCTGCACCGGCTTGCCCGCCATCAGCGCATGCAGCGCGGTAAGCGTCACCTGACGATAGAGCGGTGCGAACACGCGACAGTATTTGCCGAAACGGGCCGCCTGAAACGCGGCAACGACATTTTCCTCGCGCCCGGCCTGCATGTCGCTGTTGGGTGTCGGATCGAGCGACACGGTCGGATAGACATAGAAGCAGTCGAACTTGGGGTCGGCCGCAGGCTTGAAGGGCTCGACCGTCTGCTTGCCGCTGGCAGCGACGATCGTCGCGCTCTGGTCGGCGCTGCACGCGTCGGCGCGGCCCGGCAGGCACAGCCACGACGCCTGCTCGGCATAATCGGGTGCCGGGGCCGTGGCGGTTGCCGTCTGGGCAGTGGCGGGCGCCGCCATCAGAATAGCGGCCAGCATCATCGCGATGGTCGGTTTCATGCCTCTCTCCCCCCTTGTCGTGTGGCGCGACCATAGCGCGCCGGTCGCCATCGTCGAGAGAGATCAGAGCGGATAGAGCGCGCCCGCGATCCAGCGACCTTCGCCGCGAAGCACGCTCCACGCGCGCGCCGCCGCGCGGCTGTCCATCGGCTCGACACCGATCCCGCGCGTCTCAAGCGCGGCGACCAGTGCGCGCGGCGGCAGGATCAGCCCCGCGCCGGTGCCGAGCAGGACGAACTCGGGCGCCGGATCGAGCGCGAGCAGCGTGGCAAGCGCCGCTTCGTCGAGCGCGTCGACGGCAGGCGGCGCCCAGCCATCGGCACGATGCGGCGTGATGAGCAGCGCGGTGTAGACATTGTCGTCGACGCGAAACCCGCCGCGAACGAAACCGCTGATCAGCGGGCCGTCGCCGCCGCCTTCGCGCGCGAGCTTCACTTGTCGATCGGGCCGATCCGCTCGGCGCCCGAAATCGGCGACGACTTGCCGGGCGTCGGCGCGACCGGCTCGGCGCGCAAGCCGAGCGTGATCAGCAGCGACGACGAGACATAGATCGACGAATAGGTGCCGACGACGACGCCGAGAATCATCGCCGCGGTGAAGGCGCGCAGCACATGCCCGCCGAACAGCAGCAACGCGACGAGCGCGATCAGGATCGTCAGCGAGGTCATCACCGTGCGCGGCAGCGTTTCGTTGACCGACAAATCGACGATCTCGCGCATATCCATTTTGCGATAGCGGCGCATGTTTTCGCGGATGCGGTCGTCGATCACGATCTTGTCGTTGATCGAATAGCCGATGATCGTCAGCACGGCCGCGACGATGTTCAGGTCGAACTCGAACTGGGTAATCGCGAAGAAACCAAGCGTCATCAGCACGTCGTGGACGATCGCGACGACGGTCGACACGCCGAACTGCCATTCGAAGCGCAGCATTGCGAACAGGCCGATGCCAACGACCGCGAGCACGACCGCCAAAATGCCCTTCCAGATCAGCTCGTTCGAAACCTTGCCCGACACGGCGTCCTGCTTCGAAAAGCGGGCGTCGGGGAATTTGGCCTGAATCGCGGCCTGAACCTTGCGCACCACGGCTTCGGTCGCGCCCTTGTCCTGGCTTTCGGGCGCGGGCAGACGGATCGATACGGTCTTGCCGTCGCCATAGGGCTGGAGCCGCACGTCGCCGAGCCCGAGATCGTCGACGGTCTTGCGGAGCTGTTCGATCGGCGGCTGATTGGCGAATTTCTCTTCGATCAGCAGCCCGCCGACAAAGTCGACACCGAGGTTCAGCCGGAACAGCAGCACGCAGGCGATCGCGGCGACCGACAGCAGCGTCGTTAGCCCGAACGCCCAATAGCGCAGCCGCACAAAGCCGATATTGGTGTTGTCCGGGACGAGTTTCAAAAGCCGCATGGGATCAACCGATCAAATATTGAGTGTAGCGGGCCGTCTGCGACGCAGCCACAGCACGACGAGCATCCGCGTGAAGACGACGGCGGTAAACACCGACGTGATGATCCCGATCAGCAGCACGACCGCGAAACCCTTGACCGGGCCCGAGCCGAGCAGCAGCATGATGAGAGCCGAAATCGCGTGCGTCACATTCGCCTCGAAGATCGTCCGGCTCGCTTCCTTGTAGCCGAGTTCGACCGACTGGAGCACGCTGCGGCCACGCCGTTGCTCTTCGCGGATGCGTTCGTTGATCAGGACGTTCGCGTCGACCGCGGTGCCGATCGTCAGCACGAATCCCGCAATGCCGGGCAAGGTCAAGGTGCCGCCGATCACCGCGAGCACGCCGACGATGATCGTCACGTTGATGACCACCGCGAAATTGGCATAGACGCCGAACCGGCCATAGGTGACGAACATGAACAGGATCACCGCGACCGTCGCGATGATCGACGCGGTGATGCCCGAGCGGATCGAATCGGCGCCGAGTTCGGGGCCGACTGTCCGTTCCTCGACCACTTTCAGCGTGATCGGCAGCTTGCCCGAACTGAGCGCGATCGCCAGCTCGTTCGCCGATTTAACGGTGAACGAGCCTTCGATATAGCCCGACCCGCCGAGAATCTGGGTGTTGATGCGCGGCGCCGAAATCACCTGGTCGTCGACGACCACCGCAAAGCGCTTGCCGACATTCTCCTGCGTCACCCGCGCGAACTTGCGTCCGCCATCGGTATTGAAGCTGAAATTGACGATCGGCGAATTGTCTTCCTGCTTGAAGCTCTGGTTCGCGGACAGCAGCTGATCGCCGGTCAGGATCGCGCGGCGCTGGACCAGGATCTTGGCGCCCGGGCCGCCATCGACATAAGGCAGCGCCTGGGTGCCGGGCGGAACGATGCCGCCGGGCACATAAGGCGTCTCGTCGACCATCTTGAATTCGAGCTTCGCGGTCTTGCCCAGCAGATCCTTCAGTTCCTGCGGGTCCTTCAGCCCCGGCACCTGCACGACGATGCGATTCGTGCCCTGGCGGACGATCGTCGGTTCGCGCGTGCCGAGCTTGTCGATGCGGGTGCGCACGACGTCGGTCGCGGTATTCATGGCACTTTCGATCGCCTGCGCGGTGCCGGCCTGGGTCGGCTTCATCACCACGCGCGTCGCGTCGACGAAGGTCAGGTCCCAATCGCGCTGGCCGGTCAGCCCGACACCCGCGGTGAGCCGGTTCAGCCGTTCGCGCGCAGCGTCGAGCTGGGTCACGTCGCGCACCAGGAAGCTCAGCTGCCCGCCTTCGGTCGAGACATCGCCGATCGCGATGCGCGGGGTGGCGCTGCGCATCTCGTTGATGATCTGCTCGCGCATCGCCTCGACCCGCGTCTTGACGAGCTCGTCGGCGTTCGCCTCGATCAGCAGATAGCTGCCGCCGAGCAGATCGAGGCCGAGGCTGACGCGCGGGTGCGGAAAGCTGCCCCAGCTTTCGGTCGTCTTTTCGGGAAGCACCGACGGCACGGCGAGGAGCATCAGCGCGACGAGCAGGCCGATGATCGACAATACTTTCCAGCGCGGGAAATCGAGCATCGGTCGGTCAGTCGTTCGCAGGCTTGGCGCCGCCGGTCGCGGCGACCGAGGCCAAAGTCGCCTTCACCACCCGCACGCGAACGCCCTGGGCGATCTCCACCTCGGCAACGCGTTCGTCGACCTTCGTCACCTTGCCGATGATGCCGCCGGCCGTCGTCACTTCGTCGCCCTTCTTCACCGCGTTCACGGCCGCCTGCAGCGCCTTCATGCGCTTCTGCTGCGGGCGGATCATCAGGAAATAAAAGGCGATGAAGACCAGGAAGAGCGGCGCCAGCCCCACGATCTGAGCGGTGGCGTCACTTCCGGCAGCGGCGCCGGCGGTCTGGGCAAAGGCGGGGGATGCGAACATGCACGTCCTGAACTGGTTGGAGCGGCGGCGCCGATACTGGCCCGCCCGTCAATCGGCGCGCGCTATCACGCGCGCGACGCGACTGCAACAAAGGAGCGTATGAGCGCATATGTTGCGGTGGTCCGGACGCGTGCGATGCGCCGGTGAACCGGGGCGGCGGGACAAACGCTTGCATCGCCCCGGCAAGCCGCCTATGTCGCGGCCCCTCGGTCGGGACGTAGCGCAGCCTGGTAGCGCATCACACTGGGGGTGTGGGGGTCGCAGGTTCGAATCCTGTCGTCCCGACCAATTATCCGACGCAGCAGGCGCGGTCTCAAGACAAGCGCGCCGACATTCAGCGCAGGTGGTCACTCCCGGCGCCGTGGTCGAGCAGCAGCCTGATGACCGGATTCGGGAAACGGCGGCCGGTGGTGACCGCGAAGAAGGTCTCGACCAGGCCCTCGAGCGAGGCAACCTCCACCAGCGTGCCCGCGGCCAGCTCGTCGCGCACCGCGATCGGCGGCAGCACCGCCAGCGCGAATCCCTCGCGCGCGAGCAGGCGCATCATCGCGATGTCGTCGACCTCGGCGGCGATCTGCGGCCGGACGGCAAGCCGGTCGGCAAGCGCGTCGAACCCGGCCCTGATGCTGCTGCCGATCGTCGGCAGGATCACCGGATGCGCGGCGATCAGGGCCGCAACGCCGTGTTGTCCGCGCAACAGCGCAGGTGCGCCGATCAGGCTGATCGGCTGTTCGGACAGCTTGTGCGCGATGAAGGGCGACAGCGCATCGCTGGTCGGCGGCTGGTTGGTCAGCACGACGTCGAGCGTCAGTGCCTGAAGCCCCGCGAGCAGGTCCGCCGGGCTGCCCGACCGCAACACGATATCGATATCGTCGCGGCCAAGCAGCGGGCGCAGGAAGCTGATCTGGAAATTGCGCGACAGGGTAGCGAGCGCCCCGACTCTGAGCGCCTGCCGCGTCGCCCCGGTTTCGCGCAGCGTGCCGAGCAGTTCCTGTCCGGTCGCGAAGATCGCGTCGGCATGGTCGAGTGCGATCCGACCCGCCTCCGTCAGATGCAGCCGCCGCCCGCGCCGCTCGAACAGCTGGTGGCCGAGCCGATCCTCGAGCTTGCGGATCTGGATCGACAGCGCCGATTGCGAAACATTCAGCCGTTCCGCCGTCCGCGTCAGATTGCCGTCCTGCGCGACGGCCCAGAAATAGCGCAGATGGTTGTAATTCAGCTCGGCCATGTACATTCACTAAACAGAACGATTTCGGCTAATCAATGAATTTTTCTGAAGTTCTGATTTTGAATAGCGATCCCCTGCGGCCGCTTGGCCGACCAGTCGGGGACAAAATGTGTCGATCTTTCTCCTGCCATTCGCCGCACCCGCGCTCACGCTTGCGGGCGCATTGCTCGGTTTCCTGACGCCCCACCGGCCAAGCCGGATGCTGCTGATCGTCATCGAGGCGCTGGCGCTGTCGGCGCTCGCGGTCGCGCTCGGCTCGGCGGCGCTGCTGATCGGATCGGGACCGGGCACCGCCACGCTGATCGAGAGCAGCGGCATCGGCCTGTCGGCAAGGCTCGACATCGTCAGTGCAGCGATGCTGATGCTGGTGGCTTTCATCGGCTGGGTCGTCGTCCGCTATTGCCGCCTAGAAACTCAGGCGTGATCGATAAAGAGACCTTTTATCGATCAAAAAATGCCAAAATGTGATCGATAGCCAAGCTGCGTATCGATCGTGCGCTGGAGCCGGCGGCAGGCTACCAGTAGGGCATGACGAGGCCACCCGATTTCGACACGCCATTTCGACGGCTCGCAACCAGGTTGCCGTCACCGCTTCGAGAGAACTTCGCCCCTCGAGACTGGGAAGAAGCGTTCGCTACGATCGCGGATCCGACCCCGGAAGATCAGCGCCTGTTTGCCGCGGCCCTATGGATAGGAGTGAAGGCGCAGGCCCTCTACACATCGCATGCCGATCGATTCGCGGGCCTCGGTCAGGCAGATGCCACGGTCCTCGCGATCGCCGTGCTGAACCACGAATATCGCGTGCTGACCGCCAACGCGCGCGTCGCGGTGGCGGAGGCGAGTGCCGACGCAGATGGCCCAGTCACCCTGGACTATGTCTCCAATATCCGCTTCGAGAATGCTCACGGTCAGCGCATGAGCACTGGCGACTATGTCGAGGCTTTCATCGACGCACTTGACGCTTGGCTGTACGACGCCGCCCGTCTGCCAGATACCAACGAGCCGCCACCGGACAATGTGGCCGCCCTCGTCCCGTCGCTAGTGCATTTCTACTCGATGCGGCACATCTTGAAGCGCCTCTTCGACAAGGTTCTCCATCTGGGGCACTATCTGGATGACGACGGGGTAACCGCGTACCTTGACTTCGCAGACGATGTCGACCGGCGTGCCATCGGCAATCACATGAGCCACGATATCGGGACGATGCATCCCCTCAAGCGAATGAGCACGCCAGTCGACCGCCGTTTCCATATTCTCGAGGTGGATGACAGGAATGCGGGACAGCTGGCTTTCCAGCGCAGCTGCCACCTGTCTCTCAACCTGTTTCATAGAATCAGACGATTTCATCAAACTGTGAAATGGGGATTTTCAGTGAAATGTCAAGATTTTTCACTCAAACAGATAGTTTCACCGAACGTTGAAACAGCGCCAACGAGTGAAACGGGAGTCAGAAGCGCCTCACCTAGCACGATGCACAGCTTTCCGGTCATTTTACGGACCCGGCCGAAGGCTCCACCCGTCGGTCGCTCCAGCCTGCGATCTGCGGGCAAGAACATGCAAGCTGCCGTCGCCGGCCCGGTAGACGACAAGCGCAGCGTGATCATCATCAGTTTCGACGTTGAGCCATGTCGACTGCTGACCCGGCACGATCGAGACGTAGTCTGAAGAACTCTGAATGATCAGCCGCATGTCGTCAGGGAGCGGGCGAAACTCCACTTCGTCAACTGCCAGCAACTGACCGAGAAAAGGAATGAATTCCTCACGAGTCTGAATGCGCTGCAGCTCTGCGCCAAGTTCCCGCTCGATCGGTGAAGTCACGGTCCCGTCATCCCCACCAACCCTAGAACGCCAGAACGCCTTGGATCGAGCGTTTTCGCCTGAACTCCTCGACCACCAACACGTGCACGGGTGGCGTTACCAGCAGCCCGTTCTCAGTCTCAGGATATCGTCGGTCCCAATCGCCCGCGCCCAAACTGCCAGCTGATGCCGTCCGCAAGCATGATGCCGGACGCTGCCTTGCCGATGTTGCGGTCGAGCACCTCGCGCCACGGCACCAGGGTAAAATCGCGCGACCGTTCGACCACCGCGAAGCTGCCGCTTTCAAGATCCACCCGGCGCGCGATGACTCCCTCGATGCGCTCGCCGATCCGGGCCTCCTCGAAGCGCTTGCCGAGACCGGCGCCGATCCGCTCGCCGGCCTGCCGCAACTCGCGCTGGCGAAGGCCTTCCAGCGCGCCATCGCGATAGTGGAATCCCGAGCGGTCGCCATCGGCCAGCTGCTGCTCGACCAGCCACTGCCGGCGCGCGGCCAGCGCGGTGCGCACCTCGCGGCCATAGCCGACATCGCGCACGGCGCTCCCGCCACCCTCGGCCAGCTCGCGATCGAGCCAGGTCGGCGCCTCCTTTTCGGCCAGGTCTGCGACCGATGTGCGCGACAGCACCGACAGCGTCACCGGCCGATCGCGCTGCTGGCGTTGGGCGAAGGCCTCTGCGCGCGCGAGATGGTCATCAGGGATCGTCCAGCTTCCGTCCGCCGCCCGCTCTGGACCGGCTCCCGATCGCCGCATCGCTTCCAGACGGCGGACATGGCTGGTCGCGAACGCCTCGCTGGCAGTGGGGTCGTGGCGAAGGTGCAAGTCGGTCGAATAATGCCCGCCATTGGCGCGCGCGACCGCATCGACCGTGCGGTCGGCCTGCGTGACTGTCGCCGCGCGCGGGTCGATCCGGACCGTGGTCCCTTCGGGCACCGACGGAGTCGCGGCTCCACGACCGATGTCGACGTAATGGACGCGGCCATCGACGCCATCGACCATCAGGTAGTGGCGGTCGCGATGCTCGTCTGAAAATCCGCGCTTGATGACTCGCCCAACAAGCGGTTCGCTGAGGTTATTCGACACGACCTGCTCGACGCCCGCTCGGTCGAGGCGCCGGGCGGTCAGCTCGCGCTGCATCAGGCGGATGATGTCGCCGCGTTCGCCCATGTGGCGCAGCGTATGTTCCAGCCCGTCGGCGAGCCGGTAGCGGCCTCCGCCGATATCCTCGGCAAGGTCCATCGCCTTCAGCTTGCGCAGCCGTCCGGCCGCGACCGATTGCTGGAAAGGATCGTTGTCGGTCGCCGCCACGATGCGCTCCGCATCCATCCGCCGCAGCAGCCGGCGGTCGATCGCGGTCAGGCGCTCCTGGTCGACATCGTGCCGCAGCCGCGCCTCGATCTCGTGGTCGATGCGGGGACCAAGATCGAGGGTCACAAGTTCGGACGCGCGTTCGCGCAGGCCGTGCGAGATATATTCACGCGCGATGACGAGATTGTCGCCGCGATCGTCGACGCCGCGCAACACGATATGGGTGTGCGGACGCTCGGTGTTGAAGTGGTCGACCGCGACTCAGTCTAGCCTGGTCCCCAGGTCCTGTTCGACCTGTGTCATCAGCCGGCGGACATAGGGCTTGAGATCGGGATATTCGGCGCCATCCTCGGCCGAGACGATGAAGCGGAACTGGTGGCGATCGCCGGCCGTGCGCCTGAGAAAATCATCACCATCGGCGCGGTCGGCCTCGGGGCCGTAGAGTTCGCCTGGCAGGCCCTCGCGCGTGACGCCGTCGCGCTGGATGTAGCGCATATGTGCGCGGGCGACCTGGCCGGCCTTGCCCTGCAGCCGGATCAGGCTCGCCTTCACCACCGCTCGGCGGGCGCGCATGGGCCTGGCCATCGCCATCCACGAGCATGGTGGCGCAGAACCATTTGCCATCGAGCCGCCCGCAGATTGCTATCCGGTCGAGTTCGAATTCCTCGTCCTCGGGGCTCTCGTATGCGCCGATCCAGCGCTCCTGAACCCGTGCATCCCAGCGAAAATCCGCTTCCTCGGCTTCCAGAAACCGATGCGCCAATGCTTCTCCGGCACCGCGCCCGAACTCCAGTTCCAGCCCCGCAACCAGTGCGTTCATCACGCGATCCGACGCCGTTCCGATGCTCTGATACATGCCCATTATGACCTCCAACCCTTGCGTCCTCACCATCGAGAACGGCGTTTGAGGGACGGGTGGCGGAGCGTCTGTCAGGGCCGCGGAGCGAACGTGCGACGCCCGGCAAGATGTTCCTCATAGCGCGCCGGACCGGCATTATAGGCGGCGAACAGCCCCGGATATGGCCGTCGAGGCGACAGGCGAGGAAGATATCGCGCGTCAGCGGGCTCAGCCGCGCCATGGCCGCCTCCAGCCGCGCCAGCGTATCGCGCGCTTCGAGCAGATCGTGCGGATCGCCGGTCGCCACGGGCACGTCGTCGATCGAGATGTGGAAGGCGGCGGCCCGACGCGCCGCGAACTTGGCGCGGTCGCGCAGCAGGTTGGTCGCGATACGTGACAAATATCGTTCGGGCCGCCCGATCACAGCCTCGGTGTCGCGCCGGACGAGGCGCTCGAACGTGTCCTGAACGAGATCGGCGGTGTCCTCTCCTGCCGATCGCCGCGCAAAGAACCGGCGCAGGCGGGACGACTGGGCACGATAGAGAGCACCAAACGGCGCTACATTAAGGTGGCCGACCTCGACGGTCGCCGTCGGTGGCCGATCGTCCTCGGATTCGGGGTTCGACGTATGGGCCGAGCGACCCGCGGCGGCGGGTCCGGTACGCATCACGCGCCTCGGCCGCGGCGCGCAAGGCGACGCCGACTGATACCAACGCTGTGGCAAGCCATCGGTGGTTCCGCAGCGAAGCGCCGACGCAGGTCGGTAGCCGGAACGGGCCTGGAGCGTCGTCGCCGCTTTTAGCCGGACGGGCCGGCTTGGACATCTGCGGCGACCACCCGGAGACGCGAAGCCTTCCGGACCATGGTCCAGGGCGCCAGTTCCGCGCCTCGGCGCCGCGAAATCGCGCGGCGCGCATGCAGGGTAACCAAGGCAGCCGGCAATGCAAGCATCGACCAGCACAGCAGAAAATCACCTCGCCCCTTGCCATGCACGCCGTGTGCGCCGAAGATTCGGTTACTATGCGGACCGATCTTGACCATCTGCCCGACCGCAACCGACGCGACCTCGCGCGCGCGGTCGAGATCCTGTTCGCCGAATTCCAGGACGCAACCGCGATCGCGACGCAGGGGTGGAAGAAGCAGGGACGTATCCTGAAGATCGTGCTGTTCGGCTCGTTCGCGCGAGGCGACTGGGTGGCCGATCCGATCGGCGAATACTTTTCGGACTATGACATATTGGTCGTGGTGAGCGACAAGCGGCTGACCGACGTGCTCGAATTCTGGGCCAAGGCGGACGACCATCTGATGCGCGCGGTCCTGATCGACAAATCGATCTCGGCCCCGGTCAATTTCATCGTCCATGATCTTGCCGACGTGAACGAGCAGCTCCGGCACGGGCGCCCGTTCTTCACCGACATCGCGCGAGACGGCATCGCGCTATACCAACTCGACGACAGCGCCTTCGACCAGGCGCGCAAGCTGCCGCGCGCCAAGCAGCAGGCCGAAGCGCAGCGCTATTTTGATGAGTGGTTTTCCAGCGCCGAAGCTTTCAAGATGGGCGCCGCATACTACGTTTCCATTGGCCGGCCGAAAGAAGCCGCGTTCAACTACCATCAAGCGATCGAGCGCTTTTACGTCTGCGTCCTGCTCGTGCTGACGCTCTACAGCCCGAAGTCGCACAAGCTCAACTTCCTGCGCTCGCAGGCCGAAAGCCATGATCAGCGGCTGATCGCGGCGTGGCCCCGCGATACCCGCTTTGGCCAGCGCTGCTTCGAGCTCATGCGCCGCGCCTATGTCGAAGCGCGTTACTCACCGCATTACAAGATCACGCCGGAAGAACTCGAATGGATCGGCGAGCGTATCGAGGTGCTGCAGTCGCTGGTGCGCGAGATCTGCAAGGAGCGGCTGGCGCTCGGCTGAGCCGGGCGGTGAGACGTGCTTGAGACACGTGCCGACGCCTTTAGCCGGACTGGCTTGGACATTCGCGTCGGCGACCCGGCCGAAACCATTTCATTGCAACGGCCTGCCGAGGAATTGCGATCCCGTCAATTTAGTCACTGGGCAGATGAAGTTCTCTTGGCGATCGATACCTTCAAACTCGATGAGCAGTTGGCATACTGTTTTCAGCGTTGATCGTACACCTGTCAGCCGTTCGGGGACCGGCCGGTTGGTGGTAAGAACTGTCGGCCCGCGTCGGTTTATCCTGTGTCGGGAACTGGGCCGGTTGCGGTCGAACAACTTTCAGGTGCGCTAGATCAGGAAGCTGAAGTTCATTTTGCTGGCTAGCTGACCCGAATGACCCATTTGCAGACGTCCAGGCAGTGGTGCGGCCTCCCCGAAACCAGACATCCGTTCATCACAGCCGAAGAAGGCAGCTAGGCGCCCTAATCCCGGACATTTGCTGGCGATAACCGTGATCCTGAAAGCGGCCGTTCGACCGGCCCAGTCACGAAGGTCAATAATTGGGTGGGAAGCGGACAGGGCGCTTTTAGGCCGAGAGCATAGCAATCCAAATATTCGGCTGTCCGTCAGATGTGAAGGCAGCTAGTAGCGTTCCGATGCTAAAGGTGTCTTGTCATTGCGGCCGCGTGAGCGTGCAAACCGAGAAGCGACCCGACTTTATTCACGAATGCAACTGCACACTCTGCCAGAAGACGGGTGCGACTTGGGGGTATTTCGGCCCAGAACAGGTGGCGATTAAGGGGCACACGATAAGCTATAGCCGCACCGATAAGCCCGAAGCGGGTGTTTCGATCCACTTCTGTCCCCATTGCGGTTCGACCACTCATTTTGAGCTGACCGACGCAGCGATAGCGAAGTTTGGCAACACGATGTTGGGTGTCAACATGCGGCTGGCCGATGAAAGCGATCTGCAAGGCGTCGAGCTTCGTTATCCGGATGGCCGTGCCTGGTCCGGAGAAGGCGAGTTTGGATACGTTCGGGAGCCTCGCACCTTAGGTCAGCGGACGCTGTCGGACAGCAGCTAACAGCGATCGGGGTCAAGTCGTCCAACGACTGAAATGGCGTCGCCAGCTGCCAGCCGTTGGTAGGTGCCCAAACGGCGGCTGTTCGCGTTCGTTGTTTGCGAGCTGCCTGACAGCAAACGGCCCAATAGCCGTCATCGTTACGCGCAAGTTACATACTGGCTGGAACTGGCCGGAAGGCGACTGGCAGGTTCCGGGCGCTCAAAGTGCAAGAGCAGACATTTGTTCACTAGCCCCGGCCGCCGACAAGACCTTCACACTGACATTCGTAGTGGCTTGATCGCCGCTCGTAACCGCCAGCTATGCCCAGTTCTGGTTCGGCGTTTGATTAGTTGAAATCGAACGATGGCGGCTCCATCGAAGAACCCCGATTAGCGACCATTTCGTAGTGCCGAGCTGGGCTGTAATCGTTGAAGCAACCACCCGCTGGTGTAACCGCTGCACCATATGCTACGTATCCGACTGCATGAAGCGCTTGCTCATCCTGGTTCTGGCCATGTTTGCCTTTGCCGCACCGGTTCAGGTGTTGGCAGCGCAAGCGTCGTGCGCCAATACGATGCCGATGATGGCGTCGATGGATCACGGTATGAAGAAGGGCGGCTGCTGCGACGAGAAGCACAAGGCCTGTATGCAGGCGTGCGATGCAACCTGCGCTGTCGCGATCGTGTTGCCTCCCCAGATGCCGGTTCGCGCAGGTCTTGAGCCTGCCAGCCTACCCGTTGCCAACCTTGCCAGCTTGACGATCGCCAGGATCGCAAGCGGCCTCGACCGACCTCCTCGAACGATCGTCTGACCCACACCCGTCTGACGGGCTGCCCTTTAGGATGCGCACGCCGCAGGCATTGGCCGGGCTGCACATGGATCAAGACATCGACTGGCCCGACCCTTGAGCGGGGGGACCGGTATCAATTCGAGGATTTTATCATGAACCGTTTTTCCAAAATCGTTTTCGTCGCCACTGCGCTTGTCGCCAGTGTCGCTGGTGCCTCACCCTCGTTTGCTGCGGACCGCGCCGGCGATGGGTATCACTGGGAATATACGCCAGGACCGCGCGGCACCGCGCGGAGAGTTGCTGACCGCGTTGCCAAGCCCATCACTATGGCGCGGGAAGCCGGCCATTGGCGCTTGGGTTTCGGGCCGCGTAGCACGCCGACCTGGGTTCCTGCCGACCGTCAGGCCCCGGTCGAGCAAATGGCGGACGCCATGCCGATGCCCAAAGCCAGCTGATCGGGATCGACGCCTCTCTCGCTCATCAGCGGGAGAGGCGTCGTCCTTATCGCGTTCGGGGACCAGCCAACGGCATGGTTCCCGCTTCCGTGATGGCCAGACATCTGGCTAGATCGTGCCTGGGGGACACAGCATGCGCCGCTTTTTTGCGTTTTCGACCATAATGTCCTTGGCGAGCCCGGCCGTCGCCGGCCCGCTTACCTTCGCGCAAGCGCTCGCCCGCGCTGATCAGGATGCGCCGAGCATCGCCGCGCGCACCGCCCAAATCGACGCGGCGCGCTCCTCGGCAATTGCCGCCGATCGGCTGCCCGATCCCAAGCTCGAGGTGAAGCTGCAGGATTTTCCCTTCACCGGTCCCGACGCAGGCAAGTTCAACAGCGACAATTTCACGATGGGGGTGGTGGGCCTCACCCAGGAGGTGCCCAACATCGCCAAGCGCCATGCCCGCGCCGCGCGCGCGACCGCCGATATCGGCATCGCCGATGCCGAGGCGGCCGCCGAACGTCGCCGGGTGCGCATCAACGCCGGGATGGCATGGATCGACCTGTATTTTGCCGAACAGCGCCTGGCGATCCTCGATCGGCTCGACCGGCGCCTGAACGATCTGGCGACGACCGCGCCGGCCCGACTGGCAAGCGGCAGCGCGCGTCCCGGCGAGGCGATCGAGCCGCAGCGACTGAAGGCCGAACTTGCCGATCGCCGCAGCGACCGGGTCGCCGAGATTGCCACCGCGCGCGCGAAATTGACCCGCTGGACAGGTGATCCTGAACCGCAGGTCGCGGGGCCGCCCCCCGATCCCTCGCTTGATGCCGCCAGACTGCACGCCGGGCTAGCAACGCTCCCCGCGCTGCAGGTCAAGGATGCGCTGATCGGCCAGGCGGCGGCCGATGTTCGCCTCGCCCAGGCGGCGAAGAATCCCGATTGGGAAGTGAGCGGATCGATCGGCAACCGTGAGCCGCGCTATGGCAATCTGTTCTCGCTGGGTGTGAAGATCGACCTGCCGTTGTTCGCGGGGAAGCGCCAGAACCCGGTCATCGCCGCCAAGGCCAGCGAGATGGCGCGCGCGCGGCTCGACCGGATCGATGCCGAGCGCGAGTTGATCGCCGCCCTCGACAGCGACCTTGCCGATCACCGGATGCACCATGAGCGCTTCGACCGTGCGCAGACGACGCTGCTGCCGCTCGCCCGCGAGCGCGCCGAGCTCGACCGCGCGAGTTATGCCGCTGGGCGGATCGACCTCGGCATGGCGTTGCAATCGGCAATCGCGCTCGCCGAGGCCGAAATCGACCTGCTCGATCGCCAGGCCGATGTCGCGCGCGACGGCGTGCGGATTATGCTCACCTACCAAGGAGACCGGCCGTGAAGATGACCTCGCTTCAGGCATCGCAACTCGCCGCGGCGCTTGCCGGGGTCGCCTTGATTGGCTTCGTCGCGGGTCGCTACGCGTCGCCATCGACAAGCGTCGCCCCATCAGGCGCGGCGTCGGGCAGCAAGCGGCCGCTTTATTATTACGACCCGATGTTCCCCAACCAGAAGTTCGACAAGCCCGGCAAGTCACCCTTCATGGACATGGAACTGGTGCCGAAATTTGCCGATGAGGGCACGGGCGGCAAGGCGACAAGCGGACCACCCGCAGTGACGATCAATCCCGCCGCAATGCAGAATCTGGGTGTCCGCATCGTCGCGGCCAAGCGCGATACGCTGGCGACCGGCCTGGATGTGACCGGCGTCATCGCGTTCAACGAGCGCAATGTCGCAGTGGTACAGGCGCGGGCGGCGGGGTTCGTCCAGCGCGGCTATCGACGGGCACCGGGCGATATCATCGCAGCCGGCGCGCCCCTCGCTGATGTGCTGGTGCCTGAATGGGGCGGCGCGCAGCGCGAATATCTGGCGGTGCAGCGCACGGGCAATGCAGCCCTTGCAAGTGCCGCGCGGCAGCGACTGACGCTGCTCGGTATGCCGCCGGGGCTCGTCAGCGCGGTGGCGCGCAGCGGACGCGTGCATGACGTAACGACGCTGACGACACCGTCCGGCGGGGTGATCGACACGCTCGACGTGCGCCCCGGCATGACGCTGGCGATGGGACAGCCACTCGCCCGCGTCGTGGGTCTGGGCACGGTCTGGCTCGATGCGGCGGTACCCGAGGCACGGATCGGCGATGTGCGGCCCGGAGCATCGGTTATTGCCGAGCTGACCGCATTCCCCGGCGAACATTTTCCCGGCCGGGTCCAGGCGATCCTGCCGACTGAGCAGAGCGAGAGCCGCACGGTCACTGTCCGTGTCGAACTGCAGAATATCGGCTTGCGGCTGCGCCCCGGCATGTTCGCCCGCGTGTCGTTGGGGCAAGGCGAGCGCGGCGCGCTGCTGATCCCGACCGAAGCCGTCATCCGCACCGGCAAACGCACGATCGTGATGCTGGCGGAAGGCGATGGCCGCTATCACCCTGCCGAAGTGCAGCTGGGCCGCGAAAGTGGCGGGCGCAGCGAAATCCTCGCCGGGCTCGCCGAGGGCGAGAAGGTCGTCGCCTCGGGCCAGTTCCTGCTCGATTCCGAAGCGAGTCTGACGGGCATCCCGGTCCGCCTGATCGGCGCGACGCCCGCGAGCAGCGCCAAGTGATCGCCGCGGTCATCCGCTGGTCGATCGCGCAGCGGCTGTTCGTGCTGCTGGCAGCGGCGATGGTGGTGGCGGCGGGCGTCATAGCGGTCCGCTCGACCGCGATCGATGCGCTGCCCGATCTGTCCGACGTGCAGGTCATCATCCGCACCAACTATCCTGGCCAGGCGCCGCGCATCGTCGAGAATCAGGTCACCTATCCGCTGGCGACGACGATGCTGTCGGTGCCCGGCGCGCGCGTCGTGCGGGGCTATTCGTTCGTCGGCTACAGCCTTGTCTATGTGCTCTTCGAGGACAATACCGACCTCTATTGGGCACGCAGTCGCGTGCTCGAATATCTGAGCCAGGTACAGGGGCAGTTGCCTGCGGGAGCGAAGACCGAACTGGGGCCGGATGCCACCGGGGTCGGCTGGATCTACGAATATGCGCTGGTCGACCGCAGCGGGCGCAACGATCTGGCGCAGCTGCGTAGCCTGCAGGATTGGTTCCTCCGCTACGAGCTGAAGACGATCCCCGGCGTCAGCGAAGTGGCCGCGGTTGGCGGGATGGTCCGGCAATATCAGGTCGTGCTCGATCCCGACAAGCTGATCGCTTACGGCGTCACGCACGAGGCGGTGATCGACGCGATCAGGCGCGGCAACCAGGAAGCCGGGGGCTCGGTGATCGAGCAGGCCGAGGCCGAATATATCGTCCGCGCAAGCGGCTATCTCGCTAATCTCGACGACTTCCGCGCGCTGCCGATCAAAACGACCGCGGGCGGCGTGCCGGTGACGCTCGCCGATGTCGCGACGGTGCAGGTGGGGCCGGACATGCGGCGCGGGGTCGCCGAACTGAACGGCGAAGGTGAGGTCGCAGGGGGCATCATCGTGCTTCGCTCGGGCGCCAATGCGCGCGCCGCGATCAGCGCAGTCAAGGCCAAGCTCGAAACCTTGAAAGCCAGCTTGCCGCCAGGCGTCGAGATCGTGCCGACCTATGACCGCTCGGCGCTGATCGGGCGTTCGGTCGACAACCTTACGAGCAAGTTGATCGAGGAATTCATTGTCGTCGCGATCGTCTGCGCGCTGTTCCTATGGCACGTCCGATCGGCGCTGGTCGCGGTGGTGACGCTGCCGCTCGGCATTGTCGCCGCGTTCATCGTCATGCGCACCCAGGGCATCAACGCCAACATCATGTCGCTGGGCGGGATTGCGATCGCAATCGGCGCGATGGTCGATGCGGCTGTGGTGATGATCGAGAATGCGCACAAGCATCTGGAGCATTGGACGCGGGACAATCCCGATGCCGAGCTGAAGGGTGCAGCGCGCTGGACGGTGATCGCCGAGGCGGCGGCGGAAGTTGGCCCCGCGCTATTCCTCAGCCTGATGATCATCGCGCTGTCGTTCATTCCCGTGTTCGCGCTGCAGGGGCAGGAAGGGCGGCTGTTCGCACCGCTCGCCTTCACCAAGACCTATGCGATGGCCGCCGCCGCGATCCTGTCGGTGACCTTGGTGCCGGTGCTGATGGGATATCTGATCCGGGGCCGCATCCCCGCGGAAAGCGCGAACCCGATCAATCGGGTGCTGACCGCCATCTATCGCCCAGCGCTCGATTGGGTACTGCTCCACCCCAAGCGGACGCTGGTGATTGCCGGACTCGTCTTTGCAACCAGCCTGTTCCCGCTGTCGCAATTGGGCGGCGAATTCATGCCGCAGATCGATGAGGGCGACCTGCTCTACATGCCCTCCGCGCTGCCTGGCATTTCGACCGCGAAGGCGGCGCAGCTGCTCCAGCAGACCGACCGGCTGATCAAGACCGTGCCCGAGGTGGACAGTGTGTTCGGCAAAGCAGGGCGCGCCGAGACCGCGACCGACCCCGCGCCAATGGAAATGTTCGAAACCACGATCCGCTTCAAACCGCGCGACCAGTGGCGCGCGGGGATGACGCCCGAAAAGCTGGTCGATGCGCTCGACCATGCGGTCAAAGTCCCCGGCCTCGCCAATTTCTGGATACCGCCGATCCGCAACCGGATCGACATGCTGGCAACCGGCATCAAGAGCGCGATTGGTATCAAGGTTGCGGGCGCTGACATCTCCCAGATCGACACTACCGCCAAGCGGATCGAAACGGTGGCGAAGACGGTGCCCGATGTCAGTTCAGTGCTGGCGGAGCGGCTGACCGGCGGGCGCTATATCGATGTCGATATCGACCGGTTCGCCGCTGCCCGATTCGGGATGAACATCGCCGATGTTCAATCGGTCGTCTCCAGCGCGATCGGCGGCGAGACGGTCGGCCAAACGGTCGAGGGGCTGGCGCGTTATCCGATCAGCGTGCGCTACCCACGCGAGCTGCGCGACAGTGTGGACGCGCTGCGCAACCTGCGCTTCCTGACCCCCGGCGGCCAGCAGGTGACGTTGGGCACCGTCGCCAAGATCAGCACCAGCGAAGGCCCACCGATGCTGCGCAGTGAGAATGGCCGGCCGGTAACGTGGATTTATGTCGATGCGCGCGGGCGCGACCTGACGTCGATTGTTGCGGATCTGCAGCGGGTGATTGACCGCGAGGTCAAGCTGCCGCCGGGGATCAGCGTGAGCTTCACCGGGCAATTCGAATATCTCGCACGCGCGCGGGAGCGTTTAACGGTGGTCGTGCCCGCGACGCTACTGATCATCTTCGTATTGCTATACGTCACGTTCGGGCGGTTCGACGAGGCGCTGCTGGTGATGGCGACGCTGCCGTTTGCACTCACCGGCGGGTTCTGGCTGCTCTGGCTGCTCGGCTATAATCAGTCGGTCGCAACCGCCGTTGGGTTCATCGCGCTGGCGGGTGTCGCGGCGGAGTTCGGGGTGGTGATGCTCATCTACCTCAAGCACGCGCTTGCTGAGCGCGGCTTCGATCCCGCTCCCGCCGATGTCGAGGCGGCGGTGCGCGAAGGCGCGCTGCTGCGCGTGCGGCCCAAGGCAATGACCGTGGCGGTGATCCTGGCGGGGTTGTTCCCCGTCCTGATTGGCACCGGCACGGGCTCGGAAGTTACCAGCCGCATTGCCGCGCCGATGATCGGCGGCATGCTTACCGCGCCGCTGTTGTCGATGCTGGTCATCCCGGCGGGATAT
>PKED01000148.1 GCA_002863155.1 Sphingomonadaceae bacterium | reverse complement strand
GGGTCGTCTAATCGCGTGCTGTTTGGCAAGCAGTTTCTGAGCTGACCGTATGCCGGGTTCAGGGTCGTCTTCGCGGTCGGCATGCGCCGCCGCACGGTGGGTCTTCGCAGGACGGAGCCTTCCTAGGTGGACGGCGCACTCGGCAGAAGTCCGGTGCATCCCATCAAGCGGAATGGCTCAGCCCACGTCCCGGCAGGGACGGGTTCGCTCGACGGCTGCTCGCCGTCGAAGCTCTTACGCCGGAGTGACGACCTTTCGATCGAACATCTCTCCGGATTTCAGCATGGCATGCATGATAACGGCAAGCTTTCTGGCCACCGCGACCGCGGCGCGCTTGAAGCCGATGCGCTCTCGAAGTTTGAGGCCCCAGTCTCGCAGGGCGCTGTCGGCCGTGCTGCGGGTCAGGATAACGCAGGCCGCTTCGAAGAGAAGGCTTCGGACCTGATGATCGCCGCGCCTCGAGATATGGCCGTTGTAGTCGACCTGACCGGATTGGTATCGTCGTGTGGTCAGGCCGAGCCAGGCTCCGACGGAGCGCGACGATCGGAAGTTAGCCGGATCTTCGACTGCGGTGGCGAAGGCCGAGGCAGTGACGACGCCGACGCCAGGGATCGACATGAGCAGCTGGCAGGCCTCGCTCTGGCGAGCGTCATTGATAAGCCGTCTGGTCAGCTCAGCAGCGCGCAGGCGGATGCTGCACCAGGCCTCGAGCAAGGGTTTGATGATCGCGGCAAGTTCGGGGTTTTCATCAAGCCGGCCGCGCACATTCGTCTCGAAGGTGCTGCCTTTGCCTGCCGGCAAGACCAGACCGAACGTCTTCATCAAGCCGCGGATCTGGTTTGAGAGCTCGGTCTGGATCCTGACCAGTTTGGTTCGGGCTGCCACCAGGGTGCGGGTCAGCATGCTGTCGAAGCCCTTGACCCTGACCTCACGGTAGAAGCCTACCTCGGCCAGATGGGCCAGCCCGTCGGCATCATTGGCGTCGGTCTTGTTGGCGGCCATGTCGAGCGCCGCTTTGGCATGGCGCGCATCGACGCAGATGACGGGTAGCCCTGCGGACTGAAGGGCGTGGTAGAACCAGACTGATAGAGGGCCGGTTTCAAAGATGACCCGCTCCGGTTCTCGTGCGTGCTTCCTGATCGTTCGCGCGATCGCCTCCGGATCTGAAGCGCACTTGCCTCGCCAGACCCGCTTGCCATCACACCGCACCGATATCGCAGTGTCTTTCATCGAGACGTCAAGACCGATATACTCTCCCATGGCTGTTCTCCATCAGATGCTTGGGCCCGGCACCACGCCATGAGCCCGTATTTTCATCTTATCGGGGAACAGCCACCCCGATCCATGTCCTGCTGAAGGGGGCGACTCGCTTCCCGCGATTACCCCATGTGGAGGAATTCGCACCGCAGCAACTGCGCGAGCAGTTGGAGCTGAATTTCTTCGCCGCCGCCGAACTGACCCGTTCTGTCCTGCCGGCAATGCGCGCTCAGGGCAGCGGCCACATCCTCAACCTCACCAGCATCGGCGGGTTGGTCTCGATCGGCGGCTTCGGCGCCTATTGTGCTGCCAAATTCGCGCTGGAAGGCTGGAGCGACGCGCTGCGAGACGAGGTCGCGCCGCTCGGCATCCGTGTCACGATCGTCGAGCCTGGCGCGTTCCGCACCGAGTTCGCGGGCGACGCCAACATGCGGCCCGCGCACCCGATTGACGCGTATCGCCCGGTGATCGCACCGGTGGAGGACTATCTTTACGGCAGCGCCGGCACGCAAATGGGCGACCCTGCCAAGGCCGCTGCCTTGATGGTCGAGGCCGTCGAGAGTTCGACCCCGCCAAGTCGCCTGATGATGGGCGCCGACGCCTATGGCCTGTGGGAGCAGGTGCTCGCTGCCCGCCAGGCCGATCTTGCCAGCTGGCGTGAACGCGGCATCGCCACCGCGTTCGACGATGCCGAGCTCGTCAGCATCGGCGGGTAAAGGACCCGAGTGCCGCCGACCGCCAGGTCGGCGGCCTTTAGACCGCGTTCGGCGGCTTTCGGGTAAACGTCGCTTCCTCGAGGACGGCAGCTATTGGGGCGCAATCCCGCCCTCCCCCTACCCATCCCCCATCTCTGGGCGCACCCTCATACAAACGCCGGGGATTTGCGCAGCGCCTGATAGGCAGCAATCACGGCTTGCAGGCGGGCTTCGAAGCTTCGGTCGCCGCCGTTGCGGTCGGGGTGGTATTGGCGGACCAGCTCTGAATAGCGGGTGCGCAGTGCTCTTCGGTCGGCGTTGGTGTCGAGGCCGAGCACTTTCAGCGCGCGACGGTCGGCTTCGGTGAGCGGCTTGCCGTCGCGGCGCTGGCTTTCCTCGGCCATGCGGCTCCTGAAGCGCGCGCCGATCGCGTCGAGCGGATCGCTGAAATCGGCCCAGGCGGGCGGGCGGTCGGCACCGTTCGAGGCGAAAGCGCGGGTCTCGCGCTCCCAGCCCGCATAGGGGCGCTGCGCGTCGCTGATCTCGTCGGCGCTCATGCCGGCGAAGAAGTTGTAGCGCGCGTTGAATTCGCGGACGTGGTCGAGGCAGAGCCAGCGATAGGGCGGCGGGCTGTCGCCGGTGCGCAGGGCGTGCTCGGGCGGCGCGCGGAATTCGCCCGGCTGGTCGCAGCCCGGCATCGCGCAGCCGCGCCCGGTGCCTTCGACGCGGCCATGAAAGCGCGCGCGCGGCCGATCCTTCTTTTCGTCTTCGCGTGCCACGCGGCTCCCCGAACGCTGAAAAACAGCCTATATAGGTGCGATGACAGCCCCTGCCACCGGCCCCGTCGCCGCCGAAATCGCCGCCCGCCTTGCCGCCGCGCTCACCCCCTCGCGGCTTGAGGTCATCAACGACAGCGCCCAGCATGCCGGGCATATGGGCGATGACGGATCGGGCGAATCACATTTCACGGTGGTGATCGAAAGCGCCGCCTTTGCCGGCCAGTCGCGGCTCGCGCGGCAGCGGCTGGTGAACGCGGCGCTCGGCGACCTGATGGCGGGCACCGTCCATGCGCTGGCGATCCGCGCGACCGCGCCCGGTGATAACGACCGGCGCGACGCATGACGCGCGCGGCGCGCCCCGCCGCCCGGATCCTGCTGCTCGATCCGCGAGGGCGGGCGCTGTTGTTCCGCTTCGATCCCGACGATCGCCCGCCCTTCTGGTGCACGCCGGGCGGTGCGCTCGACGCGGGCGAGAGCTATGCCGCCGCCGCCCGCCGCGAACTGCGCGAGGAAACCGGGCTCGATCTCGATCCCGGGCCGGAGATCGCCCGGCGGCAGGTGGATTTCATCACGATCGAAGGCGTGCCGGTCAGCGCCGATGAGCGTTACTTCCTGGTTCGCGCGCCCGGCGAGGCGATCGATACCGGGGGGCATACCGCGCTCGAACAGCGGGTGATGACGCGCTGGCGCTGGTTCACGCCTGCCGAGCTCGCCGGCCATGACGAGGCCTATTTTCCCGAAGACCTGATCGCGATGATCGCGACCCATGCCGGAGCCGATGCATGACCGACGAGCTGATTCTGCAGACGATCACGCCGACCACGCACGATCTGGGCGGGTTCAAGGTCCACCGCACGCTGCCGTTGCGGCCGCGCACGATGGTGGGGCCGTTCATCTTCTTCGATCAGATGGGCCCGGCGCATCTGCCGGTGGGTGAAGGGATCGACGTGCGCCCGCACCCGCATATCAATCTGGCGACGGTCACCTATCTGTTCGCAGGCGCGATCGACCACCGCGATTCGATCGGCAGCCATGTCACGATCGAGCCCGGTGCGGTCAATCTGATGACGGCGGGGCACGGCATCGTCCATTCCGAACGCTCGCCCGCGATGGAGCGGGAGGCGGGCCCGGCGCTGTCGGGCATCCAGACCTGGCTCGCGCTGCCCGAAGCCGATGAGGAGCGCGACCCCGCGTTCGAGCAGGTGGTGCGCGCGTCGCTGCCGGTGGTCGAGGCGGGCGGGGCGCGGGCGCGGGTGATCATGGGCTCGCTCTGGGGCGCGACCGCGCCGACCACGATCTATGCCCAGACCATCTATGCCGATATCGACCTGGCGGCGGGCGCGCAGGTGCCGATCGACGCCGCTGCCGACGAGCGCGCGGTCTATCTCGCTTATGGCGAGGCGAGCCTCGACGGAGTGCCGCTCGATCCGCAGACGCTTTATGTGCTGCGTCCCGGCATCGCCGCGACGCTGCGATCCGATGCTGGCGGGCGGGTGATGCTGTGCGGGGGCGAGGCGTTCGCGACGCCGCGCCATGTGTGGTGGAACTTCGTCAGCTCGTCGCGCGACCGGCTCAACCAGGCCAAGCAGGACTGGCAGGCGGGCCGCTTTCCCAAGGTGCCGGGGGATGAGAAGGAATTCATCCCGATCCCGGCGGTGCCCAAGACGATCAGCTATCCCTGATCGCCCGCCGCATCGCGTGCCAGCGCCTCGGCGATCAGTGCGCGGGTGTTGGCGATGCCGTAGAGCGCAATGAAGCTGCCCATGCGTGGCCCCTGGCTGGTGCCGAGCAATGTTTCGTAAAGCGCGCGGAACCAGTCGCGCAGCGTTTCGAACCCGGCGGTCTTGCCGATTTCGTACACCTCGTTCTGGATCGCCTCGGCATCGGCCCAATCGGGCAGCGCGGCGAGCACCGCGTCGAGCCGGCGTAGTGCCTCGATCTCGACACCCTCGGGCGCGCGCCGCACCAGCGTCGGCGCCACGAAATCGCGGTTATAGGCGAGTGCGCATTTGATGAACTTTGACAGCTTTGAACGGCCACCCTGCATTGCGGTATCAAATACGCCTGCGAGGGCTTCGAGATGGGCATCGTTATCAAGGTAATTTTGAAGATAGCCTAGAACCTGGCCCTCGGTAGCACTCGCGCCGAGCACACCGACGAGGTTGAGCAAGAGGCCGAAAGTGACCGGCAGCGTCTCATGCGGTACCGCGCCATTGTGAATGTGGTGCACCGGGTTGCCCAGCTGCTCCTTCAGGCTTTGCATGGGGTAGGCCGCACGAAACTGCTCATATTCATCGACCGCGCGCGGGATGACCCCCATGTGCAGCGCCTTCGCCTTTTTGGGCTCGCGATAGATGTAGAAGGCGAGGCTTTCGTCGGTGCCATAGGTCAGCCATTGGTCGAGGCTGAGCCCATTGCCCTTGGACTTGGAGATCTTCTCGCCCTTTTCGTCGAGGAACATCTCGTAATTGAAGCCTTCGGGCGGGCGGGCGCCGAGCACGCGGGCGATCTTGCCCGACTGGATCACCGAATCGATCAGGTCCTTGCCCGCCATCTCGTAATCGACGCCGAGCGCGACCCAGCGCATCGCCCAGTCGACCTTCCATTGCAGCTTGGCGCCGCCCGACAGGATCGACTGCTCGATCACCTTGCCGTCATCGGTGAAGCGGACGATGCCCGCCTCCGCATCCACCACCTCGACCGGCACCTGCAGCACGATGCCGGTGCGCGGGCTGATCGGCAGCACCGGCGAATAGGTCGCCTGGCGTTCGGCGCGCAGCGTCGGCAGCATCACGCCCATGATCGCGTCATAATGGCGCAGCACCGCTCGCAGGGCGTCGTCGAACTTGCCCGAAGTGTAGTAATCGGTCGAGGACGCGAATTCATAATCGAAGCCGAAGCGGTCGAGGAATTCGCGCAGCATCGCGTTGTTATGGTGCGCGAAACTTTCGAACTTGCCGAACGGATCGGGCACCTTGGTCAGCGGATGGCCGAGATAATCGGCAAGCATCGCCTGGTTGGGGACGTTGTCGGGTACCTTGCGCAAGCCGTCCATGTCGTCGCTGAATGCGATCAGCCGCGTCGGCGCGCCGGTCAGCGTTTCATAGGCGTGGCGCACCATCGTCGTGCGCAGCACTTCGTTGAAGGTGCCGATATGCGGCAGGCCCGACGGGCCATAGCCGGTTTCGAACAGCACCGGCGCCGCGTGCCCGTTTTTGGCCGGTTTGCCCTCAGGGTAGCGCTTGAGCAGCTTGCGCGCTTCCTCGAACGGCCAGGCCTTGGACTCGGTGGCGGCGGCGCGCAGCGCGGCGGCGTCGATCGGGGGAAGCGCAGGGGTCGTCATCGGGCTGCGGTCCTAGCGAACCCGGCCCCGCACTGCTAGACCCGTGCGCGCGCCATGCCGAGCCAGCCCCGCCCCATCGCCGAGCGACCACGCATCGACCGCGCGACCTTCGAGGCGGAGGTGGTGCCGATGGCGCAGCCGGTGGTGCTGCGCGGCCAGACCGCCGACTGGCCGCTGGTCGCCGCCGCCAGATCGTCGGTCGACGCCTTCGCCGACGCCTTGCGCGCGCTGGCGAGCGACGCGGCGGGAGAGGCGTGGTTCGGCGACCCCGCGATCAAGGGCCGGTTCGGCTTCACCGACGATCTGACGGGGCATAATTTCGACCGGCGGCTGGCGCGCGTCGATCAGCTGCTCGACCTGATCCTGCGCCAGCAGGGCGATGCCGATCCTTGGAGCATCTATGCAGGCGCACTGCCGGTCGCGAAGCACCTGCCCGATTTCCGCGCGAGCCATCCGATGCCGCTGATCGACGCCGACCGGCACATGCTGGTGTCGCTATGGCTCGGCAACCGCACCAAGACGGCGGCGCATTGGGACCTGCCGCAAAATCTGGCGTGCGTTGTTGCGGGGCGGCGGCGCTTCACGCTGTTCCCGACCGATCAGGTCGCCAATCTCCATGTCGGGCCGATCGACTTCACGCTGGCGGGCCAGCCATCGAGCCTTGCCGATATCGAGGCACCCGATTTCGATCGCTTCCCGCGCCTGGCCGAAGCGTTCGACCATGCACTGGTCGCCGAGCTCGATCCCGGCGATGTGCTCTATATCCCCAGCCTGTGGTGGCATGCGGTGACCGGGCTCGAACCGGTCGGCGCGATGATCAACTATTGGTGGCGCGACGGCCCGGCGCGGATGATGACGCCGATGCTGTCGCTGAAACACGCGCTGATGACGATGCGCGGCCTGCCCCCGCACGAGAAAGCGGCGTGGCGAGTGATGTTCGACCATTATCTGTTCGGCGACGATCCCGCCGCGCATCTGCCTCCGGAAGCGCGCGGAATATTGGGCGAGCTGTCGCCCGAGGGGTTGGCGCGGCTGATGGCCGAACTGGCGGCGGCGCTGCGGCGATAGCGCTCTTCAGCGCTTGACTATAACCGGCTTGCTATATAACATTTCGGTTATGCAAAGCGCGATCGACCTGAAATTCGCCGCACTCGCCGATCCGGTGCGACGGGCAATTCTGGCGCGGCTCGCGCAGGGCGAAGCGACGGTGCGCGAACTGCAGGCGCCGTTCGGCATCAGCCAGCCCGCGATCTCGCGTCACCTCAAGCTGCTCGAACGGGCAGGTCTGATCGAGGGCGGGCGGGCCGCGCAGTCGCGCCCGCGCCGCCTGAAACCCGATGGCCTCGACGCGGCGCGGCAATGGATCGACGGGCTGCGCACGCTGTGGAGCGACAGCTTCGACCGGCTCGACGATTTTCTTGGCGACACCGCCGACAAGGGAGACCCGACGCGATGACCGATACCCCCCGCTTCATAATCGAGCGCCGCTTCGCCGCGCCGCTCGCCCGCGTCTGGTCGGCATGGACCGATCCCGATCAGCTTGCCGCCTGGTTCGGCCCCAAAGGGACGGCGGGCTCGATCCTCGCCTTCGACCTGCGCCCCGGCGGCGAATGGCGCGGGCGGATGGAGGGGCCCGACGGCAGCGTGATGTATAGCAAGTTCGTGTTCCGCGAGATCGATCCGCCGCACAGGCTCGTCTGGGTCCATGGTTTCGCCGATGCCGAGGGCAACCGCGTCCGCGCGCCCTTTGCCGCGCTGTTCCCGCTCGAGATGCTGACGACGGTGCTGTTCCGCGAGGCCGATGGCGGGACTTTGGTCACGCTCAGCTGGGAACCGATCGACGCCAGCCCGGAGGAGATCGCCTTCTTCACCGACATGATGGCGTCGATGACCGGCGGCTGGTCGGGCAGCTTCGACCAGCTGGACGAATTTCTGGCCGGGTAGGCGCGCGCAGCGGACGACAGATGTTGCCATTCTGTTCGGCGGGGGCGACAAGGGGGGCGTGACCCCGCCGCCCCATCCCGCGCTGCACGCAAGCCATGGCGGCATCTGGGTCGCGGGGGAGGCGACGCGTTCGCTGTCGCGTGGCGAGGCGATCCGGCTTGCCGCCGACACGCCGGTCATCCTGCTCAACGCGCCACTCGTCGCGCAGCGGCTGGGCTATGCCGAGCTGTCGGGGCTCGACCTGCTGGAACTGTTCGCCTTTCTGTTTCCCGCGCGCTTCATGGTGCCGACGCCGAAGGGGCTGGCCGCCGCGACCGGGCTCGACGCGCCGGCGCGCGATCAGGATGTCGCGGCCTTTCTGCGTGCGGCGACGGCGAAGCTGTTGTCGGTGCCCAACGGCGACTGGGCCGAGCGCGAGGGCGCGTGGACTTCGCTCCAGACGCTCGCCCGGCTGCGCTGGCCCTGGGCACCGCTGCTCGCCGACCGGATCGCGAAGCCCGACAAGGGCGAGGCATTCCTGTTCACCCGCCTGCCCGAATGGAGCGAAGCCGCGCCGCGCCCCGCACCGCGCACGGTGACGCTCGACGACGGCGAGGTGCGCGCCCGGCTCGCCGCGCTGACCGGCGACGGCGCCGAGCAGCGGCCGGGGCAGCGCGCGTTCGCCGACGCGGCCACCGCCGCCTTCGCGCCGCGTGACCGGCGCGACGCGCCCAATCTGGTGCTGGCAGAGGCCGGGACGGGTATCGGCAAGACGCTCGGCTATCTGTCGCCCGCTTCGCTCTGGGCCGAGCGCGCGGGGGGCGCGGTGTGGGTGTCGACCTTCACCAAGACGCTCCAGCGCCAGTTGTCGCACGAAACCGCCCGCCTGTTCCCCGATCCGGCGACACGCCGCGCGAAGGTGGTGACCCGCAAGGGCCGCGAAAATTACGTCTGCCTGCTCAATCTGGAGGATGCGCTGCAGGGCGGTTTTGCCGGCCGCGCGGCAATCCTCGCGCAGCTGGTCGCGCGCTGGGCCGCCTATACCGCCGATGGCGACATGGTCGGCGGCGACCTGCCCGGCTGGTTGCCGACGCTGTTCCGCCGGACTGGCGCGGTCGCGCTGACCGACCGGCGCGGCGAATGCGTCTATGCCGGCTGCCCGCATTACCGAAGATGCTTCATCGAACGCGCGGCGCGCGCCTCGGCCGATGCCGACATCGTCATCGCCAATCATGCGCTGGTGATGGTGAATGCGGCGCGCGGGCGCGAACTGGCGACGCGGCCGACCCGCTATGTCTTCGACGAGGGGCATCACCTGTTCGACGCAGCGGACGCGATGTTCGGCGTGGCGCTGACCGGGGCCGAGACGATCGAGCTGCGGCGCTGGGTGATGGGCCCGGAAGCGAATGCGCGCGGCCGCCGTCGGGGGCTGGCGGCGCGGCTGTCGGATGTCGCGAGCTATGACGCGGGCGGCGCGGAAGCGATCAACGCCGCCGCGCGCGCGGCCCAGGCGCTGCCGGGCGAGGGCTGGCTCCAGCGGTTGAACGAAGGCGCGCCGTTCGGCCCGGTCGAGACGCTACTCGCGGCGGTGCGTGGCCTCGTCTACGCGCGCGCCAGCCAGGATCAGGGCGGCAAGGAAGATGCGGGCTATGGCCTCGAAACCGAACTCGCCGAACCCGATGCGGGGCTGATCGAGGCGGCCGGGCCCGCCGCCGCCGCGCTTGCCGCGCTGCATCAGCCGCTGGTCGCGCTCGGGCGGCGGCTCGAGGCAGTGCTCGACGAGGGCCCCGACTGGATGGACGGCCCGGCGCGCGCCCGCATCGAAGGCGCGATCGCGTCGCTTGCCTGGCGCGTCGAGACGGTTGCGGCGTGGCTTGCGCTGGTCGCGCGGATCGGCGGCCCCGCCGACCCCGATTTCGTCGACTGGCTGGCGGTCGAGCGGGTCGAGGGGCGCGAATATGATATCGGCCTGCACCGCCGCTGGCTCGACCCGACCCGCCCCTTTGCCGAGATCGTGCTGAAGCCCGCGCACGGCGCGCTCGTCACCTCGGCGACGCTGACCGCGGGCGGCGGCTGGGATGTCGCCGATGCCCGCACCGGCGCGGTGCACCTCCCCGCCCCGCCCGCGCATTTCGAGGCGCTCAGCCCGTTCGACTATGCGCAGGCCGCCGATGTGCTGATCGTCACCGACGTCAAGCGGGGCGACACCGCCGCGCTCGCCAATGCCTATGCCAGGCTCATCGTCGCGGCGGGGGGCGGCACGCTCGGGCTGTTCACCGCGATCCGGCGGCTGCGCGCAGTCCATGCCCGGATCGCCGACCGGCTCGCGCGCGAGGGGCTGCCGCTGCACGCCCAGCATGTCGACCCGATCGATACCGGGACGCTCGTCGACATCTTTCGCGACGATGCGCGCGCGTCGCTGCTCGGCACCGACGCTTTGCGCGACGGCGTCGATGTGCCGGGGCATTCGCTGCGGCTGGTGGTGCTCGAGGGTGTGCCCTGGACCAAGCCGACCGTGCTCCATGCCGCGCGGCGGCTGGCGGGGGGCGGGGCTGCCTATGACGACCGGCTGGTGCGCGCGCGGCTGGCGCAGGCGTTCGGGCGGCTGATCCGCCGCGCGGGCGATCGCGGCGCCTTCGTGCTGCTGTCGGCGGCGATGCCGTCGCGATTGGTGTCGGCCTTTCCCGAAGGCGTGCCGGTCGCGCGGGTGACGCTCGACGAAGCGGTCGCGCGGGTGCAATCGCGACTTTCCTCCGTCACGTCACTGGGGCATGGGGTGAGCGCAACGACATAAAAGAGAGGCGATGAAAAGGCTCACTCTGCTGCGTCACGCCAAGTCGGGCTATGGCGACCGCGACCAGCGCGATTTCGACCGGGTGCTGAACGCGCGCGGCGAACGCGCGGCGATCGCGATCGGCCGCCACCTGCGCGCGCGGGGCGACCGGTTCGACCGGGTCGTCGCCTCCGACGCTGCCCGGGTCGCGCAGACCGTGGCGCTGGTCGAGCGCGGCTATGGCCAGCCGCTCGGCACGGTCTGGGAACGCCGCATCTACCTCGCTTCGGCGACGCAGCTGCTCGAACTGATCCAGGCGCAGGCAGACGACGCCGCGACGCTGATGCTGGCAGGGCATAATCCGGGGCTTGAGGATCTGGTGCTGACGTTGGTGCCCGACGATCCCGCCGATACGCTGCGCGCGGCGGTGTACGACAAGCTGCCGACGGGCAGCCTGGCGACGCTCGAATTCGAGATCGACCATTGGCGCGACGCCCGCACCGCGCGGTTGGCGGCCTTCACCCGGCCGCGCGACATCGATCCCGAACTCGGCCCCGACCCCGACGACGATTAGGATTTGAGCCGGTCGCGCAGCGACGCGAGCGCACCGAACGGCCCGGCTTCACCCTCCGCGATCACCCCGGCTTCGCGCAGCGCCTCGGCGGCGCGCGGCCCGCGCGGGAACGGATCGAGCGCGAGCGCGAGCGTTTCGGCCGCCGCCTCGCCCAGATCGATCGCATTGCCCTGATACTCGATCGTGTCGAGCGCATCATCGGCAAGCTCGATCTCGTCGGCGACCGCGCCTTCCTCCTCGGGCACGAAGCGCAGCGTCACGCGCTCGGCGATCCGCGCCGGCACCGGATCGTCGGTGACGACACAGGCCTGGATGACCGCCGCCGTCACCTCGCCGGTCACCAAGATGCTGCCCGCCTCGCGCCCGACCGCGAACTGCGCGGCAAGCGCATCGATCGACACCAGGCCGAACCGCGCTGCCAGTGCCGTCCGTTCGCCCGGCTCGGCGATGATTGCGACGCTGTGCGGTCGGTCACCGATCGCGTCGATCCGCTGCGGGCGGGAGAATTCGGGCGGAGTCACGGCAGCTGCCCCGCGATGATGACCGGCGTCGGCTGTTCGCGCAGCCGGCCGGCAAAGGCGGTGAGCGCCGCAATGACATGGTCGATCGCCGCCTGTCCCGGATCGACCCCGCGATAGAGGTTGCGAAGCACCGGCGTGCGCAGGTCGCCGCTCGCCAGCCCGTCGCGATAGGCGCCGATCCGCCCGCCAAGCATGCTGACCATCTGCCCGACATATTTGCCGATCCCGACATCGCCGACGCCGCTCTGGCGAAGCTGCGCGTCCATGTCGTCGATGAAGCGTTCGGTCAGCTCGACCGCGTCGGCAGCGGCGGCGGGATCGGCCTCCAGCCGGATCAGCACGAAGGCGAGCACGGCCGCGATCATGTCGAACCGGCCGTCCATCGTGTCGGCGACGCCGCCTGTCAGATACCAGTGCGGCTCGCGACCACGCGCGACGATCGCGTCATAGAGCGGGCCGGTCACCCCCTTGTCGGTGCCGGTGCCACCGAACAGCCCGTTCCAAAATCGCTTCATGCCATGCTGCCTTGTTTGCGCCCGATCCCCGGCATATTGAGGGCCTGCGCGTGCGATGCAATGCGCGGCGGCCATGTTGGCCGACTTGGAGGAACTGGATGCGTTTGTTTTCCCCGCATGTCCTGTCGCTGGCGGCCCTGGGCGCGATGACGCTCACCGGTGCGTGCACGCCGTTGCGGGGCCATCAGGGCTATGTCGTCGATCCCGATCTCGTCAATTCGGTGCAGGTCGGCGTCGACAACCGGCAGACGGTGGCCAAGGTGCTCGGCAAGCCTACCTTCACCAGCCAGTTCAACGAAGGCGAATGGTTCTACGTGTCGCGCGACACCCGCTATTTCGCGTATAACACCCCCAAGCCCAAGGATCAGACGGTCCTGCGCATCCGCTTCGACGACAAGGGCGTCGTCAACCAGGTGCAACGTACCGGGGTCGAGCAGGTCGCCTCGATCACTCCCTATGGCCGGATCACGCCGACGCTGGGCCGCAAGCGCAGCTTCTTCCGCGACATCTTCGGCAATATCGGCGCGGTCGGCGCGGGTGCCGGACAGGGTGGACCGGGTGGCGGCGGCGGGGGCGGCGGCCGCCCCTGATCGCGCCGTTACATTTTGTGACAACCTTGTCGGGAAGCTGACCAAGCCATTCCCGGCGCGTTCAGACCGACTCGGCCATATCGGACCCAGACAGCGGCAAATGCGTTGCTGTCGGACCGACAATGGGAGTTGCAACATGCGTAAGATCATTCTCCTCACCTTGCTGGCGGCGGTCGCGACTCCGGTTGCGGCGCAGGCCCAGTCGCAGGCCGAAGTCCGCCGCGACCAGCGCGAGCTGCGTCAGGAGCAGCGCGACCTGGACCGGGCGTATCGCTCGGGCGATCCGCGCCGGATCCGCGACGAACGCCGCGACGTGCGCGAGGCGCGTCAGGAACTGCGCGAGGACATCCGCGACCGCAACCGCGCCTGGGGCCGCAACGACTGGCGGGCCTATCGCAACGGCAATGCGGGGATTTATGCCCGCGGCAACTGGCGCGCGCCGTTCCGCTACAATGCGTTCCGATCGGGCGTGCGGATCGCGCCGGCCTATTATGGCTCGCGCTATTACATCGCCGATCCGTGGCGCTATCGCCTGCCCCCGGCCCGCGGCTATCAGCGCTGGGTGCGTCATTATGACGACGTGATCCTGGTCGACACGCGGCGCGGCGTGGTACTCGACGTCTATCGCGGCTTCTTCCGCTAAGACGCAAGGCTGCAAGACGACCGGCCCGGAAGGCGACTTCCGGGCCGGTTCGCGTATTCGCCCGCCACGCGGTCAGCGCACGGTGAAGGCCACCTGATCGACGACGCGCCCGCCCAGATCGACCAGCCGGATCAGGTGGCGGCCCGGCCCGGCCAGCACCAGCGCCTGCCGGTCGGCGGCGCCGAGATCGCGCCGATCGAACCACAGGCGGTGCGCCGCCGCCTGCCCCGACACGCCGATCGCCAGCCGCTGGCGATCGATCGGGATATCGGGGTCGAGCGCATAGACGCTGCCCGATACCGGATTGGTGATGCGCGGGCGCCGGGCGGTCTCGGGCGCGGCGGCGAACTGCGTCTGGGCGGTCCCGGCCAGGAAATAGTCGCGGCGCGCCTGTTCGATCCCGTTGCCGAAGGCGACCATGCGCTGCTCGATCCCGGCGGGGAGTGGCGGGGCGCCCGCGCCGCCCTGGTCGAGCGCGCGCATCACGTCGCGCCACACCGGTGCGGCGCCGCTGGTGCCCGATACCGCGCGCATCGGGTCGCCCTCCAGATTGCCGACCCAAACGCCGACAGTGTAGCGCCCGGTGAAGCCGATGCACCAATTGTCGCGCAGGGCCTTTGACGTCCCGGTCTTCACCGCCGACCAGAAGGGCAGGCTGAGCGCCGAATCGAGCCCGAACGTGACCGCCCGCGCGTTCGAATCGGCCAGCATGTCGGCGATGAGCCAGGCCGCCTGCGGCGTGGTGACGCGGGTATCGACGACCGGCGGCGCATCCACGGTAAGCCGCAGCGGCGACCAGCGCCCGCCGCGCGCCAGGCTGCGATAGGCGGCGACCTGTTCGAGCAATGTCACTTCCGCCGATCCGAGCGCGAGGCTGAACCCGTAATATTGGCCGTCCTCGACCAGCCCGTGATAGCCGGTATCCCATAGCCGGTCGCGAAACGGCTCCACGCCGACCAGCAGCAGCGTGCGCACTGCGGGCACGTTGAGCGACCCGGCGAGCGCGGTGCGTGCCGACACCGGCCCCTTGAAATCCCGGTCGTAATTCTGCGGCACGTACAGCCCGCTCGCCGTGTCGAGCTGGACAGGCGAATCGTCGAGGATCGAAGCAGGCGTCAGATAGCCGCGCTCGATCGCCTGGGCGTAGAGGAAAGGCTTCAGCGTCGAGCCGGCCTGGCGATAGGCATTGGCGCCGTCGACCTCTGGCGCGGTCGACATGCCGCCGACCCCGCCGACATAGGCGCGCACCTCGCCGCTCGCATTGTCGACGACGATCACCGCGCCGTCGCGCGCCCGCGCGCTGCCAAGGCCCCGCAGCTGGCGCGTCAGCGCGGCCGCCGCGAGCCGCTGGATGCGCGCGTCGAGCGTCGTCGTCACCCGCAGGCCGGGCCGGGTGAGCAGCCGCGTCGCGAGGTGCGGCGCGAGCCCGGGATCGAGCGCGAGGCTGCGCTGCGGGCCGAGCATCGCCCAGGCAGCGCTTTCCAGCCGGTGGCAATCGGCTTCCCCGGCGGCGTTGGGTGTTGCATTATGCGCGTAACGGCAGGCCCGCCGGGCAAGCGCGGGCGCGGGCGCCTGCGGATCGGGCAACAGCGCGGCGAGCAGTAGCGCATCGTCGCGCGACAGGGCATCGGGCGTCTTGCCGAACAGCCCGAGCGCCGCCGCGCCGATCCCCTGTGCCTCGCCGCGAAAACCGGCCATGTTCAGATAGGCCTCGAGGATCTGGTCCTTGCCCCAGCCGCCCTCGATCGCCCAGGCGGCGCGCATCTGGCGGAGCTTGTCACGCCACCCGCGCGCGCCGGGCGCGGCGAGATCGGGCGCGAGATAGGCGGCGAGCTGCATCGTCAACGTGCTCGCCCCGCGCCGCGGCTGCCCGGCGAGCCGTTCGCGAAAGGCGCTCGCCAGCGCCAGCCAGTCGACGCCCCAATGGCTGTAGAAGCGCTTGTCCTCGGCCGCGACGATCGCCGTGCGCACGGTCGGGGCGATCCGGTCGAGCGGGGTCCAGGCCAGCCGCCGCGCCGCGAAATTGACGCGCGCCGAATCGATCAGGACGCCGTGCCGGTCATAGAGCCAGGCCTCCGACGGCTGCCACGCGCCGCGCACCTGCGCATAGCCCGGCATCGGCGGCGGGCGGGTCGCGATGTCGAGTACCGCCACCACCGCCGCCAGCGCGACGAGCAGCCCGAGCGCCAGCCGCGCCGGGCTCAGCGCGGATCGTGACCATCGCCGCCATGCGCCGCCCGCCATCTCAGTTCGGCGCGACCGTCACCGGCGCATTGGGCAGGTCGGCATGGATTGCGGGCGAATACATCGCCTCGACATGGGTCGGCGGCAGGTTGAACCGCCCGCTGCCGTTCAGCCGCACCGAATAGGTGACGCGTGTCGTCCCGCGCGGCAGCCAGGCATAATAGCCGCGCCACGTCGCGCCGCCGCGCTCGACATAGCTCGGATAGCCGCCCTCGCTGCCGCTGTCGTTGAGCAGCGTTGACTGGTTGCCCTGATCGCCGAGGATGGTCGCGCCTGCGGGAACCGGATCGCTGATCACCACCCAGTTGCGCTCGGCCGACGCCTCGACCGTGATCGTCACCTTGATCACGTCGCCGCGCGTGTAGCGACCAGGATGGCGCACCTGCACGACATCGACCTTGCGCGCCAGCCGGTAGCCGGCGAAGAGCGGCGCCTTGAGCGGCACCGCCGCCGACACCGACACCATCGCCCATGGCCCCGCCCCGCCCGACTGGCCGAGCACCAGCGGGGTGCGTGTGGCCGGGAGCGGCAATGACAGCAGCCGCTGCGTATTCGCCAGCGGCCAGCTGCGGCTGACCCGCGCGGTGCCGAGCGTCGCGGTGGTCACCCCCGCAATCGCCTCCGCCGGGTAGAGCTGCGCGAATTTGCGCGCGGCGATCGTGCCCCAGGCATTGGCGGGCGTCGTGTCCCAATGGCCGCGCTGCTGGCGCTGCGCGACGCCGACCATCATCCGCGGCCCGTCCTCCTGCCAGCCGGGCCGACCGACCACGGCGATCAGCGCCTTGATCGCGGCTTCGTCACCCGACGACATCAGCCACCAGGCGGCGCTCGACTGATCGCTGAGATCGAGCCGCGTGCCTTCATACACCAGCCGCGACCGCAGCACCGCCTCGCCCGCGCCGCGCAGCGCGCCTGCATTGGCAAGCCCGGGCACGCGATCGAGCGCGGCCAGATAATCGCCGAGCTGCGCGGTCGGCATCTCGCGCGGGGTGATCTGAAGCTGGCCGAGCATCGCCGGCGTGGCCGCATTGGCGCGGGCGAGCGCAGTGAACGCCGCCAGCCGCCGCAGCCGCCGGTCGCCATAGCTTTCATGCTCCAGCCGCCCGTCGATCACCGCCTTCAGCGCGTCGACCATCCGCGCGCGCGGCGCCTCGGGCACCGGCAGCCCGGCCTCGCTGGTCAGCGACAGGACATAGGCGGTCAGCGCCTCCGACCCCTCCAGACTGTCCGACGGCCAATAACGCAGCAACCCGTCGGGCGCCTGATAGGTTGGGATGTCGCCCGCCAGCCGGTTCCACCCCGCGATATCGCCCAGCGTCACGATCCGCGACAACCGCTGTTCGAAACAGTCATAGGGATAGGCGGTCATATACTGGCGCACCCCGGCGAGCGGCGGCGCGAGCGTATCGGCAAGGCGGACCTCGACGCCGCCGCGCCCGGCGAGCGCGCCCGCCGGCGCCGCGATCGGGATCGGCGTGCCGGTGCCGACCCGGGCGAGCGTCGCCGCCCAGATTTCGGTCGGGACCGCGGGCACGATCTGCTGGTCGACGCTGATACGATCGACCGACTTGCCGTCTGCGGTCTTGGCCTCGACCTGCCAGCGCAGGCCGCCGTGCGCCTCCGGTGCGGTCAGGTTCCACATCACCGGTGCGGCGCCGCCGGCCGGGATCGTCACGGTCAGCGGGCGGCCCCGCGCGATCGCGGGCGACAGGGTAGGCGTCGCGGTCACCGTCATCGGCTTGTCCGATCCGTTGCGCAACGTGAAGACCGCCCCGAACCGGTCGCCCGACCGAACGAGAGGCGGAATCCCCGCGAACAGGCTCAAATCCTGCGCCGATCGGATCTGCGCGGTGCCGGTGCCGAACAATTGCGCCCCGTCGGTTGCTACCGCCACCAGCCGGAACGCGGTGAGCGCGTCGTTGAGCGCCACCGGTACCCGCGCATGGCCGCGCGCATCGAGTGCGACCCGGCCTTTCCAGAGCAGCACCGGCTGGAAATTCTCGCGGATCAGCGCGGCATTGCCGCCTTCGCCGCCATCGCCCCCCGCGGCGACCGCCTTCTTCCCGAAATGCCGCTTGCCGACGACCTGGGTCTGCGCGGTTGACGTCAGCACCGCGAGCGGGCGTTCACCCATCATCGCGGTCAGCACGTCGGTGCTGGGGTTGGGCGCGATCTGATCGAGCGCCTCGTCGACCGCGACAAAGGCGACATCGGCGCTGGTCGCGGGCTTGCCGTCGGGGCGGGTGACGGCGATGTCGACCTGGGCGGTGTCGCGCGCGGTGTAGCGCGTCTTGTCGGCCCTGACCGCGACGGCGAGCTGATGCCCTTCCCAGCCGACCCGCACCTTGGCGACGCCCATCCGGTACGCCGGTTTCGACAGGTCGACGAGCGCGGTCGCAGGCGGCGCCGGCTCGGGCTTGCTGGTCAGCCCCAGCCAAGCGCCGATATTGGTCAGCCAGTCCCAGAAACTCGGTTCGACCCGCCCGCGCACCGCCAGCACCGACACGAAGATGTCGGGGGCATAGCTGCCCGGCATCTTCACCTCGACCACGGGCTCGGCGCCCGACAGCTCGGTCACGAAATGCGACAGCACGCCCTCGCGCTCGACCGTCACCAGCGCGGTCGCCCTGCGGAACGGCATGCGCACCTGGAATTTAGCGGTTTCGCCCGCCTTGTAGGATTGTTTTTCGGGGATGACGTCCATCCGGTCGCCATTGTCGCCGCCGAACCACCAGTCATCCTCGCCCGCCAGCCATGCCGATCGGGTCGCGCGGGCGACATTGCCGTTCGCGTCAGCCGTGGTGGCGACGGCATAGACTTCGCCCGAGACGCCGGGATCGATCTTGCACTGCGCCAGCCCCTGCGCGTCGGTGCGCGCCGAACAGGTCGCGGCGAGCTTCGTCGTCTTCATCTGGTTGTCATAGGCATAGAAGCCGCCGATCAGCCGTCGCCGCGCGGTGAGTATCTCGCGGCTGTACAGCGCCACGCTGATCGCCTGCCCGCTGATCGGCTTGCCGTCGGTGTCGAGCGCGACGAAGCGCAGCCGCAGGTCGTCGGCCTTCATCAGCCAGCCATCGGTCTTGATGCCGAGCCGGACGGCGGACGGGTAGATCGCGATGCTGCGCGACGCGGTGAGCGTTTCGCCGTTCGCGTCCTGATAATCCATCTCGACGCGCATGTTGGCGCCGTCGTCGAGCCCCTGGGGAATGTCGACGCTTTGCCGGGCGGTGCCGTCGGCGCCGAGCTTTGCGGGGATCGTCTGGGTCGGCGGCAGCGCGGTCTGCTCGTCCTCGCCGTCGCCGTTCATCGGGCGGACGCCCTCGCGCAGCGCCCGGCCGCCGAAGCTGTAGCCGTCATAGCCGTCGGGCGCGGCAATCCCGCTGAACCAGCCGATGCGCAGATCGACCGGCAGGTTCGATGCGCCGCCGCCCGACAGATAGCCGACGAACAGGTCGAGCGGCAGCGTTTTGGGCTTCACCGCCGCCGCTTTCGGCCCGCTCACGGTCGCGCGCATCGTCGGCAGGCGATATTCGTCGACCTTGAACGACTGGCTCGAATAGATCGTGCGGTCGGCACTCACCGCTTCGATCCGGTAATCGCCCATCGGCGCGCCCTTGGGCGCGGTCCACGCGGTTTCGCCGATGCCGTTGGCGTCGATCTTGAGCGGCAGATCGAACTGGGTATCCGATCCGCTGTGCCGCAACCGCAGCGTGCCCGAAAAACCCTCGCCGACCCGGAAACCGGCGGCGACCGGCGCGCGCAGGATATGCTTCATGTGGATCGTCTCGCCCTGGCGGACGAGCGCGCGGTCGAACACGGTGTGGAAGATGTCGCTCTGCGCCTCATAGCCATAGGGAAGGTCGAAATCATAAGGCCGGATGCCTTCGCCCCAATCCGTCAGGGTGAAGCTGAAATCGCCGTCCTTGCGCGCGGACACCATCAGCGGATGCGCGCCCGACGTGTCGCTCTCGACCTCGCGGCGCGGGCAGCTGGCATAGCTTTCGGGGTCGGGCAGGCCGCTTGCGAACACCACCGCGCCCTTCGCGTCGGTGCGACCGGTGGCGATCGTGCGCCCGTTGCAGCTGTCGGTTACCCGCACTTCGGCACCCGCGACCGGTCGCGCGCCGTCGAGTGTCGTCACCCAGGCAAGGCTCGCCCCGCGCCCCCATTTGAAATGGACGCTGAGATTGGTGACCAGCGCCGCGCTCGCGACATAGCGCGGGGCGTTGCGGCCCAGCAGCGCGCGGCCGAGTTTTGGGCTGGCCATTTCGACCACGTAGAAGCCGGGCTGGCCGAGCGGCACCCCGACGACTTCGAAATCCTTGCCCTTGCCGGGCAGCGAGACGCTGATCTGCTGGCCCTGATTGTCGGCGAGGATCGGTTGCGATCCGGTGTCGTTGACCGTTACGGTTTCGCCGCCGCGCCGTTCCTCATGGCTGGCATAGTCGTCCGCGCGATCCACCATTTGAAGCCAGTGCGCGACCTCGCCATCGCCGCCCTGCACCCGCAGCACCTGGCCGCCGACCAACATCGAACGGCCCTGAAGCTCAGGCTCGACGTTGCGAATCGTCAGTGGCAGCCCATTGGCCTGCCTCGACTCGATAATGCCGAAGCTCGCCGCGAACTTGACCAGCGGCGGCGCCTCGTCGAAGCGGACCGCGAGCGGAAACCGCGATGCATTGGCGAGCGGGCGGCCGCTTTCGTCCTTGATTCCGGCGGGCAGCACCAGCGTGGCCGCGGTCGCCGCCGGCAGCGGCGCGGCAAAGGCGATGTCGCTGGTCGTCGCTTCGGTGCGCACGTCGCCGCGCACGCCTTCATTGCCGAACTTCGGGGCGATCGACTGCCCGCCCGGGGTCTGGAGGCGGATCTGCCGGGCCAGTGCCATCGGGATCGGCGCGGAGAAACGCACCCATGCCTTTTCGACCGGCGAGCAGCCCGCCTGCGGATTGACCCGCGAGCATTCGAAACGCGCGGTGAATGGCTTGCGTACGGTGAAGTCGAACCGCTGGTCGGTGCCGGCGAGCTTGCCGCCCGCGCCCGCGATCCGCCCGGACCAAACCAGGGCCATGTCGCGCCCGGGCGGCAGCGGGCGGCGGCATTTGAGCGCGGTGACGTCGGCGAGCGCCGCCTTGCGGTCGGCCTCCGCCTTGGGCAGGCTGGTCGGCAGGCCCGCTTCCTCCAGAAAGCTGCTGACGGCATAGTCGTCGGTGCCGAGCGCGCCGAGCAGTCGTGGCGCGACATCGTCGCCGAGGATGTCGACCGGGATCTTCTCGCCGATGCCGTCGACCGCGCAATAGGCATTGGCCGCAACCGAGGCGCGCGTCGGCGGCATGTTGGCGGCGACCAGGAACACCTGATCCTCCTCGACCTCGCCGCCATAGCGGCTCGGCAGCACCGCGCGCGCGACCGGCCCGCCGGCATCGACGCGGAAGCTGCGCTGGCCGCCGACCGCATAGCCCGCGACGCTTTTCAGCCCGTCGACAAGATCGAAGCTGCAGGCGGTGCCCCCGGGCAGGGGGTTGGCGAATTCGTACACATAGGTCTGCTGGTCGATCCAGCGCCCCTGGCCCGCGACCGCGCAGCCGACCTTGAACGGCGAGGCCGCGCGCGGATCGCCGAGCGCGACGATCGGCTGGCTGAAGCGGACGGTGAAGCGTTCGATCGCGCCATTGCCGATGCCCGGCGTCGCCAGCACGACCTGAGGGCTGTTGTCGGCGGAGGCGGCAAGCGGCGCGAAGGCAAGCGCCAGCCAGGCGAGTCGAACCGCAAGCTTCATGTCAATCGCACTCCAGACCCTCATCGAGAGGCTATGGCGCGGCCCCGCCCAAGTCCAGCGCCATCCGCGCGCAGGATCGCTTGATCGCGGCGATGGCTGTGCCAAAAGGGCGGCACACGATTTCGGGGGCATCGTGGACTTTGCATGGATGACGCTGGCGGGGCTGGAAGCGCTGTCCCGCGAAACGATGATGTTCGCCGCGATCGGTTTTCTGATCGGCGGTATCGACGATCTGGCGGTCGATTTCGTCTATCTGGCCCGCGCAGGCTGGCGGCGGCGCGATGAATGCGCCTTGCCGTCGCTGGAGGACGACACTTGCCATGGCCGGATCGCGATCTTCGTGCCTGCCTGGGACGAAGCGGCGGTGATCGGGGCGATGCTGGCCACCACGCTCGATCGCTATGGCGCGGGCGATTACCGCCTCTATGTCGGCGCCTATCCCAATGACCGCGCGACGATCGACAGGGTCGCGGCGATCGCCGAGGCGGACGCACGGGTACGGTTGGTGATCGGCGCCGCACCCGGGCCGACCACCAAGGCCGATTGCCTCAACACGCTGTGGCACGCGATGCGCCGCGATGAGGGAGAGGGGCCGCGCGCCCGCGCGATCGTGCTCCACGATGCCGAGGATGTCGTCCACCCCGACGAACTGCGCATCTTCGACCGGCTGATCGGCCGTTATGCCGCAGTCCAGCTGCCGGTGCGGCCGCTGATCGATCCGCGCGCGCGGCTGGTCTCGGGCCATTATGCCGACGAGTTTGCGGAAGCGCATGCCAAGCAGCTGGTGGTGCGCGAAGCCGTTGGTGCCGCGCTGCCGCTGGCCGGCGTCGGCTGCGCGATCGAACGCGGGGTGCTGGACGCGATCACGGCGCGGCGCGGCGGCGACCCGTTCGATGCGGCGAGCCTGACCGAGGATTACGAGCTCGGCCTGGCGATCGCCGCTGCGGGCGGGCGCGGGATGATCGCGCGGGTGTGGGGAAAGGACGCCCGCCGCCCGGTCGCGGTCGAGGCCTATTTCCCCGCCACCCTCGACGCCGCCGTCCGGCAAAAGGCGCGCTGGATGACCGGCATCGCGCTTGCCGGCTGGGACCGGGTCGGCTGGGGGCGTGCGCTCGACCTGACCGAGCACTGGATGCGCATTCGCGATCGCCGCGCGCCGATCGCGGTGCTGGTGCTGGGAGCGGCCTATGTCGCGGTCGTCGCCTGGGGACTGGCGGTGCTGCTGCGCTGGGGCATCGGCGCACCCTGGGTCGCGCTGCCGATACCCGACTGGCTGCTCGCGACCAACGCGGTGCTGCTCGGCTGGCGGCTGGCGATGCGCGCGGCCTTTACCGGCGCGGCCTATGGCTGGCGAGAAGCATGCTGGTCGCTGCCGCGCGCCTTTGTCGGCAATCTGATCGCGCTGCTGGCGGCACGGCGGGCGATCATCCGCTACATCGCCATGCTGCGTGGCGCGCGACCGGTGTGGGACAAGACCGCGCATGTCTTTCCCGAAGTGATGCCGGGCGAACGGCGATGAGCGGGCGGCCGCTCCGCTTTCTGGCGGTGGTGCTCGGCGGCTGGGTCGCGCTGCGCATGGCGATGCTGTGGCCGGTGCCGGTTCCCCCGATCGTCCCCCCGCCGACGACGCGGCCGCTGCCGGTCCGGACGGTGACCGCGCCGCCGTCGACGTGGCCGCTGCCGGAGCCGGAGCCGCCGATTGTCGCACCCGCCGCGCGCGCGCCCGGGATCGCGCGGTCCCGGCTGCTTGTGACGGGCGGGGCGCGGCGGCTGGCGAGCCTGCGCGATCCGTCGCGGCTGACGCTGGCGATGCTCGCGCTGACGCGGATCGGCCCGGCGATGATGATCGGCGGCGGCGAGGCCGAGCGCACCGACCGCACCGCCGACGGTGCGCCGCCCGCAACGCCGCTGCGGCCCGGCTCGCGCTGGTCGGCGAGCGTCTGGCTGATCGCGCGCGGCGGCGCCGGGCTGGGGCAAAGCCCGTTCGGCGGCCTTTCGGGCGGGCAGCTCGGCGGGTCGCAGGCGGGCGCGCGGATCGCCTATGCCGTCGACCGGCAACGCCGGATCGCGCTCGTCGCCCGCGCGGCGGCGCCGTTGTCGGGGCCGGGCAGCGAAGCCGCGATCGGCGTCGAATGGCAGCCGTCGGGCGCGCCGGTGCGGCTGGTCGCCGAACAGCGGATCGGAATCGATCCCGGGCTCGGTGGTCCGGCGGTCGGGGTGGTGGGTGGCGTCGGCCCGGTCAAGCTCGGCGACTTCCGGCTCGAGGCTTACGGCCAGGCCGGCGTGATCGCGCGCGGACAAGGCGTGGGCTATGCCGATGGCGCCGTCCGCGTCGAACGCACGATCGCGCGCCACCGCGGGCTGACTCTGTCGGGCGGCGCGGGCCTATGGGGCGCCGCACAGCCGGGCGCCGAGCGGATCGACGCCGGGCCGCTGATCGGCATCGGCATCCCGGTGGTCCGGCGCCGCGTCCGCATCTCGCTCGAATGGCGCGAACGGCTCGGCGGGCGGGCAGCGCCCGGATCGGGCCCGGCGCTGTCGATCGGCGGCGATTTCTGAGTGCGGCGCTTTGCGCTCCCCGGTCGAACGCGATAGGTCGGGCACGGCATGGACATCTATCTCCCGATCGCGAATCTGAGCGTGAATGCGCTGGTGATCGTGCTGCTCGGCGGCGGGGTGGGGCTGCTTTCCGGACTGTTCGGCGTCGGCGGCGGGTTCCTGACGACGCCGCTGCTGATCATCTATGGCATCCCGCCGACCGTCGCCGCCGCTTCGGCCGCGAGCCAGGTGACCGGGGCGAGCGTGTCGGGCGTGTTCGCGCATCTGCGGCGCAAGGGCGTCGACTTCAAGATGGGCGGCATCATGGTCGCCGGCGGCATCATCGGCACCGTGCTCGGCGCAGGGCTGTTCCGGCTGCTCCAGGCGAGCGGCCAGATCGATACGACGATCGCAATCATCTATGTCCTGCTGCTGGGCTTTATCGGCACGACGATGGCGCGGGAATCGATCGCGGCGATCCGGGCAATACGGAGCGGCCAGCCGTTGCCCGCACGCAAGCGGCGCCACCATCCGGTCGTCGCCTCGATGCCGCTGCGGATGCGCTTCTACCGCTCGGGGCTGTACATGTCGCCGCTCGCGCCGCTGATCCTCGGCATCTTCGTCGGCATCCTGACGATCCTGCTCGGGGTCGGCGGCGGGTTCATCCTGGTGCCCGCCATGCTTTATCTGCTCGGCATGGGCGCGCAGGTCGTGGTCGGCACGTCGCTGTTCCAGACGCTGTTTGTGACAGCAGTCGCGACGATGGTCCATGCAACGACGACCAAGGCGGTCGACATCGTGCTCGCCGGGCTGCTGCTGCTCGGCTCGGTCGCCGGCGCGCAGATCGGCGCGCGGTTCGCGTCGAAGGTGAAACCCGAATATCTCCGGCTCGCGCTGGCGATCATCGTGCTGCTGCTGGCGGTGCGGGTCGCGATCGGGCTGGGTTTTCGCCCCGACGAAATCTATTCGGTGGAACTGGTGTGAGGCGCCTGGCGGCCCTGCTGGTCGCGCTGCCGCTGCTGATGGGCCAGGCCAAGCCGGTGCTGGTGCCCGACGTCTCGCAACGCAATATCGAGATCGCCTACAGCTTCACCGGCGCCGAACTGCTGCTGTTCGGCGCGATCCTCTATCCGGGCGGACGGGTGCCCGAGGAACGCGATGCGGATATCGTCGTCGTCGTGAAGGGACCGTCGCAGTCGATCCTGGTCCGCGAGAAGCAGAAGATCGCCGGCATCTGGGTCAATGCCGCGCGCATGCGCTATCTGTCGGCGCCAAGCTATTATGCGATCGCGTCGTCGAGGCCGATCGACCAGCTGCTCGACGAGCGCAGCCGGGCGATCTACGAAATCGGGCTCGACAGCCTGCAATTGTCGCCGGTCAGCGGCGCGCCGCCCGACGAGAACAATCGCTTCGTCCGCGGCCTGGTCGATCTGAAGCAGCGCAGCGGGCTCTATGCCCAGGCACCGGGCACGGTCGAGATAACCGATGGCGTGCTCTACCGCGCGCGGCTGGCGATTCCGGCGCGGGTGCCGGTCGGTCGCTTCACGGCTGAGACCTTCCTGATCCGCAAGGGGCGCGTGCTGGCGGCGGCTGTGCGCGAAATCGACATCCGCAAATCGGGGTTCGAACGCTTCGTCGCGCGCGCGGCCGATCGCAACTCGATCGCCTATGGGCTGGCCGCGGTCGCGCTGTCGGTGCTGCTCGGATGGGCGGCGGGCGCGATCGCGCGCCGGGTCTAGCCTTCCGCCGTCGCTGGCACGGCTACGAAACGATATCCGCCGGGGATACCCGATCTTTACCTGTACCGGTCCATGGTCGCTGCCTGATCAAGCAGTGCCCTGGGGGGACGAAGTTGCATGAGTTACGACCCGATCACGCCGACGGCGGTGCAGACCGGCAGCACCAGCCCGATGCATTACGACCCTGCGCGCGGTTTCGGCATGGTGTTCGAAATCGCCGGATCGTCGAGCCAGGCAATATTCGACGCGGCCGCGATGGACGCGCTCGCCAGCCATGCCGACCCGGTGGTCGCCGCCGCCGGACAGGTCGGCAGCCAGGTCAAGATGCGCGTCGGGAGCGCGTGGCTGATCGCCAATGTCCGCACGCTGAAGCTGCTCGACGGGCATGAAGACCGGATCGTTGCCGCGATCGATTTCCTTGGCGAAGGCGATGAGGAGAAGCTGACCGGCAAGCTCTACAAGTTCCGGCGCGGGGTCACCCGCTATCCGACGCCGGGGACGCCGATCTTTCCGGTTTCGACCGCCGATCTGAAACAGATCTATGCGTCGGACGATCGCGCCAATGTCAGCGTCGGCACCGTCTATCCGACCCGCGATATCCGCGCGGGCCTTTATGTCGACGCGCTGCTCGGCAAGCATTTCGCGCTGCTCGGCAGCACCGGCACCGGCAAGTCGACCGCCGCCGCGCTGATCCTTCACCGGATCTGCGAACTCGCGCCCGCCGGCCATATCGTGATGATCGATCCGCACGGCGAATACGGCGCCGCGTTCAAGACCAACGGCGCGATCTATGACGTGTCGAACCTCCAGATGCCCTATTGGCTGATGAATTTCGAGGAACATTGCGAAGTGTTCCTGACCACGACGGGCGGCGAACGCCAGGTCGATGGCGACATTCTAGCCAAATGCCTGCTCGCCGCGCGGGCCAAGGGACGGATCGGCCAGGAAATCGCCAAGCTGACGGTCGATGCGCCGATCCCCTATCTGCTGTCGGACCTGACCGCGATCATTTCGAACGAAATGGGCAAGATGGACCGCGCCGGCGACACCGCGCCCTATATGCGGCTGAAGTCGAAGATCGACGAGATCAAGGCCGATCCGCGCTACAGCTTCATGTTTTCAGGCATGCTGGTCGCCGACACGATGGCCGATTTCATCGAGCGCGTGTTCCGCCTGCCCGGCGACGGCAAGCCGATCTCGATCATCGACGTGTCGGGCGTGCCGTCCGAAATCACCTCGGTGGTGGTCGCGGTGCTCAGCCGGATGGTGTTCGACTTCGCGATCTGGTCGCGCAACGAACCGCAGCGCCCGATCCTGCTCGTCTGCGAGGAAGCGCATCGCTACATCCCCAACGAAGCCAATGCCAATGGTTCGTCGGTCGGCAAGATCCTCAGCCGCATCGCGAAGGAAGGCCGTAAATACGGCGTGTCGCTGGGCCTCATCACCCAGCGCCCGTCGGATCTGGCCGAAGGCGTGCTGTCGCAGTGCGGCACGATCATTTCGATGCGGCTCAACAACGATCGCGACCAGGCGTTCGTCCGCGCGGCGATGCCCGAAGGCGCGCGCGGCTTCCTCGATTCGATCCCTGCGCTGCGCAACCGCGAATGCGTCGTCTGCGGCGAAGGCGTCGGCGTGCCGGTGCGCGTCGCCTTTGACGATCTTGACGAGATCAAGCGACCGGCATCGGCCGACCCGCTGTTTTCGGAGCTCTGGCGCGAAGTCGGTCAGGAAGAGGAAATCATCGGCCGGACGATCCGGCGCTGGCGCGCACAGGGTCGCTGACGCGGCATCTCGCGGGCGGCGGCCGCAGTCGCGGCGCCGTCCGCCGGGTCAGCGCCCGACGGGCTTGACCGCGAGCAGAGCGGCGATCCGGCCCTGGAAAGCGCGCAGCGCATTGCCACTAAGCCGCTGGACCGAAGCGAAATCGACCGAGCGCGGATTGATGGCGGTGCCGTTGCGCCAAAGCTCGTAGTGAAGGTGCGGGCCGGTCGACAGGCCGGTCGAGCCGACATAGCCGATCACCTGCCCCTGCGCGACGCGCGTGCCCGGTGCGACGGCGATCCGGCCCATATGGCCATAGCCGGTGGCCAGGCCATTGCTGTGCGACAGCTTGACGAAATTGCCATAGCCGCCGCTGCGCCCGGCAAAGGCGACGACGCCGTCGATCGCGGCGCGGATCGGGGCGCCATAGGGGGCGCCGATGTCGAGCCCTTTGTGAAAGCGCGCGGTGCCGAGAATGGGGTGCCAGCGCATGCCGTAGCTCGACGTCAGATGGCCGTCGACCGGCATCACCATGCCCGCCCGACGCTCGCCGACGCCGCGGCTGTCGAACCAGCCGGGCTGGTCGCCATCCTCCCATCGGAACAGCTTGACGCTGCCATTGTCGCGGTCGAGCCCGGCATAGAGTGTCTTGCCGAGCCGGACTTCGCCGGTCGCGGCGCGCTGCTGCTCGATGACGATGTCGAAGACATTGTCGGGCTGGACGTCATTGCCGATCGAAATGCGGCTGGCGAGCGCGCGGATATAGCTTTCGACCGCCTTGGCGGGCGCGCCGGCGGCGCGGGCCGAGCGATAGAGCGATTGCCCGACGAGGCCACGAATGCGCAGCGGGGTATGGTCGATCGCGATCGGCTGGGGCGTGGCGACCAGCGCGCCGCCGACCCGCGACACCGCCATCTGAAGATCGAACCGCGCGTGGAAATGCATCGCCTCGAGCGGGCGCGGCACCGTCTTGCTGGGGCGGCGGCCGAGCGTCAGGTCGATCTGCATGCCGGGCCGCAAACTGTCGAGCGCGACGCTGCGGCCGACAAGATCGGCCACCACGCGCGCTTCGTCGCTGCCGACGCCGGCGCGTTTGAGCACGCTTGAAAACTGGTCCCCGTCGCCCAGCGTCGCGCTGAGGTCGATGATCGGGCGTTCTGGCGTTTCGGCAAGCGGGCGAACCAGATCGTTCGCGGCCATGCGGTGGCCTGTCGTCGCACCCCAGGCGAGCGGGGCGATCGACTGCGCGCGGGCATCGTCCCACGCCACCCCGGCCAGCGGCGTCGGTGCTGCCCCGGCGATCGGTCGGACGCCGGGGCAAATCCAGCAGGCCATCGCGATCAGCCCGGTGAAGGTCGCCAGGCCGCGCCACCAGTCGCGCGATCCGATCCGCGCGCCCAGATCGGGCGTCCAGTCGATCGCCTCCAGCTGACCGCGCCATCCGCCGCCATAGGCCGACGCCAAGGGGTCGCGCGACAGAGCGGCACGCTCGGCCCGGCCAAAGGTCAGCGCGGCGGCGCCGCCGCCTTGTTGCAGTTCATGATCGCTGCGCAAAAACACAGCAGCCCCCAAATCCACCCGGCCTGCTCGTTGACGCAGTGCCCATCGGTACGACTGTGGGGCCTGAATCCTAAAGTCAAATTAACCGGCTGCGTCAAAATACGGCATTGCGATGAACGGTGGCGCTGCGCCGATGAAAGGATTTCCCACGAGTCGCGACATTGCCGGCCGGGTGAAATTTTTGTGCGGTCCCGGTTGCAAGGGGCTGTGGGGCGGGCGATCTTGGATGGATCATGACCGATTTCGCCCGCGCCCCGGTCACCGCCGTGCTTGGCCCGACCAACACCGGCAAGACGCACCTCGCGATCGAACGGCTTTGCGCGCATGCCAGCGGGATGATCGGCTTTCCGCTGCGCTTGCTGGCGCGCGAAGTCTATGACCGGGTTGTCGCGGTGAAGGGTGCGCACCAGGTCGCGCTGATCACCGGCGAGGAAAAGATCGTCCCGCCCGGCGCGCGCTGGTTCCTGTGCACCGCCGAAAGCATGCCGATCGACCGCGAGCTGAGCTTCGTCGCACTCGACGAAGCGCAGCTGGGCGCCGATCCGGAGCGCGGCCATGTCTTCACCGACCGGCTGCTGCGCGCGCGCGGCCGCGACGAGACGATGATCCTGGGGTCGGAGGCGCTGCGGCCGATGGTGCGGGCGCTGGTGCCGGACGCGGAGATCATCAACCGCCCGCGCTTTTCCACGCTCAGCTATGCCGGCGCGCGCAAGATTTCGCGATTGCCCAAAAGGTCGGTGATCGTCGCCTTCTCCGCCGAGGAAGTCTATGCCGTCGCCGAGATGCTCCGCCGTCTTCGCGGCGGCGCCGCCGTGGTGATGGGCGCGCTGTCGCCGCGGACCCGCAACGCGCAGGTCGCGATGTTCCAGGCGGGCGAGGTCGATTATCTCGTCGCGACCGACGCGATCGGCATGGGGCTGAACATGGACGTCGCCCATGTCGCCTTTGCTTCGCTGCGCAAGTTCGACGGGCATCGCCAGCGTCGGTTGACCGTCGCCGAGATGGCGCAGATCGCGGGACGTGCGGGCCGCCACCAGCGCGACGGGACCTTCGGCGCGCTGAGCGAGGAAGGTCCGGGTGCCTTCACGCCCGAGGAAATCGACGCGATCGAGCAGCACCGCTTTCCCGCGCTTGCGTCGCTTTATTGGCGCGAGGGCAAGCCCGATCTGGCGAGCATCGATGCGCTGATCGCCGATCTCGAACGCAGGCCGACAAGCGACGCGCTGCGCGCCGCGCCGCAGGCGATCGACCTGGCGGTGCTGAAGCGGCTGGCCGAGGAGGATTGGGTCCGCGCGCGGGTGCGGGGCTCGCGCGGCGTCGCGCGGTTGTGGGCCGCATGCGGCGTGCCCGATTTCCGCAAGCTTGGCCTTGATCCGCATCACCGCTTTGTCGCCCGGCTGTTCCGCCACCTGTCCGAGGCGAACGGCCATATCCCGCACGAATGGTTCGCGGCCGAACTCGCCCGGTTCGATCTGGTCAGCGGCGATGTCGAGACGATCGCGGGGCGGATCGCGGCGGTGCGGAGCCTGGCCTATATCGCTCACCGCGACGACTGGCTCGCCGATCCGCTCCACTGGGCCGAGCGCACGCGCGCGGTCGAGGAACGCCTGTCGGATGCGCTGCACGCCAGCCTGCGCCAGCGCTTCGTCGACACCCGCACGACGATGCTGATGCGCCAGATCGGCGCCGATGCGGCGTCGCTGCCGGTGACGATCGGCAGCGAGGGCGAAGTGATGGTCGATGATCACCAGCTCGGCCGGCTTGAGGGATTTCGCTTCGTCGTCGCGCCCGAGGCGCGGGCGAGCGACAAGAAGCTGCTGCTGGCCGCTGCCGAAAAGCGGTTGGGTGGCGAGCGTGCCCGGCGCGCCGCCGCGCTGGCGAAGGCGGGCGATACCGCGCTGGCGCTGGTCGATGGAGCCGGGGCGGCACCCGCGATCGCGTGGGATGGCCTGCCGGTCGCGACGCTGCGCCCCGGCCCGGCGCTCACCCGACCGCGCATCGACCTCGACCGTGCGCTCGACTGCCTCGACAAGGCGGCGCGCGACCGCATTTGCGATCGGCTCGACGCGTGGATCGCCGCACAGGTCGCCCGCCACGCCCGCACGCTCCCGGCGATCGAGGCGATCGCCCGCGATGCCGCCGCACCGGCCGCGCTGCGGGTCGTGGCGGCGGCGCTCGATGCAGGGGCTGGCATCGCCGCGCGCGTTCCGATCGGCGACAGCGTCGATGCGCTCGACGCCGATGGGCGCAAGCGCCTGCGGCAGGCGGGGATCACGATCGGCGCGCTCGATCTGTTCGCATCGGTCCTGCTCAAGCCGGGTGCCGCGCGCTGGCGGCAGGTGCTGCTCGCGGCGCGGCGCGACCGGCCGCTCGCGTCATTGCCGCCGACCGGCGCCACGGTGCTGGCGCGCGGGCAGCCGCTGACGAGCGGTTATCGCGACATTGGCGACCAGTCGGTGCGGGTCGATCTGGTCGAGCGGGTGGCGCGCGCCGCGCACGATGCCCGGCAGGGCGGCAAGCCGTTCAGTCCCGATGTCGCGCTCGCCACCTCGATCGGCATCACCCCGCTTACGCTGGCGCGACTGATGACGCAGCTCGGCTTTCGTACCGCGCCGGCGCATGAAGGCGCGCCGCGCTGGGTCTGGCGCGGTCGCCCGCCGCGCGTGAAGGCGGCTGCGGTGCCGCCGCGCGGCGCCTTTGCGGGCCTGGCCGAGCTGATCGTCGGCAATGGCTGAAGGCGGGCGCGACGATGACGGGTCGATGCGGATCGACCTGTTCCTCTGGTACGCCCGGCTGGCGCGATCGCGCAGCACCGCCGCCGCGCTGACCCGGAGCGGAACGATCCGGCTCGACGGCCGCCGCATCGACCGTGCGCATGCGCCGGTACGGGTCGGCTGCGTGCTGGCCTTTGTGCGCGGTGATGCGGTCCGGGTGCTGCGCGTCGCCCGACTGCCGACGCGGCGCGGCCCGGCGGCGGAAGCGGCGTCGCTCTATATCGACCTAAGCCCAGTTGACGGCTCGGCGGCGGGACAATAGCACTGCCTCCAGCCGCACAGGGGAGTTAATTGCGCATGACCTACGTCGTCACCGATGCCTGCATCCGCTGCAAGTACATGGACTGCGTCGAGGTCTGCCCGGTAGACTGCTTCTATGAAGGCGAGAACATGCTCGTCATCAACCCCAACGAGTGCATCGACTGCGGCGTGTGCGAGCCCGAATGCCCGGCAGAGGCGATCCTGCCCGATACCGAGAGCGGCCAGGAAAAGTGGCTGGAGCTGAACGCCAATTTCTCGGCCCAGTGGCCCAATGTCACGCGCAAGCGCGAAGCCCCTGCCGATGCCGACGAGCACAAGGGCGAATCGGGCAAGTTCGACCTGTATTTCAGCGAGAATCCCGGTCAGGGCGACTGACCGATATCCGGCTTCCAGCCGCCAATGCGTCAATTTGAAGCGAAAAACCGTCGCGAAGGTGATTCTTCGGCGGTGATGTTGGTGTTTGGCACGCTGTCGTGCTGGTAATTTTATTACGACTGTGTTAAACAGGCGTGGACGGAAGCGCTTCGCACCCGCTTGCCGCGTGGAGACCTGCACACCTCTCATCCCCGACCGCGCCGACCGTCCGTCGATAAGATGGCTGTCGACCCGCATTTGTTTCGGGACATGATTACAGAAAGGCTTTCAAGAATGGCTGCCAAGGCGCTGTCCTTCGACGTCGGTGACTATGTTGTTTATCCCAAGCACGGCGTTGGCCGTGTCATCGAGCTGCAACGCCAGGAAATCGCGGGGATGCAGCTCGAACTCTATGTGCTGCGCTTCGAAAAGGAACGCATGACGCTGCGCGTGCCGACCAACAAGGCCGAAAGCGTCGGGATGCGCAAGCTGTCGAGCGACAAGACGCTGCGCGAGGCGCTCGACACGCTGACCGGCAAGCCGCGCGTCAAGCGGACCATGTGGTCGCGCCGCGCGCAGGAATATGAAGCGAAGATCAATTCGGGCGATCTCGTGTCGATCGCCGAAGTGGTCCGCGACCTGTTCCGCGCCGACGACCAGCCCGAGCAGAGCTATTCCGAACGCCAGATCTTCGAAGCGGCAACCAGCCGCCTCGCGCGCGAATTGGCGGCGATGGAGCAGGTCGACGAGCCGACCGCGCAGGAAAAGATCCTCGAGATCCTGCGCAAGGCAGCGGCGATCCATAACAAGGACAAGGAGGTCGCCTGATCGCAGGCGTCCACTGATCCGGCAAGAAGGGCGGTATCGCGGGCGCGGTGCCGCCCTTTTTCGTTTCCGAACCCGCCCCGTTGCGAACCTGTCGACTGTGTGTTATGTCGACAATACACACAGGGAGAGATGAGAATGCGGAAACTTGCCATTGCGCTGCTCGTGCCGCTGGCCGCTTGCGCGGCATCGGCGCGCGACGATGTGCCTCAGGGTGCCAGCCGGACCTTTGCGGTGCGCGATTTCGCCGCCGTCGACCTGCGCGGCTCTGACGATGTCGACATCAAGCTGGCATCGGAATTCTCGATCCGCGCGATCGGGCCGGAAAAGGTGCTCGACCAGCTTTCGATCGAGCGCGTCGGCGACACGCTGCGGATCGGCCGCAAGAAGGACGGCAACTGGCATTGGGGCCAGCGCAAGGGCGCCCATATCTATGTCACCATGCCACGGATCACGCGCGCCAGCGTCGCCGGATCGGGCGACATGGCGGTCTGGCGCGCCGAAGGCGCGTCATTCGCTGCATCGGTGGCGGGATCGGGCAATATCCGCATCGCCGCGCTCGATGCGCGCGCGGTCGACCTGTCGATTGCCGGATCGGGCGATATCGACGCCGCCGGGCGTGCCGAGCGGCTGTCGATCGACGTGGCGGGGTCGGGCGACGTTCAGGCGCGCGGCGTGAAAGCCCGGGGCGCGACCGTCTCGATCGCCGGATCGGGCAACGTCGCCGCCGACGTCAGCGGCCCGGCATCGGTGTCGGTGATGGGGTCGGGCGATGTCGACCTGGGCGCGGGCGCGACCTGCACGACCCGCAAGATGGGCTCGGGCTCGGTGCGCTGCGGCCAATAGACCGACCCGGCCAAGCCGTCGCGCCGGTCAAATCACTTGCGCGGCGGGCAGGCGCGGTGCCAGACCATGGCGATGCGCCTTTCGATCATCGCCCTGCTGCTGGCTGCGGCCGCGACAACCGCCTCGGCGGCCGAGCGCCGCTACAGCGTGACCAGTTTCGACCGGGTTCGCGTCGACGGCCCGCTCGACGTCACCATCACCACCGGCTCTGCCCCGGCTGCGATGGCCGAGGCCGATGCGGCGGCGCTCGACGGGATCACGCTTGCCGTGGATGGACAGACGCTCACCGTGCGGCGGCGGGCATCGCTATCGGGCGCGCGCGATGCGGGTCCGCGAAAGCCGGTCCGGATCACGCTCGGCACGCCGGTGCTGCGCGCGGCGACCGTCAATGCCGGCGGGCGGCTCGTCGTCGACCGGATGGTCGCGCAGCGGATCGACCTCGCGGTCAACGGATCGGGCACGCTGAGCGTCGCCAAGGTCGACGCCGACCAGCTGATCGGCACGATCACCGGCGCGGGTTCGATGACGCTGGCGGGCAAGGCCGGGCGCGCGCGATATCTCGTCACCGGGCCGGGCAGCTATGACGCGACCGCGCTGATCGCCAATGATCTGTTCGTCAGCGCCGACGGCACCGGCGAGGTCCGGGTCGCCGCGCGCTACACCGCCGACATCGTCGCCAACGGCCTCGGCAACGTCACCGTCGCGGGCAGCCCCGCCTGCCGGGTCAAGGCGGCCGGCGGCGGCGCGGTGGTCTGCACCCCCAAGCGCTGATCGCCCGCACCGGCGACGCCGGCCCGCTCCTTATCGACCGAGCAGCACCCGCGCCTGGCCCGCGATCTGCGCCAGCATCGCCGCATTGGGCGCGCTTGCCCGCCTTGCCCGGTCGACCAGCGCGCGGAACTGCTGCACGCGCGCGCCATTGTCGGCAAGCCACGCCTCGACCGCGCCCATCGGATCGGCGCTGCCGACACGGCTAAGGAAATCGAGCCGGATCTGCTGGAAGTCGCGCGCGAGCCCGGCGATCAGCAGCCGCTCCCACGGGTCGCTCGACACGATCCGCGCGGCATTGGCCTGGGCCCAGTCGAGCCCGAGCGCCTGGCCGAGTGCGGTGAAGGCGCGCGTCAGCACCGTCTCGTCGATCCCGACCTTCTGCCCGAGATCGGCAAGCCCGACCGCGCCGTCGAGCTCGAAGATCCGCACCACCTTGTGCGCAAGCGCGGGCGGCGCGCCGACCGATTCGAGCAGTTGCGAGATGCGGCCGCTCTGTGCACGGGCCTCGTCGCGAAGCAGCGTGTCGGCCTGGCGGGCGAGTGCCTCGATCCCCTTGCCGATCCGCCCGCGTACTTCCGCCGGGCTGGTGCCCGGGCGGCAGACGCGGAGCAGGTCGGCGATGTGCGACCGGGCGGCGGTCGCCACTTCCTCGAACAGGCCGATGCGCGCCGCCTCGGGCATCGGCGTCGCCTCGACTTCCGCCCATAGCGTCGGCAGGTCGAACAGCTGCTCGACGACGACGAACATCGCCGCAATGTCGGCCATCGCCGCGCCTTCCTCTTCGGCGAGTTCGAAGGGATGCAGCACGCCGAGCCGGTTGACGATGCGGTTGGCGAGCTTCGTCGCAACGATTTCCGCGCGCAGCCGGTGATCGTCGATCGCGTCGGCGAAGCGCGCCCGCATCGCCGGCGGGAAAGCGGCGTGCAGATCGGCGCGCAGCGATTCGTCGTGCGCGAGGCTGCTTTTCTCGATCGCGTCCTGCAACGTCAGCTTGGCGGTGGCGAGCAGCACCGCCAGTTCCGGCCGGGTCAGCCCGCGCCGTTCCTGCGCCCGGCGCAGCAGATCGTCGTTCGACCCGAGCCCCTCGACCTTGCGGTCGAGCCGTCCGGCCGCCTCGAAGATTTCGATCAGGCGGACATAGCTCGGCAGGCCGTGCGCGCCGTCATTCTCCATGATCGACAGGCCAAGCGTCTGCAGGCGGTTATCCTCCAGCACGATCGCAGCGACATCATCGGTCATCGAGGCGAGCAGGTCGTTGCGCGCCTCGAACGCCAGCCGCCCTTCGATCATCTCGCGGTTGAGCGCGATCTTGATGTTCACCTCGTTGTCCGAACAGTCGACACCGGCCGAATTGTCGATGAAATCGGTGTTGATCCGTCCGCCACGCGCCGAAAAGGCGATGCGCGCCGCCTGAGTGACGCCCAGATTGGCGCCTTCGCCGATCGCGGTCGCGCGCAGCTCCTCGGCATTGACGCGCAGCCGGTCGTTGGCGGGATCGCCGACCTGGATGTTGTTTTCCGACCCCGCCTTCACATAGGTGCCGATACCGCCGAACCAGATCAAGTCGACCGGGCTTTTCAGGATCGCGGAAATCAGCGCGACCGGGTCGAGTTCTTCCTCGGCAATGTCGAGCGCGGCCCGGATTTCTGGCGTCAGCCGGATCGTCTTGTCGGTGCGCGCGAACACGCCGCCGCCCGCGGAAATAAGCGCCTTGTCGTAATCGGCCCAGCTCGATCGCGGCAGCGCAAACATCCGCGCGCGCTCTTCCCAGCTGGCCGCCGGGTCGGGATCGGGATCGAGAAAGATATGGCGATGGTCGAAGGCGGCGATCAGCCTGATCGATTTCGACAGCAACATGCCGTTGCCGAACACGTCGCCCGACATGTCGCCGCAGCCGACGACGCGGACCGGATCGGCCTGCACGTCGACGCCGCGTTCTGCGAAATGGCGCTGGACGCTGATCCACGCGCCCTTCGCGGTGATGCCCATCGCCTTATGGTCGTAACCGACCGAGCCGCCGCTTGCGAAGGCATCGCCCAGCCAGAAATTGCGTTCGATCGCGATCGCGTTGGCGACGTCTGAAAAAGTCGCCGTGCCCTTGTCGGCGGCGACGACGAAATAGGGATCCTCGCCGTCATGGACGCGCACGCCGGCCGGGTGGACGACCTTGCCGTCGACGATATTGTCGGTGACCGACAACAGCGTGCGGATGAACAGTCGGTAGCTGTCGGTCCCTTCGGCCAGCCAGGCGTCGCGGTTGGCGGCGCTGGGGAGCATCTTGGGATAGAAGCCGCCCTTGGCCCCGGTCGGCACGATGACGGCGTTCTTGACGCGCTGCGCCTTCATCAGGCCGAGGATTTCGGTGCGGAAGTCGTCGCGCCGGTCCGACCAGCGCAGCCCGCCGCGCGCGACCGGCCCGGCCCGCAGGTGAATGCCCTCAACCCGCGGTGAATAGACCCAGATCTCGCGCCAGGGCAGCGGCGCGGGCAAGCCGGGTACCTTCGCGCTGTCGAGCTTGAAGGCGAGCGCTTCGGCCGCCGCCGGGCTGAACGCGTTGGTGCGCAGCGTCGCGTCAATCACGCTGCCGATGCTGCGCAGGATGCGATCATCGTCGATCGCGTTGACCGATTCGAGCCCGTCGGCAACCGCCGCGCGGGCGGCGTCGGCATCCTCGCGACTGCGCGGATCGTGCGCGGCGTTGAACTGCGCGATCAGCGCGGTTGCGACATTCGGCGCCCGGCGCAGCGCGTCGACCACCGTCACCAGGCTATAGGCCATGCCCGCCTGCCGCAGATAGCGGAACCAGGCGCGGAACAGCACGACCGCGCCGGGGCTCAGCCCCGCATCGACGATCAGCCGGTTGAAGGCATCGTTTTCGGCATGCCCCTCCAGCACCGCCGCGATCGCGGCTTCGAGCACCGACGTGTCGCCTTCGAGCGCACCGGGCGCCGCCTCCGCCCCCGCCTGGATGGCGAAATCATGGACGAAGCCTTCGGCATCGTCGCTGAGCGCGGTCGGCACTTCCTCGATCACGCGGAAGCCGAAATTCTCGAGCACCGGCACCGCGTCCGACAGCGCGAGCGCGCCGCCATAGCGATAGATTTTCAGCCGCACGCCGCTCGCATCGCGATAGATGCGGACCGACCGCCCTTCGGGCGTCTCCAGCGTCGCCAGCCGCAGGATGTCGCGCGCCGCCTCGTCCGGGGTGCTGGTGGTGCGGTACGCCTGGGGAAAGCTGTTGGCGTGGCGCAGCGCGAGCCGCGCGGCGCGGGCGGGGTCCGCCATCTCTGCCAGCGCCGCCTCGATCGCCGGCGCCCAGCCGCGCAGCATCCGCGCCAGCCGCTGGTTGAGCGGCGCCACTTCGGGCATCCGCCCTTCGCCGCGCAGATCGAAGGTGTAGCGGATCATCGCGACCACGCCGTCCTCGAGCGCGATCGTCCAGTTGAGCAGCGTCCCGTTCGACGCCTCCGCCAGCATGTCGCCGATCGCGATTCGGCGCGCGGTCGACAGGTCGTCGCGCGGCAGCCAGACAAAGGCGAACATGTGCCGCCCGAGCAGCGAGCGGACCAGTACCATTTCGGGGCGCGGACGATCGGCAAGCGACATCGCGGTCAGCGTCAGCGCCTCAAGGCTCGCTTCGTCGAACGCCGTCACCAGATCATGCGGCAACGCGCTGAGCGCATGGCCGAGCGCCTTGCCGGCATGGCCGCGCGGATCGAAGCCCAGTTTCTGTTCGAGCGCGGTCAGCCGCGCGCGCAGCACCGGCACGTCCTGCGGCAGGGCGCTCAGCGCGGTCGACGTCCACAGCCCGGCATGGATCGACAGGCCGATAACGCTGCCGCCATCGCGCAGTGGCGCGATCGCCAGGTCGAGCGGCACATGGCGGTGAACGCCCGAAATTAGGTTCGACTTGACGAGCAGTGGCGCGGGATTGCCGGCCGCGAACCAGTCGAGCGCGAGCTGGCGCGAATTGTCGGCAAGGATCGGGACCGGCTGGCTGATCCGGGCGATTCCGAGCGGGTCGGACCGGGTGCCGTCGCGGTGCCAGCGTTCGTGCCCCAGCAGCGTGAAATGCCGGTCGAGGAACCAGTTGAACAGCGCGCTGCCTTCCTGCTCCAGCGCATTGCCGCTTGCCGCCAACAGCCCGGCATCGGCCGCCATCGCTGCCTGCAGCGCTTCCCAGTCGCCGACGGCGGCGCGGACATTGTCGAGATTGCGGCCGATATCCGCGAGCAGCGAGCGCCGCCGCCGCGCGTCGACCCGCTCCATCTCGATATAGATCATCGATTCGGGCGTGCCGCTGCCGACCTGTTCGAGCGTGCCGTCGGCGGCGCGCTGCACGGGCAGCACCGGATGGATGATCCGGTCGATCGCGATGTCGTGCGCGCTGATCGTCGCCGCGATCGAATCGACCAGGAACGGCATGTCGTCATTGACGATGGCGAGCCGCATCTGCCGGTTCGAATCGTCGCCGGTGATCGTCTCCAGCTCCATCCGCACCGTCCGCGCGGCCCGGAGTCCGGCAGTCGCAGCGACGAAGCGCGCCGCCTCGGCCCGCTCGGCTTCGCCGAACCCTTCCAGTTCGCCCGGCAGGGCACCTTCGACCAGTCGATTTGCGAGCGCATCCGACAACGACTTGAGCGTGGCTTTGACCATGGCCGCCGCTATGCGCCCGGGCGGCCTCTAGCTCAAGATGGAACCCTTTGTCGTGACGCTTGCCGCCGCCCGTTGCGGACGATCAGCGACCGGCATGGGCGACGACGCGGTCGGCCACCGGGTCGCCATCGCCTAGGCTGGCGACGATGTCGAACTGGCCCGAAACATCGCGGCGCGCGACGAGCACGACATAATCGCCACCGGCCATGGTGGCGGGGAGCGACACGCTGGCGAGGCTGGGCATCGTGGCCAGCTTGGCGCGCGCTGCCGCGCTCCGATCGGGCTTGGCCGCGGGCCGCTTCAGCGCGCGTTCGGCAGCAACGATGCCTTTGATCCCGCCTTCGGCCATGTCGAGGAAATCGCCGAGCGCGCCGGTCGGCACGTTCGACCGCCGGGCATGCGTCAGCACCGCCGCGAATTCGGTCAGCCGGGTCTTGTCGTAATCGGCGCCGAACACGAGCTTGACGATCGGCGTCATCGGCGCGCGCGCCTGCGCCTTCAGCCCGGCGGCGGACAGCAGCGCCGCAAAGCCTTGCGTATCCATGTCGGTCGCGGCGGCGAAGTCATAGGCTCGGCCAAGCGCACGGTAGAGTGCGGCGCGGCTGCGGGTGTCGGCGGCACGGACGGCGGCGGCGGATTGCTGCGCGAGGCTCAGCTGATCGGCGAGCGGCATCGCCGCGCCGTTCGCCGGCATGTCGAACGTGGCGTTCGCCTCTTCGTCGCCATCGTCCTCGGCGCCGACAATCGCGGCGCTCGGTCCGCTCGCCCAGGCGGGAGCGGTGACGGCGGGGCGCGGCGCGGCGCGCACTGCCTCGGCGACTTCGGCGGCGAGCGCGGCCTGCGTCGCTTCGTCGACCATCTCCTTCCAGTTGATGACGCCGTAGATGAAGTCGATCGTGTCCTCATCCGACGAAAACGGCATCAGGATGCCACGATACAGCGTGTTGTGGCCGCGGGTGCCGACGAATTCGGCCTCGAAGCCGATCGGCGCGCGGTTGGCGATGATCTGGAGATAATGGTCGGTCAGCCGCGACAGCAGCGACCGGCTCGGCACCTGGCTGATATGGGTGATCGATGCGTCGAGCGCGCATTCCTCGCGTAGCGCCCGTCCGAGATAGCGGATCGCCGGATTGTCGATCCCGCCGGTAAAGTCGAGCAGGACCGAATTGGGCCCGAAATCGGCGATATTCTCAGGATCGAGATCCTCGATCGACGGATAGGCCCGCCCGCCGAGCAGCGACACCCAGTAGTTATAGGCGCGCACATGCATGCGGCGTTCGTCGGTGCCGATGTCGAAATCGCTGTTGTCGTCGACGCTCATATCGGCCTCGTCATGATAATCGGTCTCGACCCGGTCTTCCTCGAACCCGCGAAGCGTATCCATGCGCTTGTCCTCACTGGGCATTTGCCCGTCTTGCAGAAAGCCTTGTGCCCGATTGTGGTAAACGACCGGTAAAGCGGGCAGCGGGAAAATGCAGATCGCCCGGTCACGCAGGCGCGGCGCCCCCGCGCCCGCTTGTCAGCCGCGATCCGACCTGTTAAGCGCCGCCTCCGCACCCGGGCACCAATCCCGATCGCGCGCCGCTTTAGCTCAGCTGGTAGAGCATCGCATTCGTAATGCGGGGGTCACAGGTTCGAGTCCTGTAAGCGGCACCACTTCCGGTCAAAACTGGGCACCGCGCCGCAAGCCGCTGGATCGCCCTTCTGAGCGGCGTTTTCGAGCGCAGCCCTTGACCCCGCTATCACGATTTCGTTGTCGTTGACTGTGACGCTAGAGACTAGCAAGCGCACATAGGCGCGGCGCATTGCGCTATTCTCGGCCGCAATACTTGCGCGAAGAGCCTGCCCGAAACGTTGGACGGCTTCATCGGTGATTTGGTTCGATGCGCTGCCAAGCTGGCCGGCAAGACTGCGCTCAGTCTCGGAGAGAGCGGCGATGGAGGCGTTTGCCTCAGCCAATGTCGCCGCGAAGATCGGGTCGCGAACGCTCATCATGCCTTCCTGGACGATCTCCAATAGCCGTCGGAGTCGTGTCTCTGCCCCAATGCGTTCGCGACGAACTCGGTCGAGGTCCTTCTCGCGACGTTGTCGCGCCTCATCCGATCGATCGAGGACTTCTGCGAGGAGCAGGCGAAGCCGGTCGGGCGCAAGCACGCGATGGAGCAGGCCGTCGAGGACGAGCGAGTCTAGTGCGTCTTCGCGGATCGACTTGCTGCGACAGATGTCGGCACCCGCCGTCGCTTTGCTATTGCAGACATAGTAGCGGTATTGTCCACCCTTGCCGCTGCGGATCACCATGCCGGCATTACAGCCAGCATGGCCACACTTCGCCAGCCCGCCGAGCAGAACCGGAGAATTCGTAGTGCGTGGCGCCGTGACGCGCGGCGCTGCCTTCGCGCGTATCGCGGCGACGCGCGCCATGACATCCGGCTCGATGATCTTGGGACATGCGACGACGATCTCGTCGGCGAAGTTCGGCACCACACCTCGATCGTCACGGGTCCGGTCCCGGTATGACCCCGCATAATGCTCTCGGGTGAGGATCCCATCGACATTGCTGTTGTGGAACTTGCGCCCGCGCAGCGTGTAGCCGTTGTCGTTGAGATATTTGGCGATCGCGCGGGTGCCCATTGGCTGGCCGGTGAGCCCGACACATGCCAGGTGCACGATGAGCCGAACGACCACCGCCTCACCTTCATGCACGGCCAGCTTTTTGCGCTCCTTACGCCCGTCGACGCCCGCCACATAGGCTGTGTAGCCGAATGGCACCACGCCGCCGTTCCAATTTCCGGCGCGGGCGTTGCCGCGACGGTCGCGGCAGGTAAACGTCGCTGCGTCGTTGGCGTATTTCTCGTTCATGACCGCGATGAACCCGCGCATCATCTTGCTGTTGGGATCGTCGCCCATGCCTTCGGTGACCGAGATCAACCTTACCCCCGCCTCGGTGAGCTTGTGCTCTGCGGTAACCTGCGTGAGGAGACGCCGCGTGAAGCGGTTCAACGCATAAACGACGACGACATGAGCAGGACGAGACGGTGAGGTCGCCAATGCGATCATGCGGTCGAACTGCTTGCGCTGCAGCTTTCGCCCAGAGACATTCAACTCTTCGAACACCTCGGCGACCGCGATTCCGTCGCGTTCACACAGCGCGCGGCAGGCAGCCTCCTGTGCTGCACTGGAGGCGTTGTTCCCGCCTTCGTCGTCGTTGCTCACCCGGAGATAAATGAAGGCGCGTCGCGTGTCGGTCATGGTTGGTCATTTTCTCGTCGTTTCGGGCTCACCCTCGAGCAGGCTCGCGAGCGTTTCATTGAGGTGTTGCAGGATCAGGTCGGCTTCGCCCGGCAAAATCGGGAGGGTTTCAACGATGTTTGTGTGCACAACCTGCCGCGATCCTGAGCACGGACGTGTGACCGACCCCCCGTTCGAAGGCCCTGTCGGTGGATCGTTTTCGCATCGCTCCCGGCTCATTCGGCCGGCATCTCACGGGCTGCGCGCTACGAGCTTGGGACATTCTGAAAGATTTCTGGGGGTGAGCTTGGGGCGAGTGATCCAAGTGGGATCTGAACAAAGAAAGGCTTATGTCATGCTCGCTTCACCCTCGCCGCTATTTGCCTCTTTATCGTTTATCGCCTGGTGCCAGTCCTGTGTACGAGTTTTGTAGCGATAATTGCGACGATGATCGGCGTCGTGCTCGCCCGACGCACTCGTCTGCTCGAACGCCTCATTTTGACGATGTCCTGCGACCGTGCAGGGACGTACCGCAAACTGACACGAGCAGAACGTCGCGCAATGGCGGCGAAGCTCAGCATTGCCCTGACAAGGACCGAACTTCGGAGCCTGTTTCCGACCTGGGCAGATCGTGCCGACCACATTGCCAAGATGATCAGGATTTGAACCGCGCACGATCGGAACTAGCTCGTCGGATCGTTCGGGAGTGCGAGCGCTGCCTCGCGACCATCACATTGCATCACCGGTTCGGCCTCGTCATCCTCCCAGGTAATAATGCGCAGCTCGCGACAGAACGCGCGGAGGCGTTTCGGCGTGCGATACCACATCGCTTTGGGACAGGTTCCGCAAGCGGGCATCGGATCGAGCGGCTGACCGGCGCCGAGCGTCGGACCTGCCATGCCTTCGGGAAATTCATGCATTGTCTATGTCTCCAAGGCCCGCGAACGAGTGTTGCAGCCCTGTCAAAAGTTGAGGTGAATTTTGGCGCTGCCGATCCGAGGTGCGAAGCAAAAGCCGGAAGCGCCAAAATCACCATCGATTCTTCGAAGCCCGGTACTCGTTCAGAGGCTCATCAGATTGGGCATCTCGGCGAATGGCCGGCATATGGCGGTACGATGGACATCATGGGAAGGCCGAGCAGCGCAAGAATACGCACTATGGCTCGGACGCATGTTGAACGAGCCAACGCGAATCTCCTGGATAGAGGGCCGCGAACGTTGCGGCGGTAGCCACCAAGAGCCCCGCACAAGCTTAGCAAAAAGCATCTTTTGTTCGCTTGTGGCTCCAAATATGACGACCATAACGCTCTGCATGGTTGGTTCCGATGTTCCATTCTCCTTGGAAAATCGGGGGCGCCCTTCAAGGAAATAGACGTCTGCGTCCTTGGCCAAGACATGGTGGAATAATTTGGTATCGGTCTTGGCAGGTACGAGACATACTACGGTCGTTGCTCTGCCGCTCAGCCACTCCCAATGCGCTTTCTCAATCCATTTTTTGGCGGCCGACCAAGGTGGATTGACAAACACCAACTTCGCCCGCCAGCCTCGGGTGAGTCCGTTTTGCCCTTTACGAATATCGAAATAGGCTCTCGCCCTCACCGCACTCGCCGGATGCCAGCAGGGATCAATGCCAATTTCGCCAAAACTATTCTCGACTGCGCGGACGAACTCTGGTGGCGTGAAGCGATTGTCGCTCTCTTTGAGCGCAGGCACGGCTTTACGAATCGATTTTTGACCACTTGCGGCCATGCGGGTCTCCTCTTGGCGTGATGTGAAGAGACCTCGGCACCTGACAGCCCGGTCGGATCCATTACTGGATCAACTACCTCCCTGGTCTGGGTAGGCATGCTAACTGCGTCGACGACAACTAGCGTATAGCGAGTCAGGTATTCTCACCTTTATTGTCCAATTAGCCGTTCCCTTCACAAGGGGTCGACGACCTCGGGACTCAGCGGTTGCCCGCAATAACATAAATATGATTCATCGTCAGAGCTGTCAACTGCTTTTAACGGGTAGGGGATCGAGGCATTGTTCCGCGAGACGGGTAGCTTGCTGACTTCGACAGTGATCGGCTGGCTTCCGCGATGGGACCGCCACGGAGTCAGTTACTTTGTTTCTTTGACCCACATGCGGTCGTCGATGCCGCCTTGGCCGCCTCCAGAAACCGGACGCCCATTCAGATTCTGATTTTTACACGAATTGGGCCGTTCCGAGACTGCCGGCTTTTGGGAACAAGTTAGGGAAAAACAGCCGCCGCAACCTCGGTCGCGCTCGCATGAAGATCATACCAGATCGAGCATGCGCGCCTTGATCGATGCGTCGGTTCGGTTGCTCGCGCCAAGGTGCGTCAGCAGTTGGCTCAAATGCGTTTTTACGGTCGATGGGGCGAGTTGAAGTTCGCGCGCGATTTCCTTGTTCGAATAACCCTTCGCCATCAATCGGAGCACGTCCATCTGCCGGTCGGTCAATCGCTCGGCGAGGCGCGCCACATCGTCGCGAATGGCCGGGACCGAGCCGTCGTCGATGCGGGCGCTGGCTATTTCGGCAAGCCGTGGTGGCAGATAGCGACCGCCGGCGAGGATCAGCCGGATCGCTGCCTCGATAATCGATCCGCTCGCGCTTTTGGGCGCAAAGCCCGCCACCCCCCGATCGAGCAGATCGAGCAGCAGCGCATCATCCTCGGTGCCGGTCACCACCAGCAGCGACGTGTCCGGCGCCGCGCGAACGACGCCGTCGATCCCCGCCAGCGGTCCGCTGCCCGGCATGATCAGGTCGCAGATGATGAGGTCATATGCCTTCGCCTCGGCCATCGCCCAGGCCACGGGAAAGTCGCCCGCGACGTCGACGGTCGCCTCGGGCCAGCCGATGCGGACGGTGCCCGCCAGTGCCTCTCGCACCAGCACATGATCATCGCAGATCAGGCAGGATTTCATGACAGTCGCTCCTTGCTGCGCACAGGCGCCGGAAATTCGAGGAAGAAGGCCGAACCGCTCAGCCAGCGCGGGTCGAGGCCAGCCGCGCCATCCATCAGCGTCGCGATCCGCCGGACCGATGACAGGCCGAGGCCGAAGCCGCTCTTGGACACCGCGCGCGAATCCGATCCGCGATAATAATCGTCGAAGATTCGCTCGGCATCGACGCGGGCGATGCCGCAGCCGTCGTCGATCACCCAGACGCGGATCTTCGGGCCGTGGCGACGCGCCGCGATAACGATGCGCGTTGCGCCGCTGTGTTCAATGGCATTGTTGACGAGATTGCCGAGCGCGCGTTCGAACAACACCTTGTCGAGCCGGACGCGCACGCGGGATCTGACGAGGCGAATTTCGATCTTCACCGCGCTCGCCGCCGGGCCGAACTGCGCGGCGATCCGCGCCATCGTCGGGCCGACGGCAATGTGCGCGAAATGCGGATCGACGGCGTCGGCCTCCAACCGCAAATGGTTGAGCATATGCGACAAGAGTTGATCAGCCGAGGCAAAGGCCCTGCGCACGCCGTCCGCCGCGCGCTCGCGCTGGTCGGTGTTGGGCGCGCGCAGTGCCTGGTCGAAGAACAGGCTGGCGGCCTGCAGCGGCTGGCCCAGATCGTGGGAGGCGGCCGCAATGAAGCGGGTTTTCGCATCGCGCTCCTCGGCCACTTCGGCCAGCGCACGTTCGAGCTCGGCCTTGGTTTCCTCGACCGTCAGCCGTGCCGCAACGGCGGCGGCGACGGTGCTCGGCAAATAGCCGCATAGCACGAACAACAGGATGCCGTTGACAAGCGCAAACCCGCCCATCGCATAGCCGTTCGGCGAGCCATTCAGGCCAAACCACGCAACGAGCGAGCCATTGCTGGCAAGGATGCCCAATCGGTTGGCGATCACATTTTCAGGTGCGGCAATCAGCTGCGCGGGCGAGCAGATCAGAAACATGCCCGCCAACATCATCCGCTGCACTTCGAGGCAGTATGGAAAGAATCCCCAGATCGCCCAAGCAACGAAGAGCTGCGAAAAATAGGTGATGAACTGCGATGCGATGCCCCACCATAAAACGGTTTCGCGCGCATCAGGCTGGCGCGCCCACATGATCACGACCAGCGCGAGCCAAGTGACGAGAAACGCGCATTCGGTGCCGATCCACCACCAGCGCGGTGATTCAGGCACCGTCCCCAAGGTGATGAAGCTGACCGCGGCAACCCCGCCCGAATAAGCAATCAGCGTCAGCAATCCCGCCAGCACGAGCGGGCGCAGCGGATAGCGCACGGCATAGTCCGCCGCCGCTTCGGGGGGCGATGCCGCCCGGATCATCACGCCTTTTGCCATGGTGCGATCAAACTGCGCTTCCGATCGCGCTCGCGTCAACGGCGGCGGGGGGTTCCCCCATCTGGCTCCCCCATCTGGCCGATGGCGGACCAACCATCGGCTTCGATACCCCAGCGGCGTGCTCGACGCGAAGCTCTCGGTCAATTTGTACCCGTGGGCCAGCGATGACCGATCGTTCCGCAGCGGAAGCCGCACGCAGGCCCCGTCCGCCGGAATGACAGTCACTTGGTAGGACAACAAAGGGGGAGAAGGATCATGTCATCATCACGCATCGCTAATCTGATGTTCGCCGGACTTGCTGCCTGTAGTGGTCCTGCGGACTCAAGCGCGACCACGCCGCCGCCCGCTATCGGCCAATCGCGCAAGCTGGCCGATGGCTGGGTCGAAGTGCGACCCGAGGCCAATCTGAGCCTGAAGCTGCGCGACGGCTGGAACGCCAATCGGGCGGAAACCGGCGCCGGGCCGATCGTCTTCACCGGCCCGAACGGCGCGCAGGCCGTGGTGTGGCCGATGTTCGTCCCCAAGGGCGCACCGATGCCGAGCCCGCGCGCAGTGCTGGCCGGTTTTGCCCAGCGTGCAGCGCGGCAGTTCAAATGGGGCACCCCCACGCCGCTTGGCAGCAATGCAATCCGCATGTTCGGCGAGCGGGGCGGTTCGGTAGCGCAGGCCAGCTTCGTCTATTCGAACACCCCGGCGGGCATGGTCGGCTATTGGTATCTGACCGCGGCACCGCGTGCATCCTATGCGGGGCTGCGGCCTGTCTTTGCGACGTTGCTGCAGGGCGTGCGGCTGTTCGGCAGCTCGGCAAGCGCTTCGGGCGCTGCCAAGCCGGCGGCGTTGAGCTATGTCACCTGGCGCGAGCCGAACGAGGGTGCCTACACGACAGAGGTTCCGCGCGATTGGCGGGTGACCGGCGGCATCGTCCGGCCCGATCCGCTGCGGCTGCTCGATCCCGTCGACATGCGCTCGCCCGATGGCCAGACCTATGTCTTTTCGGGCGACCGCAACCTGCAACTCTACAAGACGCCGACCCAGATGGAGGCATCGGTCGGCATGGTCGAGGGTGGCTATAACGGCGCCGCGATGCTGTTGCGCTATCGCCCCGCCGCCGCCTTTCTGCCGCAATATGTCCAGCGCCGTTTCGCCAGCCAGTGCGGTGGCCAGCTGCAGATCGGCAAGGTCATCGATCAGCGCGAGCTGGCGGCAGAGGGCAACCGGATGCTGCAAGCCAGCACAGCCCCCGGCAGCTTCCAGCGCGTCGACGTTGGCCTGATCGATTTTCGCTGCGGATCGAAAGTCGGGCTCGTCCAGATGTCGACCTATATCGCCGGCACTAACAGCCAATATGGCACCGAAGGCTTCGGCATCTGGCAGGTCGCCGGTGTCGGCGGCTTCATTGCGCCGTCCGCTCAGGCCGCGCAGGCGGGGCAAGCCGTGTTGCGGCTGATGTCGGCGCGCAAGGTCAACCAGCAATGGGCGCAGGGCAACCGGGCAATGGTCGCGCAGATCAACGCGATCAGCCGCAACGCCGCCGCCGAAATGTCGGCGCAGATCGCCAGCCGCTATTCGGTGAATGGCAGCTCGGGCTCAAGCTCGAGCAGTGGCTCGGGCGATGATCTGCAGCGGCGCTGGCAGAACAACATCATGGACCAGACCGATGTCGTCGATGAAACCAGCGGTACGCGGTACAAGGTGGCGTCGGGGTCCAGCTATTACTGGATCAACCAGGCGGGCACTGCGATCGCGGGCACCAATGCGCCGTCCCAGCCAAGCGTCGATTTCCAGCAGATGACGCAATTGCCTTAACGGCGAGCGCGGTTCGTCAGGGCGTGCGCAATCGGCAACGACCGACACGGCCTCCCCCATCTGGCTCCCCCATCTGGCGGATGGTGGATCAACCACCGGGGTCGCTAATCAATCAGGGTAATCATTGGGGGGGCAAGGCCATGCATCGGCACATGATCCGGGGGGCAATCGCGCTGTTAACGTCGCCATTGCTCGCGAGCGCCGCGCTTGCGCAAACCGAAGCGAGCGCAGGCGCTGGGCCGGTGCTTGTTGAAATTCCGGCCGGCAAGACGGTCGATCTGCGTGGTCGCACATATACAGCTGCCGAGAATACCACCGCACTGACCTTTGTCTCGAGCGAGTTCTTCGGGGTTGCCGTCATCTCTGGTCGACTGACGACGCGCGAGGCGACCGCCCGGCCCGGCGATGTGCTAGCGACGACGATCGAGCAGGCCCGCACGCGGCGGTACATATTCGATGCGGCGGTTTTGGCGCGGTCGCTCGATCCGGCGCAGCGCGCCCAGGCGGGCAGCGCGCTGGACACCATCATCGCGCGCCAGCGCCGCCAGCGGTTCTTCGGCAGGTTGGAGCCGGTTGGTGTCAATGTGCGCGCGCCCGGCTCCGGCGTGGTGGAGGCGATTCGCAGCGCGTACATGACCGAGCCCGCGATCGTGGACGTGCGCACCCGGGCAAAGGGCGACCCCGCGCTGCGCCACCGCTTCACCGCCGAAGCCTTTGCCACCGCGCTGGCGGCTGGCGATCGCGATACGGTTGCGGGCCTCC
>PKED01000118.1 GCA_002863155.1 Sphingomonadaceae bacterium | reverse complement strand
TGTCGGCTTACCCAAACAATGCGGCTCCATCTTCGCCCATTGGGCGTCCGTCAAAATATCGCGATCCATCCACAGCGTGAATCACATCCGCGCTCAAATGTGAATCCCCACAGTCCCTAGTCGATGAAACACGAACAAGTCTCCGGGATGCCAAAATCAAGCATCTCGATAATTTCCTGGCCACTCCAGTTTTCGCCGAGTCCAGATTCAAGGTAGCTGTCGGCGAATGGTTAATCTGCGCCAAGAACAAAGCTGTTCAGTGGTCCAAACTAAAAGACGAGGCGAAGACTATAGCGGAAGCTGCGGTGACGGCATGTAATAGCTTCAAAGCCAATGTAGATACTGCATTGCGCTATTACTCACGCAGCCTCAATCTCCCGGTCAGTTCTAACGCTGAGCAAATGACAAAGATAGAGGGCTCGATCGGCAGCAATGCCGTAAAATGGGTAATTGAGGAACGGGCAAAGAGCCTTCATAAATAGGACCGAGCGATTAGGGCTTGGAGATACCAAATTGCTCCCATGGATCACCCGCACCGACTAGCAGAGCCACGCCGTCGCCCGATGGCGCGGCGGTGTCATGCCAGTCGCCGGGCGAGCGCGCCTCGATCGCGTCTATCCCCGGCCCCGTGATGTAGATTGCAGTTAGCGGCTCGCCCGGCTCAGATTTTGAGAACATGGCGAGGTTAGCCGGTGCGCCCGTCGCCATCTGGAGATCGGCAAAGGCATCTTGAAGGGCGGCCCATTCGGCGAAAGGAAGTGATTTCGTCCGCCAGTTACCCGTTGCCATGATGTTGCCCCCCTCAATCGCGCTGTGTTGATCGACTATGCCGTGGGGGAGGCCGCTAGGTAAGCGAAAAATGGCCGAACGGGTTGGGGGACGGATGGTCCAACACCGCCCGCCAATCCCCACCATCCAACGGCAGCTATACTGGGTTTGCGAGCCGATTGTTGTCCGGCCGCTTCCCACCCACTAGCCGCCCCTACCCCCCCGCCAGCTCGCTCAGCATCGCGGGCGTCAGCACTTGCGGCAGCACCTCCGGCTCAGCCGCGCCGGGCTTGTAGAACAGGTACAGCGGCACCCCTGCCCGATTGTGCGCTTCGATGAAGCGGCCGAGCTTGGGGTCGCCGTCGGTCCAGTCGCCGATCATCACCGCGACGTCGTGCTTGGCGAACACCGCCTTCACCTGATCGGTGTCGATCGCGACGCGTTCGTTGACCTTGCACGTCAGGCACCAGTCGGCCGTGAAATAGGCGAAGACCGGGCGGCCCTTGGCGCGCGCTTCGGCCAGCTTTTCCTCGGTGAAGGCGATCTTGCCCTCGCTCGCTGCCGCCACCGCCCCCGCCGCACCCCGTGGCACCGGGCGGATGACCGACGCGGTCGCCGCCGTCACGCCGACCAGCGCGATCAGGCTCAGCCAGTGCGCCGACAGGCCGCGATGCTGGCGCTTGCCGACGACGAACAGCACGATCGCGACACCGAGCGCGCCGATCAGCCCCAGCGCGACGCCGTCATTGCCCGCTTCACCGCCGAGCACCCAGGCGAGCCAGATCGCGGTCAGCCCCATCGGCACCGCCAGGATCTGGCGGAAGGTTTCCATCCACGCGCCGGGCTTGGGGAGTGCCTTGCGCAGCGCGGGCACGAAACCGATCAGCAGGAACGGGATGGCAAGCCCGAAGCCGAGCCCGAAGAACACCGCCATCGCCGCATACCAGGGCAGCACCAGCGCCGCGCCGAGTGCCGCGCCCATGAACGGCCCGGTGCACGGCGTCGCGATGATCGCGGCGAGCGCACCCGTCGCGAAGGCACCGCTCGCCCCGCTTGCCGAATCGACAAAGGCGGGCGTCGGGATTTCGAACAGACCGGCCAGGTTCAGCGTCAGCGCGACGACGAGCAGCAGCAGCACCGCGATGGTTGCGGGGTTCTGCAACTGGAACGCCCAGCCAACCGCCGCCCCGCCCGCCCTCAGCGCCAGGATCGTCGCGCCAAGGCCCATGATGACGCTCAGCACCCCTGCGGTGTAGGCCAGCGCCTCGCGCCGCGCCTCGCGCTCGTCGACCGATCCCTTGGCGAGGCTCAGCGCCTTCAGGCTCAGGATCGGGAAGACGCACGGCATGATGTTCAGGATCAGCCCGCCGAGGATCGCCCCGCCGAGCGCGAGCAGCGTCGCCGTCAAGACGCCGCTGGGGAGCCCGGCTGATTGTCCTGATTGGGCGCCGGCAGGTGGCACCACGCCGGGCGATGCGGACAGCGCCACGGCCTTTTGCGGGCCGATTCGCAATATGCCCTCGATCGGGCCGGCACCGGGCTTCACCAGCTCGGTCGTGAGCACCAGCCGATCGCCGTCGCGCACCACCTTTTGCGGGGCGGCATAGTTGAAGCGTTCGGTGGTGGTCGGAAAGAAATAGGCGTTTTCGAGCGGCGCCGTCGCCGGATAGGGGATGCCGATCCGCACCGACTTGCCGTCGACCTGATAGGTCGTCGCCATGCCGATCGGCTTCGGGATCGCCTGGCGATAGCTGTCGAACTGGGCGAGCCGGTCGGGCGCGATCGCGCCGTCGCCGACGACGAGGTCGAGCGACAGATCGGCGGATTCGGGCTGGCAGATCTCCTCGGTGCAGACGAGATACTGGCTCTTCAGCCGAACGGGCAGCGCCGCCCCCGCCTTTGCATTGTCGGGCACGTGCAGCGTGACCAGCACCGTATAATGCTGTTCGAACACATAGTTCATCAGCCCGGCGATCAGCAGCGTCGTCGGCACCGGATAGCGCGGCGCGTCCACCGTCACGCCGACGGGCAGCACCCAGTCGAGCTTGGCGGGGAAGCCCGCGTCGCCCGGATTCTGCCAATATCCGTGCCAGCCCGGCTGCGGCGTCGCGTCATAGGCGATCGTCACGTCCTGGCCCGGCGCGGGGCGCTCGGTCTCCGCGATCAGCTTCAGCGCGATGTGCGGTCCCTTCGAATAGGGGTCGGGCGCCTGCGCGGCGGCGGGAGCCATCAGCCCCAGCCACATCAGGGCCGTCACAATTGCGAAACCAAGAGCGCGCATCCGCTGATCCTTGTGAATTGCCTGCGCAACGGTGCATATCCGGATCGCAGGGGCAATGCACCCGACGCGCAAGGGGTTTTTTGATGAAGATTGCTGCCACGTTATTCGCAGGCGCGCTCGCGATCGTTACACCGGCCGCACTTGCGCAGGACGCGCCCGCACCGGTCACGCCCGCGGCGCAAGCCGCCAAGGCCGCGCCGAAGCTGATCGTCGTCATTTCGGTCGATCAATTCTCGGCCGATCTGTTCGCCGAATATCGCAATCACTTTACCGGCGGCTTCCGGCGGCTGATGACCGGCGCGGTGTTCCCAAGCGGCTATCAGAGCCATGCCGCGACCGAGACCTGCCCCGGCCATTCGACGATCCTGACCGGCATGCACCCGGCGCGCACCGGCATCATCGCCAACAGCTGGACCGACCTGAAGACCGCCCGCACCGATAAGGTCGTCTATTGCGCCGAGGATGAAAGCGTCCCCGGATCGACCTCGCTGGCCTATACCGTGTCCGACAAGCATCTGCTGGTGCCGACGCTCGGCGAGCGGATGAAAGTGGCCAATCCGGCGACACAGACGGTGTCGGTGGCAGGCAAGGACCGCGCGGCCGTGATGATGGGCGGCCACCGCGTCGACGAACTCTGGTGGTGGGACGGCAAGAAATTCGCCAGCTATGCCGGGCGCGCCACGCCGCAATCGGTCGCGCGCGTCAATGCCGGCGTCGCCGATCGGATCGCTGCCGGCCAGCAGCCGCTCGACGAGCCCGATTACTGCATTCCCCACAACCGCGCGGTCGCGATCGGCGGCGGCAAGACCGTCGGCACCGGCCGTTTCGAACGCGCGCCCGGCGACACGCGCAATTTCCGCGCCTCGCCCGAATTCGACGGCGCGGTGTTCAGCCTCGCCGCCGCGCTCGTTCAGGAAAAGCGGCTCGGCAAGGGGGCGGCGACCGACATTCTATCGATCGGCGCGTCGGCGACCGATTATGTCGGCCACAGCTATGGCACCGAAGGCAATGAGATGTGCCTGCAACTGGCCGCGCTCGACGAGACGATGGCCGATTTCTTCGACAAGCTCGATTCGCTCGGCATCGATTACGAAGTCGTGCTGACGGCGGACCATGGCGGGCACGACCTGCCCGAACGCAACCGCGACCATGCCGCGCCCGACGCAGCGCGGATCGACCCGGCCTTCACGACCAAGGCGGTCAGCGACGCGGTCGCGGCGAAGCTCAAGCTGACGGGCCAAGTCCTGTTCGGCGATTCGGGGGCGGGTGACGTCTGGATCGACCCCAAGCTGACGCCCGCACAGCGCGCCGCCGTGCTGAAGGAAGCGCTCAGCGCCTACCGCGCCAATCCGCAAGTGGCGGCTGCCTTCAGCCGCGCCGAGATCGAAGCCGCACCCGCTGCTACCGGCCCAGCCGAGACCTGGAGCCTGATCGAACGCGCCAAGGCGAGCTTTCACCCCTTGCGCTCGGGCGACATCGTCGTCGCGCTCAAGCCGCGGATCACGCCGATTGCCGATCCGACCAAGGGCTATGTCGCCACCCATGGCAGCTTCTGGGATTATGACCGCCGCGTGCCGATCCTGTTCTGGCGCAAGGGGATGACGGGCTTCGAACAACCGCTCGCGGTCGAAACCGTCGACATCGCCCCGACGCTTGCCGCGACCATCGGGTTCAAGCTTGGCGCGCCGCAGGTCGACGGGCGCTGCCTCGATCTCGATCCGGGCGTGGCGGATACGTGCCGGTAAGGGGCCACCCAGACCGCGGCAACCCGGACCGGCGCTAGCTTCTGCCACGCCGGAACGGCACCATTCCGTCATTGCGAGCGTAAGCGAAGCAATCCAGTTGCGTGGTCGCGGGGTCTCTGGATTGCTTCGCTTACGCTCGCAATGACGATTCAGGTTGAATTGCAGCGCCCCTAGCGCACCTCGAACGGGCGCACGCCCTTGCCGAGCGCATTGGCGCCGAGCGCGAGACGCTGGTGGCTCAGGTCGGCCACAAAGGCGGGCGACCGGGTTTCGCCCGGCGCCAGCGTCGCCCGGTTGCCCTCGACGCGCAGCCCGGCGGCCGAATAGGTGCGCGCTTCAGCGGCGACCGCGATGAACGCCGTCCAGTTTTCCTTGTTGCGCCCCTGCACGAAGACATTGTTGGCGATCAGGCCGGTGCCGCCTTCGGACAGGTCGATCATGTAATTGGTCTTGCGGCCCTGCGTGTCGTCGAAGCTGTTGTCGGTGATCGATACGCGCGGCGTGCGCAGTTTCACATAATGGCCACCGCGCCCGCGCTCGAACCGGCTGCGCGTGACGGTGATCTGGCCCTTGTTGGCAAGATAGATGCTGTGCGCGCAATCGGGCGTCTCGTCGCACTGGCCGAGCCCGCTGAAGGTCGACCGGTCGATGGTGATGCGCTGCCCGGTCGGCTGCCCGCCCAGAATGCCTTCCTGGCTGTCGAGGAAGGTCGAATTGGTGACGGTCAGGTCGCCCATTTCGGTGCGGATGCCCGCGCCATTGCCGTCACCGACGCGGATGTTGCGAAAGACGATGCCGTCGACCACCGATCCACTGCCGCGCAGCACCAGCGCCGCCTTGCCTTCGCACGCCACGCCGTCGAACACGACACTGCCGGGGACGCGCGCGGTGAAGGTCACCTTGCCCCAGCTCTGCACCGCGCATTCGCGGTAGGTGCCCGGCGCGATCAGGATCGTCGACTGGGCGAACTGCCCGCGCGGCCCGGCGGCGGCGAGCGCATCGCTCAGATGGGCAAAGCCCTGACCCGTCTCGGCAATGGTGAAAGGCGCAGTGCCGCCCTGCGCGACGGCGGGAACGGTGAGCGCAAGCGCGACGAAGGGCAGAACGTGACGCATGACCAAGCCTCCGGGTGTCGCTTCACCGATGCACCTGATCGCCAATTTCGGGAAGGCTAATAAAGGGTTAACGTCGGCGGCGCCCCGCCGCGGGACGTTTTGCGCCGGCGTTAACCCGCGGTGTCAACAGGTGGGTCAGGTGCCATCCGGTCGGCTCCTGCTTCCGGCTAAAGGCTATAGCGTGCCTTGATCCGGAAACAGATTGCGCGTCGGATTCATCGCATCGGGGTCGACCAGCGTCTGCCTGACCTGCCCGTTGACCAGCTCGACAATGTAGACCGTGCCAGCCTTGCGGGCATGCAGCGTCAACTGCCCCAACCGCGGATCAACGGTCACTCTAATGTCGCGATCCTCGCCGGCATTGGCCCAGGCCGTAACCAGCCAGCGATCCGCATTGCGCATCTTGCGCGCCAGGACACGGGCCTTGCGAACGCTCCACGACGCGGGGCGGTAGCTGTCGACGGGCGGATCGACCTCACCAACCGCGTTGAACTCCATCGCCGGTGTCGTGATGTCTTCGCCGTTGAAAACATGATCGCCATCGCCGGTCAGGAGATCCCCGTCGCGGAGGAAAGGCTCCAGGTAAGTGAAAAGTGCGTGGACGCGCGCCAAATTGAGGAAACCGCGCACCATGGTCGGCGTGTCGGCACCAATCGGGTTATTGTAGCGGACGGCGTTATAAATGGGGCCGTCACAGGTGAAATAACCCGCGACCGCGCCGACGGTACCGGCGGTGTAAAGCTCCTTCAGGAAACCGATATAAAGGTCGTCGTCGGCGATGCCGCGCGAATCACCACTGTCCCAGCCCTGGCTGACCCACGGGTACATGTTTTGCTGGCCAAGCGTTCGCATGCCCCCGGCTTCGCGCAGCGCCGTCGTCAGAATATCGTAGGGCTGGTTGGTGTCGGTCCTGACGCCGAAAAACCCCGAATTCGCGAACAGGTAATAGAACTCGGGTGACGAATAGTCCGACACCATCGGCCTGCCGCCTGCATCGATAAAGCGGTCCCAAAGAAAGTTGTACCAGGGCCAGCCCGCCCATCGGCCGCGCTCCTTCCCGAACCCTTCCTGATACCAGGAATAGGTGGTCGGGCGGCCCAGTCGCAGCGCCGCATAGGCGCTTTCCTTGATGATGCGCTCCTGCCGTGCCTTCGCTTCGGAATTGAGTTTCTGCCAGTCCCGGATGTTGTTGGGGTCAAGCCCGCGCGCGTTCATTGCCGCGATGACTCTGGGATCGCGGCCCCAGATATCCAGCGGATTACGCTCTGCCGGGTGCCACAGCCCCGACTCCCCTTCATTGACGACCAGGCCGATCCGCTGGCCGACGATCGATTCGCGCTGGGCCATATCGGCACCAAGGGCGGCGCCGATCGTCTGGAACGACGCATCCGGCGCCAACGGGCTGACAATCGGGTTTCCGCCATCGAGGATGACGTTGCCCGCTGCATCCCTGACGTAGGTTTCCGGCGGCAACACAGGATAGCCGGGATCACGGCTGTCGTAATTATTGTAGAAGCGATAGATTGAGGCGATGTTATAAGCGACCGGGTATTTCCCGGGATTGTTTTTCAGAAACGGTACGACTCTGTCGAGGCCGGTATCGATGCCACTGATTGTTGCGCCATAACCCCAATATTGCGTCAGTTCGACACGAAGCTGGTCGGATAACCCGCAGCTTGACGTCGTCAGCGGTACCAGCGTGTTGCCGGTTCGCAGTGCCGGCCGCGCGAACGACCTGATATGATCGAGCGGGGTCGAACTGGCGCCAATCTGCACGGGATTGGGATTGACGGTGACGACCACGGTATCATTACCCAGCGTCCTGCCCTGCGCATCGGTCGCGGAGAGCCGAAGCTTGTAAATCCCGGGCACGTCTGCAGCGATATTGGTCACCAAACTCGCGTCGTTTTGGAAGGCGACGGTCGACGGGCCGTTGATCTGACTCCATTTCATCGTGCCGCGCGTCGCCGAACCGACCAGCTGCACGCGCGTATCGGGCAATGTGACGCTGACATCAGGCCCCGCATTGACCGACGCGCTGCTCTGCGAGGTCGCCGACGTCGATCCCGAAATGGCGGTCACCGCCGCGTCAACTGCGTTGCCGATCGATGAGCCTGGATTGCAACCGCTCACCAACGCCGCAGCGGTCAGCAATGCCGTGAACCGAACCCGTCGAATTGCCGTATCAGTCATCCTGGCACTCCCCGAAAATTCAGGCGCCAGACTCGGTCGTCGACGTTAATTCATTTTCAACTCCAGCAGGAACGGGCAGCAAATCCGGTGCTAGCTTGTGCCCGACGAGTGCGTTCTCAATGTAGAATTTGCTACATTCTGCGGGGTTTTCGGCACTAACCCGCAGGCGCAATGATAGCCGATGACGTTGCGCGCTCCCCACCAAGTCGCGATTGTGCGGCCACGCTACGACTCGCAGTGGTGCGGGCGGCGAAGGCAGGAGAGCAAAGCATGGCTCAGGACAATCCCGCATTCCCAATCGGCACAGCGTCGGTCAGCTATTTCGACCCGAACAACAGCAACTCGCTCAACATCCATGTCTTTTCGACCGACGGATATTCGGTCACCGAACGCTATGCCGTCAGCAACCAGAGCGGCGGCTGGATGACCGGCCAATTCAACCAGCCCGGCAGCGCGGTGTCGGCGACATCGTGGGTCGATGGTGCCGGCGCGCACATCCGCGTCTATTGCACGTTCGAAGACACGACCACCGAATGGTGTTTCGATCCGGGCACCGGCTGGGCGAAAGGTATCTATACCACCAGCTGAACCCATTCGCGGGTGCCCCCGGCCAAAGGGCGTTATTGCGGTCGATCGCAGGGCGCATTAGCCGGGCTGCGGGTGATCGGGGGCTGCTGCGACAATGCCGATAATGGCAACGACCGAAATCTTCCTGATCGCGATGGTCGTGATCCTGAGCGTGCCCTATCTCGTCTGGCGGCTGGCGCGGACCGATTATTACGCGCCGCTGGTGGTGGTGCAGATCGTCGGCGGCATCCTGCTCGGGCCGGGCGTCTTGGGCGCGCTGTTCCCCGGCTATTACGCGTTCGTGTTCGCGCCCGGCGTGATCGCGTCGCTCAACGGCATCGCGTGGTGGGCGGTGATGTTGTTCGTGTGGATCGCCGGGATCGAACTCGACCCGGCGCAGGTGTGGGCGCGGCGCGGCGAGACCGCGACGACCGCTACACTCGCGCTGGTGACACCGCTCGCGTTCGGCAGCATCGCCGCGATCGTAATGCTGCAACTGCCCGGCTGGATCGGCCCGAACGGGACGACGTGGCAAGTCGTGCTCGGCATCGGCATGGCCTGTGCGGTGACGGCGCTGCCGATCCTGGTGCTGTTCATGGAAAGGCTCGACATCCTGCGCCGCCCGCTCGGCCAGCGTATGCTGCGCTATGCGAGTGCGGATGACATCGCGATCTGGGGCGTGCTCGCGCTGATCCTGCTCGATTGGGAGCGGATCGGGCGGCAATTGGGTTTCCTGATCGGCTTTGCAGTGGCGACGCTGCTGATCCGCCGACTGATGGCGCGGATACCCGAGGGTGATCGCTGGTATGTCAGCCTGATCTGGCTGGCGGCGTGCGGCTTTGCCGCCGATTGGGCGGGGCTGCACTTCATGGTCGGCGCGTTTCTGTCGGGCGCGGTGCTTGACGCCAAGTGGTTCGATGAGGCCCGGATGGACCAGTTCCGCAGCGCCGTTCTGATGGCGTTCATGCCGGTGTTCTTCCTGTCGACGGGGCTGAAGACGCAGTGGGACGTCGGCGGGATCGAAGTGTTCGGCGCGGCGACGCTGCTGCTGGTGGCGTCGGTTTCGGGCAAGCTGATCGGCGTGGGCGTCGCGGGGCGGCTGCTGAAATGGGCGCCGGGGGAAGCTGCGATCATCGGCTGGCTGCTCCAGACCAAGGCGCTGATCATGATCATTTTCGTCAACATCCTGCTCGACCGTGGGATCATCACCGGCGCGACCTTTACAGCACTTCTGCTGATGGCAGTCGCGAGCACGATGCTGACCGTACCGATGGTCGCGCCGAGGCTGAAGCGGATGGCGGGGTTGGTGGAACGGGCGTGATCCCGTGCAAACAGCCTTCCGTCATTCCCGCGCAGGCGGGAATCCATAATCACGCGGCTGCGACAAAGCAGCATCACCAGCCACTATGGATCCCCGCCTGCGCGGGGATGGCGGCGTGGGAGCCGTTATTGTGAGCAAGCCTCGTAGAGGTCGGCCCGTGGTGAGGCGATGCGCGCTCCCGAAGCCGACCCACCCCCAGCGCCTCCCTTGTCCAGGGAGGGGAGCGAGATAGGTAGCAGATTGATGATGCGGACGACCCAGCCTGCGGAAAGCGGGCGGTAGTTAGTCATCAAGTTCGACGCGGACGCACGACACGAACATGCCGGTCGCGCCTTCCTCGCGATGCCAAATCTCGACCACCCTATAGTAGTTGAAATAGCCACCCATTTCTTTGGAGATCATCTCGCCGAGGCGCGGAAGAAATGCAAAATCGCCTACAAACAGCGCTTCTAACTCACCTTTCTCGTAAACTTCGACGCTTGGCATAGCCGACCTCCCAAGGCCGTTTTGAAGCACCGACGAGATGTCCGCAATGGACGCCATATCCGCCGCTCCCAGTTATACTAGCCACCCTAATCCAAATTCGGCCGCAGCCAGCGCTCCGCCGTCCCCAGGTCCACCCCGCGCCGTGCCGCATAATCCGCGACCTGATCGGGCCCGATCCGCGCGACGCCGAAATATTCGCTCTGCGGGTGGGCGAAGTAGAAGCCGCTGACCGCCGCCGTCGGCAGCATCGCGAAACTCTCGGTCAGCGACACGCCGGTCGCGTGGTGCGCGTCGAGCAGCTTGAACAGGATCGGCTTGGTGCTGTGATCGGGGCAGGCGGGATAGCCCGGCGCCGGGCGGATGCCGCGATACTGCTCCTTGATCAGCGCCTCGGGCGTCAACTGCTCGCCCGCCGCATAGCCCCACAGGTCGGTGCGGACATGCGCGTGGAGCCGCTCGGCAAAAGCCTCGGCGAGCCGGTCGGCGAGCGCCTTGAGCAAGATGTCCGAATAATCGTCGATCGCCGCCTTGAAGCGCGCGAGATGCGGCTCGATGCCGTGGATCGACACCGCAAAGCCGCCGATCCAGTCGCCATCGGCGTCGATGAAATCGGCGAGGCACATGTTGGCGCGGCCCTCCCGCTTGGCGATCTGCTGGCGCAGGAAGGGGAGGCGCACGTGATCCTCATTGTCGAGGTGGAGCATCACGTCGTCGCCATCCCGCGCGCACGGCCAGAAGCCGCAGACGCCGCGCGCGGTCAGCCATTTTTCGTCGATGATCCGCTTCAGCATCGCCTGCGCGTCGGCGAACAGCGACCGCGCGCTTTCGCCGACGATCTTGTCATCAAGGATCGCCGGGTAATTGCCGGCGAGTTCCCACGCGCGGAAGAACGGCGTCCAGTCGATATAGGTCGCCAGATCGGCCAGGTCCCAATCGCGGAACACGTGCACGCCGGGGTGCCGGGGCGCGGGCGCCTTCAGGCTCATGTCGGCGTCGAAGCCATTGTCGCGCGCGCGTTCGATCGGGAACAGCTCGTTCTGCCCCTTGCCCTCGCGCGCCGCGCGCACGGCGGCGTAATCGGCGTCGGTCTTGGCCACGAACTCGTCGCGGATCGTGTCGCTGACCAGCGTCGTCGCGACGCCGACTGCGCGGCTCGCGTCGAGCACATGCACCACCGGTCCCTTGTACGCGGGCGCGATGCGCAGTGCCGTGTGCACCTTCGACGTCGTCGCCCCGCCGATCAGCAGCGGCATCGACATGCCCGCGCGGCCCATTTCCTCGGCGACCGTCACCATTTCGTCGAGGCTCGGCGTGATCAGGCCCGACAGGCCGATCATGTCGGCGTCATTCTCGTTCGCGGCCTCGAGGATCTTGGTCCACGGCACCATCACGCCGAGATCGACCACATCGAAGCCGTTGCACTGGAGCACAACGCCGACGATGTTCTTGCCGATGTCGTGCACGTCGCCCTTGACGGTCGCCATGATGATCTTGCCCTTGCCCTTGGCGCCGGGCTCCTTCGATGCCTCGATATAGGGAAGCAGGTGGGCGACCGCTTTCTTCATCACGCGCGCCGATTTCACCACCTGCGGCAGGAACATCTTGCCCGAGCCGAACAGGTCGCCGACGACGTTCATCCCGTCCATCAACGGGCCTTCGATCACTTCGATCGGCTTGGCGTAGAGCTGGCGCGCTTCCTCGGTATCGTCGACGACATGGGCGTCGATGCCCTTTACCAACGCATGTTCGAGCCGCTTGGCGACGCCCCAGCCGCGCCATTCCTCGGCGGCCTTTTCGGCGGCGGCATCGGTGCCGCGGAACCGCTCGGCGAGCGCGACCAGCCGTTCGCCCGCATCCGCGTCGCGATTAAGGATGACATCCTCGCAGGCAGTGCGCAGTTCGGGGTCGATCGTGTCATAGACGTCCAATTGCCCCGCATTGACGATCGCCATGTCGAGCCCGGCGGGGATCGCGTGATAGAGGAACACGCTGTGCATCGCCCGGCGCACCGGCTCGTTGCCACGGAAGCTGAAGCTCAGGTTCGACAGCCCGCCCGAGATATGGACATGCGGGCAACGCGCCTTGATCTCGCGGCACGCCTCGATGAAGTCGACCGCGTAGTTGTTGTGCTCCTCGATCCCCGTGGCGACCGCGAAGATGTTGGGGTCGAAGATGATATCCTCGGGCGGGAAGCCGATGCCGGTCAGCAGCTTGTAGGCGCGCTCGCAGATTTCGACCTTGCGCGCCTGGGTGTCGGCCTGTCCGACCTCGTCGAATGCCATGACGACGACGGCCGCGCCGTAGTTCATCACCTTCTTCGCCTGGTCGAGGAACTGCGCCTCGCCTTCCTTCATGCTGATCGAATTGACGATCGGCTTGCCGCTGACGCATTTCAGACCTGCCTCGATCACGCTCCATTTCGAGCTGTCGATCATGAAGGGGATGCGCGCGATGTCGGGTTCGGCGGCGATCAGCTTGAGGAAGGTCGTCATCGCGTAGTGCGCGTCGAGCAACCCTTCGTCCATGTTGACGTCGAGCACCTGCGCACCGTTTTCGACCTGGCTGCGCGCGACCTCGACCGCGGCGGCGTAGTCGCCCGCCATGATCAGCTTCTTGAACTTGGCAGAGCCGGTGACGTTGGTGCGTTCGCCGATGTTGACGAATTGGGCGGTGGCTGTGGTCATCACTTCCTTCTTATCCAAGAACCTCCCCGGAACGGGGAGGGGGACCAGCCGCAGGCTGGTGGAGGGGTACTCGGTTCCAAGGAAGGGATGACCCCTCCACCACGCCCTGCGGGCGCGGTCCCCCTCCCCGTTCCGGGGAGGTATTGAGAATCAAGCCGCCATCGTCATCGGTTCGAGCCCCGCGAGCCGCGTCACGACCGGCGCGGTCGGCAGGTTGCGCGCGGGCAGGTTCGCGACCGCTTTGGCAATTGCGGCGATGTGCGCGGGCGTCGATCCGCAGCAGCCGCCGAGGATGTTGACCTGCCCGGCTTCGGCCCATTCGCGGACCAGCGCGGCGGTTTCCTCCGGCAGTTCGTCATAGGCGCCGAGTTCGTTGGGAAGCCCCGCATTGGGATAGACCATGATCAGCGTGTCGGCGATCGCGCTCAGCGTCTTCACATGCGGGCGAAGCTGCTGCGCGCCGAACGAGCAGTTGAGCCCGATCGTCAGCGGTCGCGCGTGCCGCACCGCGTGCCAGAACGCTTCGACGGTGTGCCCCGACAGGTTGCGCCCCGACAGGTCGGTCAGCGTCATCGACAGCATGATCGGCACGTCGCGGCCGAGCACTTCGCCCGCCTCGATCGCGGCCATGATGCCCGCCTTGGCGTTGAGCGTGTCGAACACCGTTTCGATCAGGATGAAGTCGGCGCCGCCTTCGAGCAGGGCCATGGTCTGTTCGAGATAGACGTCCTTCAGCGTGTCGAAATCGATCTCGCGGAAACCGGGATCGTTGACGTCGGGCGACAGCGAGAGTGTCTTGTTGGTAGGACCGATCGCGCCGGCCACGAAGCGCGGGCGGCCGTCCTTCGCGGCGAATTCGTCGGCGCAGCGCCGCGCGATCCGGGCGGAGGCGAGGTTGATCGCGCGCACCAGCCCTTCCGCGCCATAATCGGCCTGGCTGATCGAATTGGCACTGAAGGTATTGGTCGACACGATATCCGACCCGGCCTCCAGATAGGCGCGGGTGATCGCCTCCGGGACGTCGGGCTTGGTGAGCGCGAGGATGTCGTTATTGCCCTTCTGGTCATGGCCTAGCTTCAGGTCGCCGGCATAATCGGCCTCGGCGAGCTTCCAGTTCTGGATCTCGGTGCCGAACGCGCCGTCGGTGATCAGGATGCGCTTCTGCGCTTGCGCCATCAGGGTTTCGCGTGGGGTCATGTCCGGGTCCAATATCCAAACCGTTTGTATCGAGCGCCGTCGTGATTAGGCGGCCGCCGTCGCGCGCAGCCCGAGCAGGTGACAGATCGCAAAGCTGAGCTCGGCGCGGTTGAGCGTGTAGAAATGGAATTGCCGCACACCGCCCGCATACAGTTTGCGGCACAGTTCGGCGGCGAGTGTCGCCGCGACCAGCTGGCGGCTGGTCGGGTGGTTGTCGAGCCCGTCGAACAGCCGCCCGAGCCAGGCCGGCACCTGCGTCCCGCACAGCGCCGACATGCGCTGGATGCTCGCGAAATTGGTAACGGGCATGATCCCCGGCACCATCTCCGCGCTGATCCCTGCCGCCGCCGCGCGGTCGCGGAAGCGGAAGAAGGTTTCGGGCTCGAAAAAGAACTGAGTGATCCCGCGCGTCGCGCCCGCGTCGAGCTTGCGCTTCAGATTGTCGAGATCATCCGCCTCGTCGCGCGAATTGGGGTGACATTCGGGATAGGCGGCGACCGAAATCTCGAACGGATGAAGCTGCTTCAATCCGGCGGTCAGGTCGGCGGCATTGGTATAGCCGTCGGGATGGGGCACGAAGGCATCGGCGCCCGGGGCATCGCCGCGCAGCGCGACGATGTGCCGCACACCCGCTTCCCAATAGGCATGCGCGATCTCCGCGATTTCGTCCTTCGACGCTTCGACGCAGGTCAGGTGCGCCGCTGCCGCGATCGGCGTTTCGCGCTGGATGCGCGCGACGGTTGCGTGCGTGCGTTCACGCGTGGTGCCGCCCGCGCCATAAGTCACCGAGACGAAGCGCGGGCCGAACGGCTCGAGCGTCTTGACCGTTTCCCACAGCGCCTCTTCCATCTTCTCGGTCTTGGGCGGGAAGAATTCGAAGCTGACCTCGGCGTCGCCCGCCAGATCGGCGAACAGCGGGGCCCGGCGCGCGAGCGCGCTATCTTCAGAAGATTGCGCGCGGCGCGCCTCCTCGAGCTGGGGGACCGAGATGTTCATGCTGCGAGTGCCTTTTCGAGCGGGCTGCCGGCCTTGCGGCCGAGCCAGAGTTTGACCGTGAGTTCGCCGCCTTCGAGCGTTTCGGTGCGCGCGGGTGCGAGCCCCGCCGACACGAACCAGCCGAGGATCTGATCGTCCGAAAAGCCGAGCCGGGTATGGCCGCCGCTGGTCCGGAATTCCTCGCGATCATGGGGGGCGAAGTCGGCGATGAGCAGCCGCCCGCCGGGCTTCAGCACGCGCGCCGCCTCGGCGATCGCGGCACCCGGCTGCTGCGCGAAATGGAGGACGTGGTGGATGATCGCCGCGTCGGCGGCGTCGTCCGCCATCGGCAGCGCGTAGAGATCGGCCTGGCGCAGCTCGGCATTGGCGAGACCACGCTCGGCGAGCTTGGCGCGGGCGAGCCGCAGCATTTCCGACGAACGATCGATCCCCAGTGCGTGCCGAGCCTGCGGCGCGAACAGTTCGAGCATCCGCCCGGTGCCGGTGCCGATGTCGATCAGCGTCGCGATCGGCGCTTCGCCGAGCAGCAGGCGCATCGCCGCCTCGACATCGCTCTCGGCGATGTGGAGCGACCGGATCGCGTCCCACTGGTCGGCATTCGCTTCGAACCAGGCATTAGCCGCGGCGGCGCGGTCGGCACGCACGGCGGCGAGCCGCGCGGCATCGGCGACTGCCCAGTGATCGCTTTCGCGCCCGCGCCAGGCATCGAACGCCGCCATCACCGGATCGACCAGCGCCCGGTCGCCCAGCGCGACGAACACCCAGCTGCCTTCCTTGCGCCGCTCGGCAAGCCCGGCATCGCACAGTATCTTGACGTGGCGCGACACGCGTGGCTGGCTTTGGCCAAGCACCTGCGCGAGCTCACCGACCGACAGCTCCATCGTCTGGATCAGCGCCATGATCCGCAGCCGCGTCGCATCGGCAAGCGCGCGGAAGATTTCGAGAGCGACCATCATCAGATCACGATATAAAGATATCTTTATATGAAAGCAACGAAGCATTGGCGCCGTCCGTCGCATCATCGCGCACCGCCATTGCGTGGGTCTGGACCCGGGACTAGATTTGGTGCGTTGCGCGGGTTGGCGGGGCCGGACCTCGCAGAATTTGCAAAGGAATATCGTTGATGCGGAAAATCACCATCGCCGTCGCCGCAACGCTGGTCGCGGTCGGGCTCGCCGGATGCAGCCCCAAGGCACAGAATGAAAGCGCCGAGGCAGCCGACGCGATCGCTGCCGATGCCAATGCGACAATGGGCGAGGCGGTTCGGGACGTCGACGCCGCCAGCGACCGTGCCTTTGGCGCTGCTGAAAACACGCTCGATGCGGTCGGCAACGATATCGATGCCGCGACCGACAAGGGCCGCGCCAAGACCAGCGAAGAACTGCGCGACGCCAGCAACGCGATCGAACCGTGAAGCGCCTCGCCGCCCCGATCGCGATCGGTCTTGTGCTCGCCGCAGGTTCGCTTGGCGGCTGCGGCAGCGACCCCGTCGATCGGGGCGGCGTGACCGCGAGCGAGGCACAACAACTGAACGACGCGGCGGCCATGCTGGAGAATGACAGCGTCTCGGCCAACGCACTGGTGCCCGAAGCCGGCAAGGAGCCGACACCATGAAGCGACGCCTGGGCAGCACCGACCTGTCGATCGCCCCGCTGGTGCTGGGCGGCAATGTCTTCGGCTGGTCGGCGAACAGGGCGGCGAGCTTTGCGGTGCTCGATGCGTTCGTGGCCGGCGGCGGGACGATGATCGACACCGCCGATGTCTATTCGGCCTGGGCGCCGGGCCATGTCGGCGGCGAGTCCGAGACGATCATCGGCGAATGGCTGCGTCGACGCGGATCGCATGACGGCGTGATGATCGCGACCAAGGTTGGCATGCTGCCGGGCGAAGGCGGGGCCAAGCTTGCGCCCGCGCGGATCGCCGCTGCCTGCGATGCCTCGCTCCGGCGGCTCGGCGTCGACACCATCGACCTGTATTTCGCGCATCAGGACGATGACGACGTGCCGCAAGCGGACGTGCTCGGCGCCTTTTCGCGGCTGGTCGAGGCGGGCAAGGTCCGCGTGATCGGTGCATCCAATTTCCACGCCGCCCGGCTGAAATCGGCGCACGACACGGCGCTGCGGCTCGGCCTGCCCAGTTTCCACGTGCTCCAGCCCGAATATAACCTCGTCAGCCGCAACAAGTTCGAGGGCGAGCTCCAGGATTATTGTATCGAACATAATATCGGCGTGGTGCCCTATTACGGGCTCGCGTCGGGTTTTCTGACGGGCAAGTACCGCACCGCCGATGATTTCGGCAAAAGCGTGCGTGGCGGCCGGATGGCGCCGCTGCTCGAAGGCAGGGGCAAGGCGGTGCTGGGCGTCATGGACGCGATTGCCGAGGAAAGCGGCGCGACGCTTGCCCAAATCGCGCTAGCGTGGCTCGCCGCGCAGCCGGGCGTCACCGCCCCGATCGCCAGCGCGACATCGGTCGAGCAGATCGGCGAACTGCTCGGCGCGATCACGCTCGAGCTGTCCAGGGATCAGCTCGAGCGGTTGACCGTCGCCGGCGTCTGAGGCCGACCGGCTATTTGAGCAGCGCCGCCGTCGTTACCGGGCGGCTGGGCACGCGGTCCATATCCGCCAGCCCGCGCCGGGCAAGCGTGTGGGTGGTCGTCACCTTGCCACCGGCGTCGATTTCCTCGTCCGGCATCTGCATCAGTTTTTGGTAGAGCGCGCGCGCCTGTTCGGCGCGGTCGGTGCGGCGATAGACGATCGCCAGGTTGAGGACGAGATCGCCGTCCCATGCGAACAGGTTCCGCTGTCGCTCGATCAGTCGTTCGGCGGCGGCATAATCGCCGCGCATGATTTCTTCGGCACCGTTCGAATTGCTTTTTGCCGCATGCGCGAGGCTAGCATCCCCGAGCGCGGCCGCGGCAAGCAAGGCCAGATAGGTCCACTTCATCATCGTCATCCCCTCGCCGGAGCACAGCGGCATCGACCGATGTTTCACTCCGGTGACGATAATGTTTCATTTTCATGACATTTTTGCAAGCGTAATGTTACATTGCCGCCCATAATGGGTGGAACGGCGTATTGCTCGTCATCCGCCTGCTCAGTTTTCCACGTCGATATCGACCTCCCGAACCCGGCGGAGCTGACGCGCAGCATCGGTCAGGCGGCGGATCTCCTCACGCACATGGCGCCCCTCGGGAATGTCGCGCAGGACAAGGTCGCCGCCCGACGTTGTCGCGTCGCTCGACCGGATGGCGATGGTCCCGATATCGGTCAGCTGGTTGACGATCGAATAGGCGATCGTCGTGTCCTTGATGCGATAGAGTTCGATCTCGTCGGTCGTTTTGTTGACGATACCGCGCCGGATGATCAGCCGCTGATCGGTCAGTTCATAGCTGACGGCGATGTCGGTCAGCCAGCGCCACGCGACGATCACCAACCCGACACCGATCAGGCAGAGCAGCAGCGTGCCCCAACCCGCAAAACTGCCGAGCAGCCACCGCCAGGTGCTGGACTGAAAGCGCGTGATCGATTTTTCCATTGGATCGCCTCCCAAAGCGATGATGAGCATAAGCGGCGTTCAGTCGCCGGCAAAGCGGATCGGCGACAGGCCGCGCTCGAGCTCGTCGACGATCAGCGCGCGCCCGGTCGGCGCTGCCGATCGCTGCGGGCAGGCGGCGCGCAGGCATTGACGGCACCCAAGCCCGATCGGCGTCGCTTCGCCGGCCAGGTTGATCCCGCGCGCGATCGCCAGCGGCGCGGCCAGCGACGCCGCGACGCCTAGACCAACGGCGAACTCGGCGCCGGTCGCGCCGTAACGTCGCCCCTGCGGCGTCACGGTGCGCGCCATGGTCAACCAGCGGCTGCCATCCTCCAGCGCGACCAGCTGCACTGTCAGCGCGCCTGGCCGCTCGAACGCCATGTGGAGCCGCCATAGCGGGCAGCGCCCCTCCGCCTCAGCCAGCGGCGCGCTGCTGGCTCCTGAAAACCGCTTCGATGCCTGCCCGGCGCGGTCGATCCGCACCATGAAGAAAGGCAACCCGCGCGCGCCCACGCGCTGAAGCGTCGTCAGCCGGTGCGCGACCTGCTCGAACCCGGCGCCGAAACGGCGCTGGAGCAATTCGATGTCGTACCCCGTCGCCTCGCACGCCCGCAGGAAGCGGGCATAGGGCATCATCAGGGCGGCGGCGAAATAGCCGAGCAGGTGGCGGCGATAGAGTCGCTCTGCCGCGCGATCGGCGAACCCCCCGCCCTTGACCAGCGCATCGACCTCCTGCCGCGCCTCGATCTGGCCGAGCTGGACCGCGACCGCAAAGGCGCGTGACGCCGGGTCGAGCAATTCGGAAATCTGCAACTGGCGCGCATGCAGATCGAGCCGCCGCAGCACCCCCGGCATCACCTCGACCGGCAGCACCCGGATCGTCAGCTGATGCTTCACGCGCAGCCGTTCGGCGATCGCGCCGTAAAGATCGCCGGCGCCGAGCCGCAGCTCGTCCGCAAGCGCTTCGGCGGCGGCATCGAGATCGGCGAAGTGATTGCGCCATCGCTCGATCTCGCGGCGGACATCGGCGACCGGATCGCGGATATCGGCAACCGGCCCCGCGCCGCCCAGCCGATCATAAGCCCGGGCGAAAGCCTCCGCCCCGCCGGGGGCCGCCGCCAGCCATTCGGTCAGCTCGGTCCGGTCGACTTCGAGATCGCCGAACAGCGGATCGGCAAGCCGCCGCCGCAGCGCCGCTTCGCCGCCGCCTGGTTCACCGGCCGCCAGGCTGCGCGCGTCGAAATCGAACTGCTCGGCCAGCCGCACCAGCAATCCCGCCGACAGCGGGCGCTGATTGCGTTCGAGCAGATTGAGATAGCTTGGCGAGATAGCCAGCATTTCGGCCATCGCCGCCTGGGTCAGCCCCGCCCGGCGCCGCACGCGCCGCACCGCATAACCGGCAAAGAGCTTCTGTTCAGCCACCGCGCCATCGTGTCGCAACGCACCAAATTTGTAAAGTTGTCACGAGTTGACAGATATTAACTCTTCGGTACCTGACAGCGCGACCATAAACATCGCCCTGCGCGCTCGCAAAATCGGCCAGCCGCGCGCATTTGCTCGGCCAGCGACACGGGCGCCTGCCGTCCGATTCTCTTCAAAGGACGCACAACATGACATTCGAAGACCTGATCCCCGCCCCGACCGGTCGTTTCGACGGCATCAGCCGGCCCTACACACCCGAAGACGTCGCCAAGCTGCGCGGGTCGGTGCTGGTCGAGCACACGCTGGCGCGCAAGGGCGCGAACAAGCTGTGGGAATTGCTGAAGAACGAGGATTACATCAACGCGCTCGGTGCGCTCAGCGGCAACCAGGCGATGCAGATGGTGCGCGCCGGGCTGAAGGCGATTTATCTGTCGGGCTGGCAGGTCGCCGCCGACAACAATACCGCCGGCGCGATGTATCCCGACCAGTCGCTCTACCCCGCCAATGCCGGTCCGGAGCTTGCACGCAAGATCAACAACACGCTCCAGCGCGCGGACCAGATCGAGCACAGCGAAGGCGGGGCAAGCCGTGACTGGTTCGCGCCGATCGTTGCCGATGCCGAGGCCGGTTTCGGCGGGCCGCTCAACTGCTTCGAGATCATGAAGGCCTATATCGCGGCGGGTGCGGCCGGCGTTCACTACGAAGACCAGCTCGCGAGCGAGAAGAAGTGCGGCCATCTGGGCGGCAAGGTGCTTATCCCGACGCAAGCGCATATCCGCAACCTCGACGCAGCGCGGCTCGCGGCCGACGTTTGCGGCGTGCCGACGATCATCTGCGCGCGCACCGATGCCGAGAGTGCCAAGTTGATCACGTCCGACATCGACGAGCGCGACCACGAATTCCTGACCGGCGAGCGCACCGCAGAGGGCTTTTTCCGCCTGAAGGACGGGACCGGCGTCGATCATTGCATCAAGCGCGGCCTCGCCTTTGCCGAGCATGCCGACCTGCTGTGGTGGGAAACGAGCTATCCCAATCTCGACGACGCGCGTCGTTTCGCCGAGGCGATCAAGAAGCAGTATCCGAACAAGATGCTCGCCTATAACTGCTCGCCGAGCTTCAACTGGGAAGCCAAGCTCGACAAGGATACGATCGCCAAGTTCCAGCGTGAAATCGGCGCAATGGGCTACAAGTTCCAGTTCGTGACCCTCGCCGGCTTCCACCAGCTCAACTACGGCATGTTCGAACTCGCGCGCGGCTACAAGGATCGCGGCATGGCTGCCTATTCGGAGCTGCAGCAGGCCGAATTCGCCGCCGAGGCGAACGGCTACACCGCGACGCGCCATCAGCGCGAGGTCGGCACCGGCTATTTCGATCTCGTCGCCCAGGCGGTCGCGGGCGGCGAAAGCTCGACCACCGCGCTCGCCGAATCGACCGAAGCGGCGCAGTTCGTCACCGAAGCAGCCTGATTGATCGCGCAGACTTTTCCTGGCTGACGCGAACGCGCGCGGCCGAACGCTTTCCTGGGGAGGAAAGGTGCCCGTCGGAGCTCGGCTCCGGCGGGCATTTGCTTAATCGGTTCAGGCCGCGACGATGTGGTCGCGGAACCAGCCGGCAAGGTCGTCGACGGATAGTTCGCCCGCCGCAAGCGCAAGAAATGTGGTCACAAGTTCCACGTCGCTCGATGTCAATTGGTAGCCATTGAGGAGCAGAAAAGTTTCGCTCACGACCGCCGCCGTCCGCTTGTTGCCGTCGACGAAAGGATGGTTACGTGCGATGCCGAACGCATAGCTTGCAGCAAGATCGGCGGCATCCGGGCTAGCATAGGCAACCAGGTTCAACGGTCGCGACATAGCACTTTCGAGCATATGGAGGTCGCGCACCCCCGAGGCCCCGCCATGCTCGGCGAGCTGCTCCTCATGCGCTGCAAGCGCGACCTTCAGGTCGACCCAGATCCAGCCTTGTTCGGCCATTCTATTTGGCCAGTTCGCGCAATGCGTTACGGCGACGCGCCATCACTTCGCGCGCGACCGCCATTTGATCTTCAAATTCAGAGTCCGCCCGCGAGAGCGAAATTCCGTCCGACGTTTCGACGACACTCAACGCGTCCCCCTGCGCGACGCGCAGACGCGCGAGCACTTCCTTGGGCAGGATGACGCCGGTGGAATTACCGATCTTGATGAGCTTGAGCGGCTTGTTCATACAAAAGTTATAACATTCAACCGTGATGTGCGCAATGATGGGACGGGTCGGACATCTGCCTATTGCGGCACGACCGCTGCAGGCGGCGCCTCAGTCGCGCCCGCATTGCCCGCCTCGGGCACGAGTTCAACCACGTCGAGCACCGATTCAAAGCGCGGATAGGGCAGCACCAGCCGCCAGCGCTTGTCGCCGACCCGCTCGACATAGCCGATCAGGTCGCGCGCGGCATCGCGGCCATAGCGCATCGCGCGGCGCTCGTCGCCGATCACCAGCGTCCCCAGAAATACCGCCCGCGATCCGCTGTCGTGAAACAGCACGCCTGCAGGGCGTTGGGCGCCCTCGAGCTTGTAGAAGGTCGTCATCGTTCCGTCGCTGCCGACGCGACAGGCAAAATCGGGATAGCTGGTGAATTCGGCCATCGCCGTACCCTTGGCGCCCAGCTTGTAGACGCGGCAGCGATAGCGGCCGACCGGTGGCAGCGCGCCGGGATAGGCGCGGTCGGGATCGAACAGCGCGCCGCCCGCGACGATTTCGGCGGCGTTCGTCTTGCGCGCGCGCGCCAGCGCGTCGATCCATGCCTGCCGCCAGTTGCGTAGCCGGGTGCGGTCGCCCGGCGTCGCCGCCTGGCGCCAGTCGACGGTGATGTCCTGGCCCGCGCTTGCCGGTTGCACCGCACCCGCCAGCCCCATCGTCATCGCCACCGCCAGCAACTTCTTGCGCATGGTGCTTCCCCTGGCCGCGCAGTCAACCACAGCCGGGGGCCGCTGCCAAGCGAAGCGCACCGCTATGCCGCCGTCCAGCCGCCATCGATCGACAGATTGGTGCCGGTGATCGACTTCGCCTCGTCACGGCACAGATAAAGCGCGAGCGCCGCAACCTGTTCCGACGTCACGAATTCCTTGGTCGGCTGGGCATCGAGCAGGACATCGTTGATCACCTGCTCGCGCGTCAGCCCGCGCGACTTCATCGTATCGGGAATCTGGTGCTCGACCAGCGGCGTCCAGACATAGCCCGGGCTGATCGCATTGACCGTGATCCCGAACGTCGCGACTTCCAGCGCCACCGTCTTGGTCAGCCCGACAATGCCGTGCTTGGCCATGACATAGGCGGTCTTGTTGGGGCTGGCGACGAGCGAATGCGCCGATGCGGTGGAGATGATGCGGCCCCATTTCGCCTGCTTCATGTGCGGCACGGCGGCGCGGATGAGGTACCAGGCCGAAGTCATGTTGATCTTGATGATCGCCTCGAACTTTTCGGGCGGGAACGTCTCGATCGCCTCGACATGCTGGATGCCGGCATTGTTGACGACGATGTCCGGCCCGCCGATTTCGGCATGGCATCGCTCGACCATCGCCGCGATTGCCGCCGGATCGGTCATATCGGCGGCGTCGTACAGTGCTTTGGCACCGCTCGTCGCCTCGAGCCCCGCGCGTTCCTTTTCGATGTCGCCGGCGTCGCCGAAGCCGTTGATCATCACGCTCGCGCCTTCCGCCGCGAACGCCTTCGCATAGGCGAGGCCGATGCCCGACGTCGAACCGGTGATGATCGCGCTCTTGCCTTTCAGGAACATGCTCAGGACTCCTTGGGTCGGGATTTGACGGGATTGCTGGGTTTCAGCCCGTTGTGCGCACAAAGATCGAAAGCGGCGGTCGTTCCGTCGACGATGTTTCGGGCGACCAGTTCGGCGCCGCGCATCGTCTGTTCGATGGCGGCCACGCCCGACAGCCAATGCTCCTGCATCGTCCGCGCAGAAAATTCGAAGTCGCGGCTGCCGCCTTCCCAGGCATTGGCGCGGTAGACCAGCTGGACGAGGCTGACCGGCTTTTCGGCCGCCATCGCCGCAAGCGCTGCGACATCGGGATCGTCGCGCAGATCGTCGGGCAGCTTGGCGAGCACCTTGCCGATCGCCTCGCGCTCGCGCCGCAGCTTCATCGACTGGTCGGAGATCTGGCGCGTGCGGCTGGAAAAGCGGATCTCCTTCTCGCGCGCCATCACGTCCATGATCGTGCGCGGCGCCTCCGCGGTCGCCGAGAACAGATCGACCTGGAACGCCAGCAGCGCCACGTCCTGATGGTCGAGCACATGGCTGAGCGGCGTGTTGGAGACGAGGCCGCCGTCCCACCACCAGCGGCCATCGATCTCGACCGGCGGCAGGCCGGGCGGCAGTGCGCCCGACGCCATGATGTGGCGCGCATCGATCCGGTCGGTCGTGGTATCGAAATAATGGAAATTGCCGCTTTCGACGTCGACCGCGCCGACCGAAAGCCGCACCGGGCCGCGATTGACCAGGTCCCAATCGATCAGCTCGTCGAGTGTCTGCCGCAATGGTGTCGTATCATAATAGCTGAGCGCGCCGACGGTGCCGGGCGCGGCCCAGGTAGGCGGTACGCCGCGCGGTTTGAAGAAGCCCGGCACGCCGCCGGCCAGCACCATCCCCGCCGACCATTCGTGCAACACCTCGCGCAGCTGGTCGTTGGGAAAGATCGGGAAGCTCGGCAGCCCGCTCGATACCTTGTCCCAGAAGGCGCGCAGGCGCTCCACCCGGCGTTCGGGCGGGTTGCCGGCGACGATCGCTGCATTGACCGCGCCGATCGAAATGCCGGCCACCCAGTCGATCTCAATCCCGCTTGCCGCCAGCCCTTCGATCACCCCGGCCTGATAGCTGCCCAGCGCGCCGCCGCCCTGCAGCACGAGCGCGACGCAATCGGGCAGCGGCATCGCGCTTGCCCGGCGAGGCTTTGGGTGCGAGTCGGCTCTGGCCATCGCCGCTGTCCTTGGCCCCATTCACAGGCGCGATCAACGACGCTTCGGTGACGCGAACGACCGGCAAGGTGTGCACGCTTGCAACGTCGGGGCGAGTTGCGCATTCATGGTCGACAACCACGAAGGGACGGTCATGCGGCTCGACGATTTCGACAACGACATCGAAGTAGGCGACCAGCGCGGTCAGGGCGGCGGGTTCGGCTTTGGCGGCGGTGGCGGCGGCGGCGGCCTGCTGTTCAGCCTGTTGCCGTTCGTGTTCAGCCGGTTCGGTTGCGGCGGCGTCGCGGTCGTGCTCGGGCTGTTGTTCTTCTTCGGCGGCGGCCTGCCGCTGCTGACCGGCGGCGGACCCGTCGGCAGCGGGCCGGTCACCTCGGCGCCGCAGGGCAGCGGTGGCAGCGCGGCGGAAGCATGCCGGGTCGATGCCGCCAGCACCGCTGCGTGCAACGCCTTCAGCTCGGCCAACAAGACCTGGCGCGCCATTTTCCGGCAGTCGGGCCAGACCTATGATCCGCCCGCCCTCCAATTCTATGGCGGTTCGGGCCGGTCGGGCTGTGGCGCGGCCCAGGCGGCGATGGGCCCCTTTTATTGCCCGACCGACCAGGGCGTGTATCTCGACACCAGCTTTTTCGACGAGCTCGCCAGCCGGTTCGGCGCGAAGGGCGATTTTGCGCAGAATTACGTGATCGCGCATGAGATCGGCCATCACATCCAGAACCTGCTGGGCACGTCCGAACGCGTTCAGCGCGAACAGCGCCGCCTCGGCGAGCGCGAAGGCAATGCGCTGTCGGTCCGGCTCGAGCTGCAGGCTGATTGTTTTGCAGGCGTCTGGGCGGCGGCCAATCGCAACCGGCTTGAACCCGGCGACGTTGAGGAAGGGCTGACCGCCGCCAATGCGATCGGCGACGATACCCTCCAGCGGCAGGCGCAGGGCCGCGTGGTGCCCGACAGCTTCACCCATGGCAGCAGCGCCGACCGGATCAAATGGCTGAAGCGCGGGCTGGAAACCGGCGATCCGGCGCAGTGCGACACGTTCAGCGGCGGGATTTGATCTGGACGAGCGCGGCATTTCGGCGGCGTTGGTCACAACCTTCGCACACGGATGGTCGATTACCCGTGGCGTCCCTGCGCCGGAAGTGGACGGCGGCGCACTCCGGATCGAAACCGGGCTGGCCACCGAAATACGGCGCTATGTCTTTCCAATATACACCCGTGACATCGGCGCACTCGCTGCGCGGATCACCGAACCGCTGATTCTGATCAAGGCACCGATGCCGGAAAGCGCGGTAGCGGCGCAGTTGCCGCCGCATTGGCATGTCGAACGGACCGGCACGATGATGACGGTCGACGCGCTGCCCGGTGAAGGCTCGACGCTGCCACCCGGCATCACTGCCATGACCGAGTGGCGTGACGCGGTGTTTTTCGTGACGATGACCGCCGAGAATGGGAGCCTAATCGGCCAAGGACGGATGACAATGATCGACGGCTACGCACTGCATGACCGGATCAATGTCGATCAGGCCCATCGGCGACGCGGGTTGGGCTGCGCGATCACGCGGCTACTGGGGCTGGAGGCGCGGCGGCACGGCGTCGATCGCGGCATCCTCGTCGCAACCGATGTCGGCCGTGTCCTCTATGAAACTTTGGGGTGGCAGGCGCGGGCGCCGTGGACGACCGCGCAGATCAAGCGCTGACCTTCGTCAGACCCGCACCAGCATCTTGCCCTTGTTGCCGCCGCTGAACAGACCGAGGAATGCGTCGGGCATCGATGCGAGCCCGTCATGCACGGTTTCCTCGCGGATCAGCTGGCCGCTCTGCAACCAGCCGCCCATCTCGTTATAGAACTCGCCCGCGCGGTTCATGTAATCGCTGACGATGAAGCCCTGGATGCGGATGCGCGCGCCGATGATGCGCGCGGCAAAGCGCAGTTCGGTCGGCGCGCCCGTATTGTACATGTTGATCATGCCGCAGATCGCGAAGCGCGCGCGTTCGTTGGCGAGACCCAGCGCCGCGTCGAGATGCTCGCCGCCGACATTGTCGAAATAGACGTCGATGCCGTTCGGCGCGCCCGCGGCGAGCTGCTTCACGAGGGGCGCGCTGTCCTTGTAGTCGATCACCGCATCGGCGCCGAGCGAGGCGACCCAGGCGCATTTGTCGGCGCCGCCCGCCGATCCGATCACCGTCATGCCCTTGGCCTTGGCGATCTGCACCACGGTCGACCCGACCGCCCCGGCGGCGGCGGACACGAACACGACATCACCCGGCTTTGCGCTCGCGACGTCGAACAGGCCGAAATAGGCAGTCATGCCCGGCATGCCGAGCTGGCCCAGAAACGCCTGCGGATCAACGCCGAGCGGCGGCAGCTTCTGCGCCTGATTGGCTGGGATGACCGCTTCGTCGCGCCAGCCCGCCATGTGCAGCACAAGGTCGCCCGCCGCAAAACCATCGGCGGTGCTCTCGACGACCTCACCGACCGCGCCGCCCTGCATCGGCTCGCCTAGCACGAAGGGCGGCGTATAGCTCTTCACGTCGTTCATCCGCCCGCGCATATAGGGGTCGACCGACAGCCAGCGATTGGCGATGCGCAGCTGACCCGGCTCGAGCGGCATCGATGGCAGGTCGACCAGCGCGAAATCGGCATGTGTCGGTGTGCCGTTCGGGCGCGATGCCAAAGTCCATGCCTGTGCCATGCCGTCTCTCCTCGATGTTCGAATTCGTCACCGAGCCTAGGCGGGAAGCGTTGCAAGGCGCAACGCAAAAAGGGCCCGGGCAACGTTTGCCCGGGCCCTCTCGCCGGGGTTGGCCGACCGGTCAGTAGCGGGCGGAATATCCCGCGCCGAAGCTGCGCGATCGGGTGTCATCGTCGCTCGCCCGATCTTCGTCGCGCCAATGGTCGATCGCGGCCTGCGCCGTCTTGCGGATGGTGACCTTGTCGTCGACGGTCTCGATCCAGCGCGACGGGATCGAATGATGCTTGCCGTCGGCATTGGCATCATTCTTGGTCAGGATGATCCGGTCACCGCGAACCTTGTCCACCGTGCCGACATGCACGCCGTCCGATCCCACGACTTCCATATGCTCGCTCACTTTCGACAGAGACGTCCGCTGGCCGTTGCGATCGGTCCGCCAATTGTCGAACTCGCTGTGGAAGCGCGCCTGATTCTCGCGGCGATATTCGGCATAGTCGCGATCGAGCGCGTCGATCTGGCTGCGGCGCCAGCTGTAATAGTCGGCGTCGTTGCTCGCGTCGAAACGGTGGTCGAGCTCGCGCCGATAGGCCGCGTCGTCGTCGCCGAACCAGCTGCGCACCTCGTCGCCTGCCCGCGACATGAAGCCGCGTTCGTCGCGGTCGTAGCCGGGGGCGCCGCGCGACGGCTCGTCCTGGCGATAGCGCGGTCGGGCGTCGAAGCTGCGATCGCCATAGCCGCCGGCGTCATAGTCGCCACGCTGGCCATAGGGGGCATAGCCATCGTCGCGCGACGGAGCACGGTCGCCCCAGTCCGAACCGATCGCGCGATTGCCGCCGTCGCGCATTCGGTCGCGAGAAGCGTTCAGGCTGTCGCGGTCCCGGCCATCGGACCGATAGCGATCGTCGTCGAAATAGCCGGCCGCGGCATAGCGGCGCGCGCTCGACGCATTGCCCTGACGCGCGCCATAGCCATAGCGGCCGCTGGCACCGGTCGTATCGAAATCGCCGGCCATGTCGGTGTTCTGCTCGTTGCGGGAATAGCCCATCACTGTCTCCTCCAGGCTGTCGGATCGCGACGGCAGGGACGCCGCCGCTTCCTGACCAACCAAGCGACGGGGATGGCAATCGTTCCGAAAATTCGGCGCGCGCGGCAGGCATTTGGCCGCAGCGCAAAGGCCCTTAATCGGAGAGTTGCGTCACCGGTTCTTGGGCGCTAATGGCATCCGCTCCGGCGGCGGGGCTGTAGCTCAGATGGGAGAGCGCTGCAATCGCACTGCAGAGGTCAGGGGTTCGATTCCCCTCAGCTCCACCAACCGCCGGACCGATCAATCGACCGCCGGTTTGCGCGCGTAAATCCCATAAGCCGCGATCACGCCGTAGCAGACGGCGGGCAGCAACAGCGCCGCAGTCAGGCTGGTCGCATCGGCAAGCGCGCCAGTAATTAACGGGATCACTGCCCCACCGAAGATCGCGACGTTGATTATGCCCGATCCATCGGCAGCGCGTGGCCCCAGCTTCTCACTTGCGAGCGAGAAGATCGTTGGGAACATGATCGCGTTCATCAACCCAACCGCCAACAACGTGTTAGCGGCTACAGCGCCAGACGTGGCTATCGAAGCGAGGATAAGGGCGATTGCACCCATCGCAACGCCAGCAAGAACCTTGCCTGGGCTCACGGCCCGGAGCACGGCGGAGCCGACAAACCGCCCCAGCATCGCGCCGCCCCAGTAAAACAACAACTGCTTGCCCGCTGACTGCTCCGTAAGGCAAAGGCTATGACTCGACTTGAGGTAATTGACGAGCGCCGAGCCAATTGCGACTTCAGCGCCGACATAGAGAAAAATGCACAGTGCACCAAACGCGAAGCGGGGACGCGACAGCAGCGACAAGCTCGCTGAGAGGCTCGTCGCGTCGTGTTGCTCACCGCGCAGACGATTGCGGAAAACCCACACTACCAACGCGATGACCGCGAGCGCGATCGCCAATCCCAGATAGGTCTGAGCAACGATCTGTGTTTCTGCAATGCGATAGGCTGCTGTCGGCGCCACAGCCACCGGTGGGTGGCCGCCTCGACAATCCGGGTCGATCACGCGACTGACATCCCAAAATGACTGCACCGTTGTGCCGCCCGATGCGGCAAGGGGTGCTAGGATCACCAGTGCACCGACAAATGGAAATATCGTCGTGCCTACCGAATTGAAGGCTTGGGCGAAAGTGAGGCGGCTATGCGCCGTGCGCGGCGGCCCAAGCAGAGAGATCAGTGGATTCGCAACGATCTGGACTAGCACCACGCCCGACGCCAGCACGAACAACGCCAAGAGAAACAGCTCGTACACCCCGTTCTGCGAGGCCGGGATGAAGAGTAGACAGCCGACCAGCATCGTCGAGAGTCCCACGACTGCACCACGCATGTAGCCGATGCGTTTGACTAACATCGCACCTGGTATGCCAATCACGGCATATGCGGTGAAGAAGCAGAACTGCACCAACATCGCCTGAAAGAAGTTGAGCGTGAAGAGTTCCTTCAGCTTCGGGATGATGACGTCGTTCAGGCTGGTGATGCCGCCGAAGATGAAGAACAGCGCGAACACGAACAACTGCAGGTCGGGCGCGTTGATGCCTTCGCTGGCGGCATCTTGCGCGTCGGTTTGGGCGGCGGAGGGAGCGAGGGCCATGAACGATCCTTGATGGTCAGCCAAGTGCTGCGAGTTGAAGGTGATGCGGGGCGAAGTTGCCGGCGCAACGTGCCAAGAAATCGTCGATACGGGCCATGTCGCTTCCCCCCTCGGCGGCCCGCAGCTGGCCATCCGGCGGATAGCAGCCATAGCCCGAAAGCAGGCAGTGCCAGCTCATCGCCGAGTAATAAGTGGCAATACGCTGGCGCGCAACTTCGGCGACAAGGTCCCCGCCGCGGAACCAGCAGCGCAGCAATTCGGTGAGCGAAGCCGAAAGATGCGCATTGGCGGCGTTGTCGCGCCAATACGGCGTGTCGCGGCGCTGGTTCATGCGGTAATGACAGACGATATAGTCGCGGATCCCTTCGAACCGGGCCGCGATCGAGGCATTGAAGCTGTCGCGGTTGCGCGGCGTGAAGCCGCCGGCGGCCCAAGCATTGATGAACCCTTCGACCGTTGCCTGCACGACATGGAGTGCGGTCGCCTCGAGCGGCTCGATGAAGCCCTGCGACAGGCCGACCGCCAGGCAATTGGCGGTCCAGCTGGTCTCGATCCGGCCGACCTTCATCTTCAGGTGCCGGGCCGCAGGCGCGTCGTCGGGAAGGCCCAGATGCGCGCGCAGCTCGGCCTCCGCCGCCTCGGGCGTCAGGTAGAGCGAGGAATAGACATAGCCGTTGCCGGTGCGGTTGGTGAGCGGGATGTCCCAGCACCAGCCCGCCGACAGCGCGGTCGCCTTCGTATGCGCGTTGATCGCGTCGCCCGTGCGCGGGGTCGGCATCACGACGGCGGAATCGTTGAACAGATTGTCGCCGAACGAACGGAACGGCACGCCGAGCGCTTCCTGCGCGATCACGCTTCTGAACCCGCTCGAATCGACGAACAGATCGGCTTCGATCGCGGCGCCGTCCTCGGTCACCAGCGCGGCGACCGCGCCGTCCGCGCCGACACGGACCTCGGTGACGCGGAGCGGCAGATGCGCCACGCCGCGCCCAACCGCATGATCGCGCAGGAAGGCGCCGACCAGATAGGCATCGAAGTGATAGCCATAGCTGACATCGAACGGAAAGCGGGGGTCGGGCTTTGGCCCGCGCTGATCGGCGGCGAGCCGGGCGGGCAGGTAGAACCGGTCGGGATGCGCCTCGGCAGCGATGCCGCTGCGGCGCGCGGCGGTGTGGTTGAAGAAGCTATCGCCGGTATGCACGTCGAGCATCGTCGGAAACGGGTGGAAATAGCTTTCGCACCCCGCCCGCTCCGACCAGCCGTGAAAGGCGATGCCGTTCTTGTACGTCGCGTTGCACGCCGGCATCCAGTCACGCTCGGCAATGCCGAGCCGGTCAAAAAAGGCCTTGAACTGCGGCGTCGATCCTTCGCCGACGCCGATGATGCCGATTTCGGGGCTTTCGATTACGGTGATGCGCGCCTGCGGCCACGCATCGGCGAACAGATTGGCGGCCATCCACCCCGCCGTGCCGCCGCCCAATATGACGATCCGCGGCTGCTTCATTCAGGCGCCTTGGCCAGCAGCCAGCCGAAAATCTCGGGCAGCCGGGCCGCCCAGGCATTCTCCTCATGCGCGGCACCGGGATAGCTGCGGGCTTCGAAATCGCGCTGCGGCTGCCAGCCGATGCCGATCAGCTTGCGGTCGATCTCGCTCTGCCACGGCCCATAATATTGGTCGAGCGTCTGGTCGCCATGATCGAACCAGATCCGGCGCCCCATCGGTGGCCCCAGCCGTCGCGTCAGGTAATCGTCCCACAGCGCGAAAACCTTGGTCTGGAACGGGCCGACCCGATCGGGCAACGCCAGCGGCCAGTGGGTCGACACACAGCCCGCCCGGCCGAACACCTGCGGATATTCGGCGATCGCGTAGAGCGAGATCAGCCCGCCCATGCTCGACCCGACGACATAGGTGTTCTCGCGGTCGGCAAGCGTGCGATAGCGCCGGTCGATCATCGGCTTCAATTCGGCAGTGAGGAAGCGGAGATAGCCGTCCGAATAGATCGGCCCGTCGACGAAACGGTTGGCCTCTGCCTTCAGCTCGGGGCTCATCATCGCGTAGATCGCCTGCGGGAAATATTGCCGCGACCGCGCCTTTTGGTGGTCGATCGCGACGATGATCGCGCCCTTGGTCGTTCCCTCGGCGATCAGCTTGAGCATCGCCTTGTCGGCCGCCCAGACCTTGTTATAGCCCGACCGCTTTGGAAAAAAGACGTTCTGCCCGTCGTGCATATAGACGACCGGCCAGCGCATCCGCCCCTTCGCATAGCCCGGCGGCAGCCAGATGGTGACATGCGCGGGCTCGATCAGATTGGCCGAGCGGACCTTCGGCAGCACGACGAAACTGCCGGTCGCGGCCGGGCTCGCCCGCCTGGCCTCGGCCGGCAGGGCAAAGCACAGCGCGAGCAACAGGATCAGGGCGCGGATCATTTCTTCTTCTTCATCGCCACGAAGCGGATCGCCTGGCCGCCGCCCGGCGCCAGCGCCAGCGTCAGCGTGTCGCCAGCCGACACGTCCTTGCGCTCGATCACGATCGAATGACGCTTGTCGGTCCGGTAGTCGGCGTCGGCGCCGTCGCGATAGATCTGCGCGACATAACGGGTTCGCGGATCGAGGAAATCGAGCTTCACCTGCAGCGTGCGCGCCTGCTCGTCGCCGACCGCGCCGAGATACCAGTCCTGCCCGCCCCGCACCCTGCGCGCGATGGTCACGTAATCGCCCACCTCGCCGTTCAGGACGCGCGTTTCCTCCCAATCGGTCGGCACGTCCTTGATGAACTGAAAGGCGTCCATGTGCTGCGCATAGTTTTCGGGCGTGTCGGCGGCCATCACCACCGGCGAATAGAGCACGACGTACAGCGCGAGCTGCTTCGCCTCGGTCGACATGATCGCGCTGCCGCTCTGGCCGGTCAGGCTCAGGACGCCGGGCGTGAAATCCATCGGGCCTTCGAGCATGCGGGTGAAGACCAGATTGGCCTCGTGCTCGGGCGGGTTCTTGGCGCCCCAGGCGTTATATTCCATCCCGCGCGATCCTTCACGCGCGACCCAGTTGGGATAGGTGCGCTGGAGCCCGGTGCCCTTGATCGGTTCATGGCTGTCGAACGCCACGCGATACTTGGCGGCCGCCAGTGCCACCCGGACGAAGTGGTTCGACATCCACTGCCCCTCGTGCCACTCGCGATACCGGGTGCCGTCGGCATCGACGCGTTCGATCTGGCCGGCGTCGGTGACATAGCCGGTCTTGACGACCATCTCGCCATGATCGGCGGCGAATTTGAACGCCTTGTCGAACTGGTTCTCGTAATGGCTGGCGGCGCCGCCGGTCTCGTGATGGCCGATCAGCCGCACGCCTTTCGATTTGCCGTAAGCGGCGAGCGCATCGGCGTCGAAATCGGCGGTCGGCTGGGCGAAGTCCATCTCGTTGCCATTGCCGAACCAGTCGCCGTCCCAGCCGACATTCCACCCCTCGACCAGCACGTCATGGATGCCATTGGCGGCAGCGAAATCGATATATTTCTTGACGTTGGCGGTCGTGGCGCCGTGCTTGGGGCCGCGCGCCCAGCTCCAGTCGCCCTTGATCATGTTCCACCACACGCCGACGAACTTGCCGGGCTTGAACCAGCTGACGTCGCCCAGCTTGTTGGGCTCGTTCAGGTTGAGCATCAGATGGCTCATGTAGATGCCGGCCGCGTCATCGGCGATGATCAGCGTGCGCCACGGCGTGTGCCACGCGCCCGACCGCGTCACCTTGGGCCGCCCCGCGCCCGGCGTCAGCGCGGCCCGGAGCGTATTGCCCTGCGTGCGCGAGACCGCCATGCCCGAATAATCGACCAGCGCCGCTTCGTGCAGCGCGACATGCGTGCCGTCGTCGAGCTTGATCGTGATCGGCGTATCGGCGTTGCCGACGGCGGACAGCGGCGTCTTGTCGTAGAGATATTCCTCGCGGTTCCACAGGAACGCCGGCTTCCACCATGCCGTGCCGCCGCGGGTAAAGGCGAATTCGGTCAGCTCATCAGCGATATTGGCGGTGCCGATCCCCGAATTCTCGTCGAACTCGTAGCGAAAGCCGACCCCGTCGTCATAGAGGCGAAAGACGACGTCCATCGTCCGCTTGGCGCCGCTCGTCTCGCGGAAGCGGACCGTGAGTTCGCGGAAATGGTTGCGGATCGTCTTCCATTCGCCCCAGGGCTGATCCCAGCTGCTGTCGGAATCGCGCATCTTTGCGGAAACAAAGGTGAGATTGCGTTCGAGCTTGCGCTGATCGGTGAACAGGAAGCCGAGCCGCGATCGGTCGAGGATCGGCTTGCCGTTGCGGGTGACGGTATAGTCCACGCGGCCATCATTGTCGGTGTAGAGCGCGACCGACACGATATTGCCCGGCGACGTCGCCTGCGCGACCGGCTTGAGCGCGGGGTCTTGCACCGCCGCGTCCTGCGCGATCGCGATTCCGCCCAGCGGCGGCGCGGCGGCCAGGACCAGCGTGAAGATCAATCGTTGCATGTGTTTTGCTCCCGCATCACCCGACATAAGCTGCAATCAGCCCGGCGAACCCGCCAAGCCGCCAGTCGCTGGCATCACCGACCGATTCGATCACCCGCCAAGCATCCGGCTGGGCGGGCCGCCACGCGACCGGCTCTTCACCCAGGTTGAAGACGCATAGCAGCCGCTCGCCGGGCACCGTGCGCTCGAACGCCAGCACCATGTCCGACGCCTCGATCACGCGCATCGATCCGACCAGCAGCGCATCGCTCGACTGGCGCAGCGCGATCAGCCGCCGGGTCAGCGCGAGCATCGAGCCGTCGTCACGCTCCTGCACCGCCACCGCAAGCGCGGCATGGTCGGCACCGAGCGGCAGCCACGGCGTGCCTGCGGAAAAGCCGAGCGACGCCCGATCCGGACACCATGGCATCGGCGTGCGCGCGCCGTCGCGGCCCAGCGTCAGCGGCCAGTTGGCGATCGCTTCGGGGTCCTTCAGATCGTCATAGCCGATCTCGACCTGAGTCAGGCCAAGCTCCTCGCCCTGATAGAGGAAGACGTCGCCGCGCAGCGACAGCAGCAACAGCATCGCCATTCGTGCATAGGCATCGCGCGCATGCGGCGGCGCCCAGCGCGAGACGGCGCGCGGGGCGTCGTGGTTGGAAAAGGCCCAGCTCGGCCAGCCGATATCGGGTGCATCGGGCCAGCGCTCGGCGGTTTCGCGCACCAGCCCCGGCGTCAGCCGATCGGCATAGAGGAAATCGAAGCCATAGGCCGAATTGAACCGGCGCCCGTCCGCTGTGAAGGCCTTCATCTCGCGGTCGCTGTCGGCACCCCCGACCTCGGCAACGGTAAACCGGTCGCCATAGCGATCGAGCAGCGCGCGCAGCCTTTCGATGAAAGCGGGGATGTCGGGATGCGACTGGTTATGGACGTGCAGCTGGAAATCGAACGGGCGCGTGCGCGGCGCATTGCTGGGCGGTGCCGGCGGATTGTCGGTGAGCGCCGGGTCGTGCATCGCGAAGTTGATCGCATCGACCCGGAAACCGTCGACGCCGCGATCGAGCCAGAAGGCGGCGGTATCGAGCAACGCCTGCTGGACGTCGGGATTGTGCCCGTTGAGCTGCGGCTGGCTGCTCAGGAAATTATGCATGTAATATTGGCCGCGCCGCGCGTCCCAGGTCCAGGCCGGGCCGCCGAACACCGACTGCCAGTTGTTGGGCGGCGAACCGTCGGGCCTCGCATCGGCCCAGACATACCAATCGGCCTTGGCGTTATCGCGGCCCGAGCGGCTTTCGGCGAACCAGCCATGCTGGTCGGAGGTATGGGCATAGACCTGGTCGATGATGATCTTCAGGCCGAGCTCATGCCCACGCGCCACCAGCGCATCGAAATCGGCCAGCGTGCCGAAGATCGGATCGACGTCGCAATAATCGCTGACGTCATAGCCGAAATCCTTCATCGGCGACGGGAAGAAGGGCGACAGCCACACCGCATCGACGCCCAGCGAGGCGATATGATCGAGCCGGGCGGTAATCCCCGGCAAGTCCCCGACTCCGTCGCCGTTCGAATCGGCGAAGCTGCGGGGATAGATCTGGTAGATGGTCGCCCCGCGCCACCATTCGCGCGCGATCCGGGCGGTTGGAACCATCGCCTGCATATCGTTCATTGGGGCTTACGGACCTTGCAGATCATGAAATCGAGCGGCGCGAGCGCGACGCGGAGCGCACCCGGCGCGGCGGGCGCGGCGGCACATTGCCCGCGCAGCGCGGTGAGCGCGCCGATCGCGGGATCGATCGACAGCGACGCATCGACCGGAGTCGTCGCGGTGTTGAAGATCGCCAGCACCGTGTCGCCGCTTGCCGCGTCGTGGCGGCTGACGGCGAACAGCCCCGGCTTCTGGCCGGCGGCGAGCACGCGGGTGTCGCCACGCCGCAGCGCCGGCTCGGCCGTGCGCAGCTTGGCGAGTTCGGCGATCAGCCGGTAAAGCGGGTGCGCCTCGTCGAAATTGGCCCTTGCCGTGGTCGACTTGGTGCCCAGCAGCGCATTGTCGTTATAGGTTGCGACCTTCGACGCGAACATATCCTCGCGCGCGTCCTGATCGCCGCCGTCGCCGACGAAACCCTGCTCGTCGCCCGAATAGATCGTCGGCACGCCGCGCAGGGTCAGCAGCATCGCGTGCGCCAGCTTCACCCGCGCGAGCAGCTCGTCATCGGTGATGCCCGGCCGCTGCGCGCGGATATGCGTTCCGAAGCGGGCGATGTCGTGATTGCCGAGAAAGGTCGGCATCTCGCGCGCGGACGCCGGGCCGTCGCGGTACACGACATCGTTCGCGAACAGCTTCTCGAGCGCTTCCGAGCCGGCATTGCCGCCAAGCGTTTGGACGACCGCCCAGGTGAAGGCGAAGTCGAGCGTGTCATAGGTGTCGGTCCGGTTGTACCGCGCCAGCGTCGCGGTATCGGTACCCTCGACCATCACTTCGGCAAAGATGTGGAAATTGGGAATGCCGCGCGCCTTGGCCCGCGCCTTCATGGCCGGCACGAATGCCTGCCAGAATTCGGAATTGACGTGCTTCGACGTGTCGATGCGAAAGCCGTCCACGCCGAAATCGTCGATCCATTGACCGAAAATGTCGATGAACCCCTGCGCGACGCGCGGATTTTCGGTCGCGACATCGTCCAGCCCGACAAAGTCGCCATAAACGACGCTTTCGCCCTTCCAGTAGGAATTGCCGCGATTGTGGTAATAGCGCACGTCGTTCAGCCAGTCGGGGACCTTGGCATGTTCCTCGCCCTTTGGCACATAGGGCTGATAGGCGAAATTCATGTCGGTCAACCGCGCGAAATTCTCGGGCGTCTTGACGCCGTCGCCCAGAAAACCGGGGTTGATCGGCGCGCCGGTGATGCCGCCACGGCGCGAAAACGGATAGTCGGCGGTGCCGCGATAAGCGCAGTCGCCGGGGCAATCGCGATATTGGATCACGTCGGCGGTATGGTTCACGACGATGTCCATATAGACCTTCATGCCGCGCGCATGCGCTGCATCGACCAGCGCCTTGAAATCGGCGTTGCTGCCGAAATGCGGGTCGACGCGGGTGAAATCGGTGATCCAATAGCCGTGATAGCCCGCCGATTCCTGGCCCGGCGGGCCCTGGACCGGCTTGTTCTTGAAGATCGGCGCGACCCAGATCGCGGTCGCACCGAGATGCTGGATATAGTCGAGCCGGTTGATCAGCCCCTTCAGGTCGCCGCCATGGTAAAAGCCCTTGGCAGCCGGATCGAACCCGGTCTTGAGCCGGTCTCCCTTCAGCCCGCCGCGGTCGTTCGCCGGGTCGCCATTTTCAAAGCGGTCGGGCAGCACGAAATAGATCACCTCGTCCTCGGGCAGGCGAGTGCGATAATCCTGCGCCGTGGCGGGGACGGCGGTCGCGCCAAGCGCAAGCGCGAGCAGCAGCCGACGGATCATGCCGCCACCCGCTGGTCGGCGGCGCAATGCGCGGCGATGAAGGCGGCATGATCGGGCAGACGCCCCACCACTTGATCGACATGGCGCTGGGACAGGGTCATGAATTCGGCAAGCTCCCGGGGTGAAAGTTGATCGGCAAGCGGGTGATAGCCGGCGGGCATCACGCCCTGGCCGATCAACACCTGCAACCAGCCGACTTCGGTAAACAGTTCCTCATGGTCGCGGAACAGGCGGCCATTTGCGCGGAACAGTGCGAGCTTGTGGGCGAGGCTGTCCGGGATCGCCATGTCCCGGCACGCTGCCCAAAACGCGCCGTCACGGCCATTCGCATGATAATGGAGCATCAGGAAATCGCGGATCGCAGTCCATTCGAAATCGGTCTGGCGGTTGAATTCCGCGATGTCGGCGGCATCGAAGCCGCGCGACGGGAAAAGGTGGAGCAGCCGGGCGATGCCTGCCTGGACGAGGTGGATGCTCGTCGATTCGAGCGGCTCCATGAATCCGGCGGCAAGGCCGAGCGCGACGCAGTTCTTCACCCAGACCGCGCGACGCTTGCCGGTCGTGAAGCGCAGCGGGCGCGGGTCGCCGAGCGGGACGCCGTCCAGATTGGCGAGCAGGGTCGCCGCTGCGTGATCGTCGCTCACGAAATCGCTGCAATAGACATAGCCGTTGCCGGTGCGGTGCTGGAGCGGGATCCGCCATTGCCACCCCGCCTCGCGCGCGGTCGCGCGGGTGAAGGGCGTGAGCGGCGCGGCGCGCGCGCACGGCACCGCCAGCGCGCGATTGCATGGCAACAGGTGCGACCAATCCTCATACCCCGCCGCCAGCGCCTGCTCGATCACGAGGCCACGGAAACCCGAACAGTCGACGAACAGGTCGCCTGCAACATTTCGGCCACCCGCGAGCGTCACGCTCTCGACAAAGCCGTCCCCGCTGCGCAGCGCGACATGATCGACCCGCCCTTCGATCCGCACGACGCCGCGCGCCTCGGCATAGCGGCGCAGATAGGCGGCGTAGAGCCCGGCGTCGAAGTGAAACGCATAGTCATAGCCACTCGGCAGGCGGCCCGGCTGGTCGTTCGGCGGCGCGAAGCGATTGGCGGCGGCGGCCTGTGCGGCGGCGGAAAAGGCCCAGAGCGACTCGCTACCGCCGGCGGCGCGGTGCCGCAGCCAGTAATGGTGGAACGGCAGCAGCCCCATCCCCCGGCCGACTGCGCCGAACGCATGGATATAGCGCTGGTCGGGTGCGCCCCAGCCGGCGAATTCGATGCCGAGCTTGAAGCTGCCCTGCGTCGCGCGCACGAAATCGGGCTCGTCGATGCCCAGCCCGGCGTTGAACAGTTTTAGCTGGGGGATCGTGGCTTCGCCGACGCCGACGGTGCCGATCTCGTCGGATTCGATCAGGGTGATGCTGGCGATCGGGCCGGCGAACCGCGCCAGCGCCGCTGCCGCCATCCACCCGGCCGTCCCGCCGCCGATGATGACGATATTGCGCCGACTGGCCTCGGTCATCACCATACTCTTCACGCGTTACGCCCTCTGCCGCACCGCGGCAGAGGGATCGTAAACCAGGAACGTCAGAACTTGATGCCCGCCCCGAAATAATAGCGGCGGCCATAGATGCTATAGTCACGTACCCGCAGCGGATCGCCGCCCTGGATCGTTGCGAAGCGCTCGTTGGTCAGGTTCTGCGCCTGGAAGTACACCGACAAGCCGGCAAGCGGCCCGACCTTGCCGAAATCATAGCCGACCTGTGCATCGACGATGGTCTCGGGAACGGCCGAGCGAGTCTCGCGGCTGGCGCCGAAGCCCGACACCTCTGCTACGAAGCTCGACCGGTAACGGACGCTGCCGCGAACCGAGAAGCCGCTCTTTTCCCAGAACAGCGTGCCGCTCGCGGTCCAGCGCGAATAGCCGGGAATATCCTGGAACTGACCCTGATCGTTGCGGATTCGCGAAACGCTGTACCCGGCACCGCCGGTAACACCGAAACCGCTCAACGCCGGCGTGATGACCTCGAACGGCACCGTCGTCGATAGTTCGACGCCGTAGAGTTCGCCGTCACCGGTATTGACCGGCGCATTCAGGATGCCGATCGGGGGCGTCGTAGGCAGAACATTCGGTGGCGGCGGGAACGCTGCATAATTAAACGCGAAGCGACCGCCAAAAATGTAGCTTTCGAGCTGCTTGTAGAACAGCTGGATCGCCACAAAACCCTTGCCGCCGAAATATTTTTCGAAGTTCAGATCGAAAGCATTGGCGCGATAGGGCTGGAGCAGCGGGTTGCCGCCGCCGCCTTCGATCAAGCCCGACTGATTGTTGAAGCCATAGCCGATCGCCACGCGCAGATCGTCAAGCCGCGGCCGCTGGATTTCGCGCGCCGCAGCGAAGCGGACGACGAAGTCGTTCGGGAACCGCGCCGAGATGTTCAGACTCGGCAGCAGATCGGTGTAGTTGGCGCCAAGCTCAAGCGGCGTGGCTTGGCCGTTGAGGAAGACCAGACCCGACGACGACTGGTTGGTGATCACCACCTGCAGGCCGAAATTGCCGGTGATCTCTGCTGGGCCCAGCTGGCCCTGCAGATTGCCCTGGATATAGCCCTGCAGCAGCCTTTCGGAGATCCGGTAGGCCTTCTGCTGAACGTCCTGGGTGAGGCCACGCCCTTCCAGCGTCAGCACGCCGGCCGTCAGCAGCTGGCGCGGATCATAGCTGACCACCGGACCAAGGCCGAGATAGGTCAGCTGCGTCGGTGCAAGCAGGAACTGGTTGGGGATGGCGAGCGACGTCGCGCCGTTGGCGAGCCGGATGAACGCTTCATCGGGCACCAGCGACTTGCCGCGATCGATATAGCCGAGCCCGAACTGGATCGACTTCAAGAAGAAATCGCTGCCGAACTCATGCTCGATCTGGAGCCGGTATTGCTGCAGATCGTCCTGAACGATGCGGTTGTTGTAATAGCCCGCCTGCGGCGTCACGCCGCCGCCCCAGCCGAGCGGATCGGTCAGGCGAATCAGATTCGGATCGCTGTAATTCAGCGTGCTGCTGTAGAAGGCACCACTGTTGCGCAGCACGAACCCGATCGAATCTGCCGGGCTGGTGCCGTTCGGGAAAGCCGGGAGGACCGCATCGTCCCCGTTGAAGCCGGTACCCGAATAGCTTTCGAAGATTAGCTCGTTGCGGTCGGTACGCGAATAGCCGAAGTCGAACCAGGCGTTCCAGCCGTCATTGCCCTTCCACGAAGCATTAAAGCCTGCCGACGCCAACTGCGCATTGCGCTCTGCCGGATCGTTGCGCACCACGCCGCGGACGTTGGTGAACGTACCCGATGTGACAATGCCATTCTGGACGGTGGTATTGATGGGCCCTTGCACGTTGAAGCCGCCACCAAAGCCAAGCGGCAATTCAATGCCGCGACCGATCTGGTTATCACGGAAATCCGAGTAGAAACCGTCGAGCGTGACGGTCAGTTCGGGACGCGGACGCCACTGCACCGTACCGACAAAGCCGAAGCGCTTGAGCGTGGTCGAACGGACGAATGAACGGTTGCCGCCGATCAGGAAAGGGCTGGCGGCGGTGCCATTGCCGGCATAGCCCCAGGAGTTGAACTCCTGCGTCTGATAGGGTTCATCGACATAGGATGCTGCCAGCGCGACACCAAGCGTGTCGTTGAAGAACTTGTCGACATAGGTGCCATTGACCCGGTAGCCGAGGTCTGTCGACCCGGCATTGAGCGCACCCAGGTCGGCATTGATGCCGCGCGCACCGAATGCGAGCACGCGCTTGCCCACGTCGAGCGGGCGGATCGTGCGGATGTCGACCGTACCGGCCAGGCCCTGCCCGATCAGCGATGCGGTCGGCGATTTGTAGACAACGACCTGGCTGACGACTTCCGACGGATACTGGTCGAACTCGACCGCGCGTGCGTCGCCGGTCGACGTCTGCTCGCGGCCGTTGAGGAGCGTCGTCGACAGATCGGGACCGAAGCCGCGGATCGAGATGACGTTGGCGCGGCCGTTCAGGCGCTGCGAGGTGAGACCCGGCAGGCGGGCGATCGATTCGGCGATCGACGCGTCGGGCAGCTTGCCGATATCTTCGGCGGTCACCGATTCGATGATCTGGTCGGTGCGCTTCTTGGTGTTCGTCGCGCTTTCGAGCGAGCGCTTGAACCCGGTGACGACGACGTCGACCTTGTCCTCATCGTCCGCCGGTGCGGTGTCTGCGGCGGGCGCATCCTGCGCGAAGGCGGCAGTGGCGGTCGTCGCCATCAATCCGGCCGCAAGCGCGCGGAGGCTGACGCTCAGCGCCCGGTCGACGATCACGGATTTGGTGCTGCGATGCATTTCGTATTGCCCCTCCCTTATGGCCGCCCCCGGTTCTCCGATGGACTACGGCCGTGAATATTCGGGCGCAGTGCGCCTGGTTCCCAACTCGCGCCATGATTGTGGCCGCGCGGCCACAAAGCCAACAAGAACACATACGTATTCAATATGCCTCTTTCGCCGACCCGAAGCGCCGCCTAGGCTGCGAAAACGACCAGCAAGGCTGGCGACGGATGGAAGGGAGAGGCGATCGCGCCGTCGATGAAGGAAAGGCCCACGTCGTTCGATATCGCGCAGCTCGCCGGCGTATCGCAGCCGACGGTGTCCCGCGCGCTCAGCGGCAGCCGATCCGTCAGCGACGCGACGCGCAAGCGGATCGAGGCGATCGCCCGCCAGCTCAATTACACGGTCGACAAGAACGCGTCGTCGCTCCGCCGGCGGCAGTCGAACACGCTAGCACTGCTGTTCTTCGAAGATCCCACGCCCGATCAGTCGCTGATCAACCCCTTTTTCCTGTCGATGCTGGGGATGATCACCCGGACCTGCGCGCTGCGGGGTTACGATCTGCTGACGTCGTTCCAGCAGATGTCGAGCGACTGGCATGTCGCCTATGAAGACAGTCACAAGGCCGACGGGATCATCCTGCTCGGCTATGGCGATTACGAGGAATATCGCGCCCGGCTCGACACGCTGATAGCGCAGGGGACGCATTTTGTGCGCTGGGGATCCGTCCAGCCGGGCGAGCCGGGAACCGTGATCGGCTGCGACAATCATCGCGGCGGTGCCGACGCCGTCGAGCATCTGGTGGCGATCGGGCGGCGGCGGATCGCGTTTATCGGCCAGGCATCGAGCCATTACCCCGAGTTCAACGATCGCTATCGCGGCGCCTGTGCGGCGCTGGCGGCGGCGGGGCTGGCGGCCGATCCACTGCTTCAGGTAGACGCGCTCAATACGCAGCAAGCCGGTTTCGATGCGATCGGCGATCTGATCGCGCGCGGCGTGCCGTTCGATGCCGTATTCGCCGCCAGCGACACGATCGCGATCGGTGTGCTCGCGGGCCTGGCCAAGGCGGGGCTGCAGGTGCCGGGCGATATCGCCGTCATCGGTTTCGACGATATTCCGGCTGCGAGCCTCACCCACCCGCCGCTGACGACGATCGCGCAGAACTATGTCGCCGCCGGCGAGGTGCTGGTCGACACGCTGCTCGCGCGCATCCGCGACGAGCCGGTGACGAGCGTGGCGCTCCCCGGTCGGCTGGTGGTCCGCCGCTCGACCGGCGGCTGAACCGCGAACCGCGCGCGCCTTCCGCGCATTCGAATTCAGCCTGATGCGGGATTGCCGCGCCGCCCGGGTGCTGCCACGCTTGGCCCAAAGAAAAGAAATCGGGGAGAGCCAGTGACTAGTCGGCCGCGTCAATCAGCCTGGGGGCTGTGGAACATTTCGTTCGGGTTTTTCGGCATCCAGATCGGCTTTGCGCTGCAGAACGCGAATGTCAGCCGGATCTTCCAGACGCTGTCGCCCGAGGATCCCGACATTCTGAACAAGTTGCCCGCTTTGTGGGTGGCCGCACCGCTGACCGGGCTGCTCGTCCAGCCGATCATCGGCCATCTGTCGGACCGGACCTGGCTCGGCGCGCTCGGACGGCGGCGGCCCTATTTCCTGACCGGCGCCTTGTTCGCCACGCTGGCGCTGTTCGCGATGCCGCTGGCGCCCGCGCTGCTGTTCGCGGCGTTCATGCTGTGGGTGCTCGACGCGTCGCTCAATATCTCGATGGAGCCGTTTCGCGCGTTTGTCGGCGACATGCTGCCCAAGGAACAGCACGCGACCGGCTATGCCGTGCAGACCGCGTTCATCGGCGCGGGCGCGGTGGTCGGCTCGATCTTTCCCAAGGTGCTCGAATGGGCCGGCGTCGCCAACACCGCCCCGCCGGGCACCATTCCCGATACGGTGCGCTACGCCTTCTGGTTCGGCGGCGCCGCGCTGTTCCTCGCGGTGTTGTGGACGGTGGTCACGACGCGCGAGTACAGCCCGGCCGAAATGGCGGCGTTCGACGAAAGCGACGGCGCCGACCAGCATGAGACGATCCGCTTGCTCGCCGAGCGCACGCTGACGTCGAGCTTCGCATGGATCGCGGGCGGCATCGCCGTTGTGCTGCTCGTCCTTCGCTTCGCCTTGCAGCAGGAAATGTATCTGCTCGGCGGGCTGCTGATCGCCTATGGCATCGCCAGCATCATCGCGATCCAGCTGGCGCGCGCCGGGCGCGGCGCGTCGATGCTGGGCCATATCGTCGGTGATTTCTCGGGCATGCCGGACCTGATGAAGCGGCTCGCGCTCGTCCAGTTCTTCAGCTGGTCGGCGCTGTTCATCATGTGGATCAACACCACGCCGATCGTCGCACAAAATGTGTTCGGAACGACCGATTCATCGAGCGCGGCGTTCCAGCAGGCGGCGAACTGGGTCGACGTGCTGTTCGCGACCTATAACGGCGTGGCGGCGATCGCGGCGCTGACCCTGCTGCCCTGGCTCGCGCGGGCGATCGGCAAGGTGCGGACCCACGCGGTCGGCCTGATCTGCGGGGCGGCGGGCTATGCGAGCTTCTTCTTCATCCGCTCGCCCGATCTGCTGCTGGTCAGCGAGATCGGTATCGGCATCGCCTGGGCATCGATCCTCGCCATGCCCTATGCGATCCTCGCCTCCTCGCTCCCGCAGAAGAAGCTCGGCATCTATATGGGCCTGTTCAACGTGTTCGTCGTGGTTCCGCAGCTGCTGGTGTCGACGCTGATGGGGTCGATCATGAAGGCGTGGTTTCCCGGCCAGCCGATCTGGACGATGGCCTTTGCCGCCGCGGTGATGCTGCTCGCCGCGCTGGCGACGCTGCGGGTGCCCGACGCCGGGCGCTAGCTGCCGAGCGGCGGCGGCACCAGGCCGATCGCCTTCATCAGCACCGCCTGCGCGGTCATCACGACCAGCCAGTGGAGCGCTTCGCTCGCCACCGCGCCTGCGCGCATGCCGCGATGGGCCAGACTGATCGCGACGGCGGGCAGCACGAACCCCGCCCAGATCACCACCGCGCTGCCGACCGCCATCACCCAGGGTGCGGCTTTTGGCGGCGCGAGGATCAGCGCGCCCGCCAGAATCGCCGCCAGCCAGAATTCGCCGAGTATCGCAAGGATCGCCATGCGCGAGCCGATCGGCCGACGATCCCCGACCGCCAGGTGCCAGCCATAACCGATCGCGAGCCCGAGCAGCGTCGCCGCCAGGATCGGCAGCAGGTTGATAGCGATGTAGATCATTATGTCACCCCTGACCCATTTCGCAATGCGTGCTCCATCTTGCGGCAATCGTGCTGTATTGAACAAAGTATCGACCGGGCCGCAGTCAGGCAAAGGATAGCTTAACCAAGCCGCAGTAGCATCATGGGATGGACGGTGCGGTGGCAAAAGTTCGTTTAGGCGGTCGATCGGTGTGGACGCGGGCCGTGCTGGTCGGCGTTGCCTATTTCGTCGCGGCGGCGTCGATGATCTCGCTCACCCGGTTCGATGGCGGCCTTGCAAGCCTGTGGCTGGCGACCGCACTGCTCCTCGCCGAACTCACCACTGCCGACCGCCAGCGCTGGCGCGCGAGCATCGCGACCTGCCTCGTCGCGAGCTTTGCAGCTACGACGCTGTTCGGCTTCGGCCTGTTGGCGGCGGCCCCACTTGCCTGCATCAATATCGGCGAAGCGGTCGTCGCGGCGACCCTGTTGCGTCGCCTACGCCGGGCCCAGTCCTTCCTCGGCTCGCTCGAGGGCGTGGCGATGTTCACACTGGTGGCAGGGGTGATCGCGACCGCAGTCGCCGCCGTCCCGGGCGCCGTGCTTGCAGGTTATCTGAGCGGCATGAGCTTCGGGACCGAGTTCCGCGCCTGGATGCTCGGCCACGGACTCGGCACGCTGACCTTTACGCCGTTGTTCACGCTGGCGCTGCGCGGCGAGTTCGGCCGGTGGCTCAACAATGCCCTGCTGCGCGAACGTATCGAGGCGGCGGTCTTGATGACGCTGATGGCGGCGACGAGCTGGCTGGTGTTCATCCAGTCGGCGATGCCGCTCCTGTTCCTGCCGATGTTGCCGCTTATCATCATCACCTTCCGCCTCGAACAGGTCGGCAGCGCGCTTGCGGTGGTGATGCTGGGCAGCATCGGCGCGATCCTGACCGCGACCGGGCACGGGCCCGTCAATCTCATTCCCGGCAGCGCCGCCGAACACGCGCGGCTGTTCCAGTTCTACCTGGCGGTCACCGTGCTGACCGTGCTCCCGGTCGCCGCCGAACTCGCACAGCGGCGGGTGCTGTTCCGGCGGTTGGGCGAGAGCGAGGCGCGCTACAAGCTGATTACCGAAAGCGCGACCGACATGGTCGTCTCGCTCGATCGCGATGGCGTCATCCGCTATGCGTCGCCGTCGGCACGCGAAGTCACCGGATATACGGCTGAACAGCTGATCGGCCACTGCGCGCATGATCTGCCCTGCGGTCCGGACCAGGCGACGATGGCCGAGGCCGCCTTCGCCAATCAGCGATCGATCGTTCCCACGACCATCGAATATTGGGCCCGGACCGCGTCCGGCGAGTATCGCTGGTTCGAAGCGCATACCCGCGGCCTGTTCGACGATGACGGGCGGCTTTCGGGATGGGTGAGCGCGATCCGCGACATTTCGACCCGCAAGTCGCTCGAGATCAAGCTTGCGCATGCGGCGTCGACCGATCCGCTCACCGGCCTGTCGAACCGCCGCCGTTTCGACACGTTGCTCGACCGCAAGATCAACGACCGGCGCGACGAACAGGGCCATGGCTGCATCGCGCTGTTCGACATCGATTTCTTCAAGCGCGTCAACGACGAACATGGCCATGCGGTAGGCGATCTGGTCCTCGAAACCTTCGCGGCGGCGGCGCTGCGGACCGTGCGCGCGAACGATCATGTCGCGCGGCTGGGCGGCGAGGAATTCGGCCTGATCCTGGACGGCGCAACGATCGAGCAGGCGATGCAGGTGTGCGAGCGCGTGCGCCAGGCGATCGCCGACGACGTCACGCTGGGGCCCGACGGCATCGAGGTCCATGTGACCGTGAGCGCGGGCGTCGCCGAGATTACCCCCGGCCGCTCACGCCTCCAGCTGATGCGCGCCGCCGACGAGGCACTGTATCGCGCCAAGGCTGAAGGGCGCGACCGGCTCGCCCTGGCTGCCTGACGCGAAAGCCGCTGGACCACCGCCCGCCGCGCACTAGGGTGGCGCGATGACCGACGCGATCTATGCCAACCCCATTCCCGCCGCCACGCTCGTGCTGTTTCGCGCGCGCGCCGGCGCGGCGCCCGATCTGCTGTTCGTCGAGCGGGCGGCCGCGATGGCCTTTGCCGGCGGCGCGATCGTCTTTCCCGGCGGTCGGGTAGATGCCGAGGACCGCGCGCTCGCGATGCGCGACCTGCGGGGTGACGCGGACGGCCCGGCCCGGATCGCGGCGATCCGTGAGATGATCGAGGAAGCGGGGATCGCGGTCGGCATCGTGCCGTTGCCCGATCCGATCCAGCTGTCGGCGATCCGCGCGGCGCTCCACCACGGCGCGCCCTTTGCCGAACTGCTCGACGTGCACGGCCTGCGCCTTGCCGCCGACGCGCTCGTGCCGTTTGCGCGCTGGTGCCCGCGCCACGCCAATATGCGCATTTTCGACACGATGTTCTTCGTGGCCGCACTGCCCGAAGGGGCGCCCGAGCCGGTGGTCGACGCGACGGAGAATGCGCGCGTGTTCTGGGCGACCGCGCAGCAGGTGCTCGACGATGCCGATGCGGGGCGGGTGGCGATCATCTTCCCGACCCGGCGCAACCTCGAACGGCTGGCACGGCTCGACGGGTTCGACGCCGCCGTCGTCGATGCCCTGCGTCACGGCACGCCGATGATCACGCCCTGGACCGAGGTCCGCGACGGGGTGGAGCATCTCTGCATCCCCGACGATACCGGCTATCCGGTAACGTCCGAACCGCTCGGCGGCGTCCGCCGGGCTTAGTGCATCGCGGCCGAATCGACCTTTTCGACCCAATAGGGGAAAAAGGCGGGCTCGCGCGTCGACCAGCCCTGCGCCGTTGCCGCCGCTTCGCTGATCGACTGGAGCAGCTTGCGCCGCATTTCGGGCTGGAGGTGCGGCATCGCCGCCGCCGCGCAAAAGGCGGCGGGCAGCCAGGGGCGCACCAGCGCGCCGATCAACCGTTCATAGAGGAAGCGATAGGCCGAAAAGCTGCTCAGCCGCCCCTGGCCGAGATCGAAGGCGCTGAGCTTGACGAGCTGGCCCAGAAACGCATCGACCCGGTCGATACCGCTTTCGGTCGGCACCGTCGCGCGGATATCGGGCAGGCGATCATAGAGCCGGTATTGGGCGCGGATGCTGGCTGCCTCGACGACGTCGCGCGACCAGCGCTGCAGGGCGTCGTCGCGGTCGAGGCCGATGTCGAGCGAGCGACGGACGTAACGCTGCGTCGCCGCCTCGAACCCCGCAAATTCCTTCATCTCCGCCAGGGCCATCGCCCCCGCTGCTCGCTTCATCCCTGCACTCATGTCGTCGTCCTATCGGCTCGGTTGACAGGGGCATCATGTCCCCGGGATGGTTAACGGCACGTTGACGTTTCGCCCTCCCTGACACGAAAACATCATAATCGCGCTTCCGATGCAATTGGATTGCGCCGTGCTGCACAAATTCGTCACATCCTGTTATGCGCGGACAGGGTGTTACCGAGCCGACAGGCTTTGCGCGGCGCACAAAAAAGGGCCCGGCGGTTTCCCGCCGGGCCCCGATCGACCGATCCTTGCGCGTCGCTTAATCGCGGCTGCCGAACAGGCGCAGGATGAACAGGAACATGTTGATGAAGTCGAGATAGAGGTTGAGCGCCGACATGATGATCGTCCGCCCTTCCCACTCGGTCCCGGCCACCTGATCGTACAGCGCCTTGGTGCGCTGGGTGTCGTACGCCGTCAGGCCCGCGAAGATCAGGACGCCCGCGAAGCTGATCACCAGCCCAAGCGGCCCCGACTGCACGAACACATTGATCAGGCTCGCGACGATCAGGCCGACCAGCCCGACGATCAGGAAGCTGCCCAACGCGCTCAGGTTGCGCTTGGTAGTGTAGCCATAGAGGCTCAGCGCGCCGAAGCCCGCCGCCGTCGCGAAGAACGCCTGGGCGATCGCGATCTCGCTATAGGCGAGGAAGATCGTCGACAGCGACAGGCCCATCGCCACCGCATAGCCCCAGAACAGGCCCTGCAGCGTCGCGGTCGACATCCGCGCCTGGCCAAAGCTCATCGCGAACACGAAGCCGAGCGGCGCCAGCGTGATGATCCACTTCAGGATCCCGCCGCCGAGGAATACCTGCGCCGCATAGCCGCTGGCGGCAAAGCCGAGCGCGACGATGCCGGTCAGCAGGACCGCCGACGCCATGTAATTATAGACCGACAGCATGTAGGATCGCAGACCCGCGTCATACGCGGCGCTCCGCGCGCCGACGCCCGTCGCGCGATCGACCGCAGCCGTACGGGGATCAGACCAGTTTGCCATTTCGAAACCACTCCTTTGCCGGCATCATGCCGGATACCGCGAATATCGGCGTTTGCGCGGCCGGTTTCAAGCGAAACCGGACAGAAGATCGTCCCGCGCGCTTGCGCAATTCGCGTCCTTTTGTAACCGCTTAGCGGTGGACGGTGGGTTAATGGCCGCCGCCATGAGCGAGAAAATTTGGGATTTACCAATAATGCACCGGCTTTTCATCGGTTTGCGACCGCCCCCCGCGATCCGCCAGATCCTGCTGGCGGCGATGGGCGGTGTGCCCGCCGCGCGCTGGCAGACCGACGATCAGCTGCACCTGACGCTGCGCTTCGTCGGCGAAGTCGCAACGCCGATGGCCGAGGAGATCGCGCTGGCGCTCGCCCGGCTCGATGCGGCGGCGCCCCGCGCACGGATCGAGGGCGTCGGTCGGTTCGACAGGGATGGGCGGACCGATACGCTCTGGGCGGGCGTCGCCCCCGCCGCACCGCTTGCCGCGCTGCACCGCAAGGTCGACCGCGCGCTCGTCGGGCTTGGCCTGCCCAGCGACACCCGCAGCTATCTGCCGCACATCACGCTGGCACGGCTGCCGCGCAGCCAGGGCATGGGTCCGGCGATCGAGGGCTTTCTTGCCAAACAGGCAGCGCTCGCCAGCGCCGATTTCATGATGCCGCATCTGTCGTTGTTCGAAAGCACCCTGACCCGCGACGGCGCGGTGTATGAGGTGCGCGCGCGCTGGCCGCTCGGCCAATAACCGAGAAAGGGCTTTGCGCTCGGCTGCACCGCTCTGCTAGCCGGGTCCGCGAGACGACGAAAAACG
>PKED01000052.1 GCA_002863155.1 Sphingomonadaceae bacterium | reverse complement strand
GCAATGGCGTGATGATCCGGCGAAAGCCCGACCAGCCCCGGTCGCGCCCGCGCGCCACCGCTTCCTCGTCCCAGCCCGCGCCCTGCCAGAAGGCGATCATCTCATCAGGCACCGCGTCGCGCGCATCGGCGGCGAGCATCCGCGCCGTCAGCCATTCGCCCTGCGTCATCTCGAGCGGGCAGCGGTGGCGGTCGCACATCCACCCGGCCAGGCCGATATGGTCGGGATGGAAATGGGTTGCGATCACCCGGGTCAGCCGCACGCCGGCCAGCGGGCCGTCCCCGTGCTCACTGCGCCCGAACAGCGCTTTCCAGTCGGCGCGCGTCGCATCGAGGTTCAGGCCGGTATCGACCAGCGCCACGCCGGGCCCGAGCGCGTCCTCGTCATCGATCAGCCAGCAATTGATGTGCTTGAGCGGCCCCGGCACTGCCAGCCGTACCCAGCCGATGCCATCGGCGACGCGCATCACCTGCTGCGGCTCCGGGCCGACATGCCCGAACGGATAGGTCAGGCCGCGATGGCTCGTTGGCACGAAGCTCTCATCGAGGATGAGGGCCGCGTCGGCGCTGCGCGTCACGCCGGCGTCAGGCCCGCTTGAACGGGTCTTGCAGGCCCCCGGGCAGCAGCGCGGTGTCGTCGCCTTCGGCGTCGCGGGCGGCCTGTTCGCGCTCGTCGCGCAGCGACTGAATCAGCGCCGCACGGTCGCCCTCCAGCTTGTTGTCAACGGGCGCCTCGATCCCGGCGGCCTTGGCGGCCTTGGCGACGATTGCGTCGAGCTCGCGCTGCGAACACAGGCCGAGCGTCACCGGATCCTTGGGCACGATATTGGCGATGTTCCAGTGGCTGCGGTCGCGGATCGCGGCGATCGTCGTGCGGGTGGTGCCGATCAGGTTGCCGATCGCGCCGTCCGAGATTTCGGGATGGTTGCGGATGATCCAGGCGATGCCGTCGGGCTTGTCCTGCCGCTTCGACACGGGCGTGTAGCGCGGCCCCTTGGTGCGGCGGACCTGGTCGGGACCCTTCGACATCTTCAGCACATAGGACGGATCGGCCTCGCCCTTCTCGATCTCTTCCTGGGTCAGTTCGTGCGCACGCACCGGATCGCGGCCCGTGAGCTTGGTCGCGGCGGTATCGTCGGCGATCGCCTGCACCTCAAGGATGTGCAGCCCGCAGAATTCGGCGATCTGCTCGAACGAGAGCGCGGTGTTGTCGACCAGCCACGAAGCAGTGGCGTGGGGCATGAGCGGCTGGGCCATGCGGGAAAAACTCCATCAGAAACAATAAGGGCCACCCCTTGCGGGATGGCCTGTCACAGCGAAGACTTAGTGCGGATGGCGCGCCGGGGCAAGACGCGAGTGTTGGGGGAGCGACGGCGGTGGCGTGACCCGTCTCGACCCGGCTGGAAGATGGATATTGACGAGCCGCTTGCATGGTAAGGCTCAGGTGCCAACGACCGCCGCTTCCTCGACGCGGCCGAGCGCGGCCGCCAGATCGCGGTGGCGAACGCGAGCGGTACGGTGACCAACATCAACTCTTATGACGAGTACAGCATCCAGGCGGCGGGCAACGTGGGGCGGTTCCGTTACACCAGTCAGGCCTAATTGCCCGAGCTCGGCATATATTGCTACAAGGTCCGCATCCCCTAAAATAAATACTCACAGTAGAATTCCGCTTAAAAAGGATACTAATATATCCAACTCGTCTCCATACGGCGCGCGGCGACAGCATTACCGCGACAGATCCGGTGCTGGCGCGGGTCACGGACTTTGCGGCCTTGCTCGAGACGGGCGAGTACAAACGCCTGTCATCCTCGTTGCGACGCGCAGAAAGTGTCGGTAGGCTCGCAGGGAGTAGCGCGTTTCTCCAACGAGTCGAGGCCGCCCTCGGACGCAATCCCAAGCAAAGAACGCCCCCGGAGTAAAGATAGATTTAGTGCACTGTTGCCGTAGTTCCGACAAGCTGTGATAAATACTTTTGACGATCGACTTACCTTTGGATGCGAGTGATGATTATTGTTTCGCTTGTCCCGACGAGGCATTTCGCCATGAAAAAGAGAATAATACCGTTATTAATAATACTATTTACAACGCCTTCTTGCGAACCAATATATGCATTTGCGTGGACCAGGGACTTTGATCATCCTGTGGACATTCTATGTGTCGAAAACTCTCTGAAATCACTTACAGCAGATATTTATAAGGGAGACTATATAAGTACGGGAGATAGAGGTTTTCCCAAAGGAGTTAAAGTCACACAATTTACTTATCTAGACCCTGGGCATAAAGGTGCGTTTTCCTATGATGTTGCAAAAATAGACTTGACTCATACCCATGTTTATCACGTTTTTGAAAAAACGGGAAATCGTCCGACTGACGATTATGTTCAAAAGAGCGTTGATTTGCTAAACTATAATAACAATAGGATTGCAAACTCGTGTAATTTACTTTTTTCGGAAAAGGATTTTGAGAAGCCTTGGTACTTTAGATAGACCATCAAGCTTTTGAATGAAGATTGCGAATTTTAGCGAAATTGATTTTCAAATTGATGGGCATCCATTGGAATTATGGTGGCAGGTTGATAAACACGTCAAGTCCACTACAGCTCCTCGGTTACGAAATCGCCGGCGATCAGCACCAGATCGGGGGCCAGCGCATTGATCTGCGCAACGACGCGCGCCAGCCGCTCGGGCGGGGTTTCAGGCCCGGCGACATGGATGTCGCTGATCAGCACGAGCCGCAGCGGCGGCGCGGTTGCGGGCCAGCCTGCCACGCTGACTGTCAGGCGTCGCACGACCGGATCGGCCCCCGCCTGCCACAGCATCGTCGCCGTCAGCACCCCGAGCGCGAGCAGCAGCCAGGCGATGCCCCGGCGCAGCGCGATCAAGCCGCCTGCCGCTCGCTTTCCAGCCCAACCGGGGCGAGCGCTTCGAGGAACTGGCGCGCGCTGGCTTCCCAGGTGAAGGTCCGGCCATAATCTGCGCAGGCGCGGCGATCGAGCGTCAGCGCCTGAGCGATCGCGGTGGTCAGGTCCTCGTCCATCGCGCCCACGCCGGGCTTCAGCACGTCGACCGGCCCCGTCACCGGAAAGGCCGCGACTGGCAGGCCCGATGCCAGCGCCTCGATCATCACCAGCCCGAACGTGTCGGTCTTGCTGGGAAAGACGAACACGTCCGCAGCGGCATAGGCGGCAGCGAGGTCGTCGCCGAATTTCGGCCCCAGGAAATGCGCCTCGGGATATTTCGCCTCCAGCGTGGTGCGGGCCGGGCCGTCGCCGACGATCACCTTCGTGCCCGGATGGTCGCTTTCCAGAAACGCCTCGATATTCTTCTCGATCGCGACGCGGCCGACATAGAGCTGGATCGGCCCCTGCCCCGCCGCCGACAGCGCGCGGATCGCCGGATCGGGCGCGACATCGGGACCGAAGGTCGACAGGTCGACGCCGCGCCCCCAATGCTTGATCCGCGTCAGCCCGTGTTCGCGCAAGGTATCGGCGATCGACGGCGTCGAGGCGAGCACCGCCTGGGCGGGCCAGTGGAACCAGGTGATGTAGCGCCAGATCCAGCCCGGATCGATGCCGATGCGCGCCGACACATAATCGGGAAACTGGGTGTGATAGGCGGTCGTGAACGGGAAACGCCGCGCCAGGCACCAGCGCCGCGCGGCCAGGCACACCGGGCCTTCGGTGGCCAGATGGATCGCGTTGGGGCGGAAATCGGCGAGCATGCGCCCCACGGCCGCCGTGCGCGCAAAGGCGAGCCGGATTTCGGGATAGGTCGGGCATGGCATCGAATAGAAACGCTCGGGGCTGATCACGAGCACTTCATGCCCTTGCCGCTCAAGCTCGGCGCGCACCGACTGGAGCGTTCGCACCACGCCGTTCACTTGGGGGCTCCAAGCGTCGGTGACGATCGCGATCCGCACTATGCCGCCAGTGCAGGCATATCGGAGAGGGGTGCGGCGTGCCCGCGCTCGGCGAGCGCGCGTACTGCCATTTCGTCGGCCCAGTGCAAAATCTCCATCCGGCCATCAAAATGTTCGACGAGCGCGGTACAGCCTTCCACCCAGTCGCCGTCGTTGTAATAGTCGATCCCGCCGATCCTGCGCAATTCGGCGGTGTGAATATGGCCGCAAACGACCCCGTCGACACCCCGCGCGCCTGCCGCCTGTGCCACCACCTCCTCGTAATTGGAGATGAATTCGACGGCGTTCTTCACGCGGGCCTTGGCATGCTTTGACAGCGACCAGTACGGCAGGTTGAACGCCCGGCGAATGCCGTTGACCCAGACATTGGCGGCCATCAGCGCATTATAGGCGAAATCGCCGACATGCGCGAGCCACTTGTGCGCGAGCGTGATCGCGTCGAACTCGTCGCCGTGCAGCACCAGCAGGCGGCGCCCGTCGGCAGTCTCGTGGATCGCTTTCCGCCGGATCGCGACGCCGCCGAAGTCGAGCCCCGAAAACTGGCGGAAAACCTCGTCATGATTGCCGGGGATGTAGATCACCCGAGTGCCGCGCTTAGCCCGCTTCAACAGCCGCCAGACGATGTCGTTATGCGCGGCCGGCCAGTAGAATTTCTTCTTCAGCCGCCAGCCGTCGATGATGTCGCCGACCAGATACATCGTCTCGCTGTCGACGTGGTCGAGGAAGTCGATCAGCATTTCGGCGTTGCACCCGCGCGTGCCGAGATGGACATCGGAAATCCAGATTGTCCTGAACCGACGCCGCTCGGTCACCTCGCGTTCGGGGATGGAGGGGCCGGACTGCGCGAAATCCGCGAATTCGCCCAGGCCCTGATCAACGATCTTTGCGATCTTCATGCCAAATCCCTGCACGTCGAACGGGGTTGATCGCGCCGCTATGGCAGCTTTGTGTTACAGTTTGAATCGTACGGGATCGTGGTTTTGTTCCCGCCTGCCCGATCGAAAGTCCTAATCGGTGATGCCGACATGGCCCGGCTGGGCAGCGACGCGGGCGAGCCAAGCAAGCACGTTCGCATAGGGCGCGAGCGAGAAGGCGCCGCCTTCCTCCGCGACATGGGTATAGGCATAGAGCGCGATGTCGGCGAGCGTCAGCGTGTCGCCGACGAGGAACGGCGTCTTTGCGAGCTGCGCGTCCATCAGCGTCAGCGCCGCCATCCCCGCGACCTGCTTTGCGGCCAGCTGGCCCCGCTGCGCGTCGGTCAGCTTTGCCGCGCCGACGAACGCGAGCCAGAAGCGCAGCGTCGCGATGTTGGGTTCGTGATTATACTGCTCCCAGAACATCCAGCGCAGCATGTCGGCATGGTCGAAGCGATCCGCCGGGATCAGGGGCGATCCATGCGCGAGATAGACGCAGGCCGCGTTGCTCTCTGGCAGGAACCGGTCGCCGATCTGGAGCACCGGGATGCGGCCATTGGCGTTGACGTCGCGCAGGAAGTCGCTCGTCCGCGTCGCCCCCTTCATGATGTCATAGTGCCGCCGCTCGAGCGCGATGCCCAGATGCGCGGCGGTCAACCGGATTTTGTAACAGTTTCCGGAAAGCGCATATTCGTGGAGGATCAGCGGCGCGTCCATGGCCATCATTCCAGCGTTGGTTGACGATGGCAAATGGCTAACCCATATTAGCCAGATGGCAAGTTCATTTTCGATCGAGTCATTTGTGTCGTTACCGCCGATCCGCCGCGCGGAAGCGATCAGTGCCGGGCTGCCCGCCGCTGCGCTGCGGACGCTGACCGATGATGCGTCGATCACCATGACCGATCTGGCGAAGATCGTCGCGCCGCGCCGCACGCTCGACCGGCGGCTGAAGGAAAATGGAGCGCTCAGTACCGACGAGAGCAACCGGCTCGCCCGGTTCATCGGCATCCTCGATCTGGCGACCGACATCTTCGGGGCGCGCGAGGCGGCGATGGCGTGGCTCGACAGCCCGAAGCGCCGGTTCGACGGCAAATCGCCGATCGCGCTGCTGGATTCGGATACCGGGGCGAAGCTGGTCGAGGAGGTGTTGCAGCAGGCGCGTCACGGCTTCACCGCCTGACATGGCCGAGCTGATCGTCTGGCGGATTTCCGAATTCGCCGATCTTGACGGGCTGGGCGGGTTGAAAACGCCGGGGCGATGGCACCTTCAGGGCCGCGCGATCGTCTATACCGCCGAACATGCGGCGCTCGCCATCCTGGAGGCGCTGGTCCATCTGGAAGTTGCCAGCGTCCCGCCTGCCTTGCAGCTGCTCAAGATCCGCATTCCCGACGACCTGCCGACCACCGAATGGGCTGGCAGCCCCCTGCCCGATGAAAAGCGCAGCGCGGCATGGGGCGATGCCTGGCTGCGCGACGCGGCGACACCGCTCGCGCGCGCACCCTCGGTCATCGCCCCGGGCGCGGCCAACATCCTGATTAATCCCGCACACCCGGCAAGCGCCGACATCGCCATCGTCGACAAGAGCCGCCATCCCTGGGACCGGCGGCTCTTTCGCTAGGCCTGGATCAATTCTCCGTCGTCATCGGCGGCAACGGCGGCAGAGGCGGCGGCGCGGAGGCTGCGGGCGTCGGCCCCGAAGGCTGCAGACCTGACGCCTGATCGGCAGCGGCGGCGACCAGCGTGCCGATCGTGCTGCCGTCGAAGCCAAGCTCTTTCATCAGCCCGTCGAGCACCGGCGCCTGCGCACGGTAGCGCAGTGCCGCCGCGACCGCGCTGTCGGCAAGATTGCCGTCGCGCGCAACACCGTTGCCGTTGCCGCCCCCGCCTGCGCCGTTCAGCCCCTCGACCTGCACGATCTTGATGCTGTCGATCGCCTCCATCGGCTTGGCGGCCTCGCGGATCATCTCCGGCAGCACCTTAAGCAGCGCGAGCTTGGTCTGGAGCGACATCGTCTCCGACGACAGGATGTTCGCGGCTTCGTTCACCGCGCGCTGGCCCGCCGCCTCGACCTCGAAGCGCAGCCGGTCGGCTTCTGCCTTCAGCTTCACTGCTTCGGCGTCGCCCTCGGCGGTCAGCCGCTGCGCCGCGGCACGGTCGGCCGCCGCCTGCTTCTCGGCCTCGGCCTGGACCTTGACGCCGATTGCGGCGCGTTCGGCCTCGCGCGCGGCGTCGATCAGCTCGATCCTCTTCTGACGCTCGGCGATCTCGGTCTCGCGCGCCGTTCCGACCTGTTCCTCAGCAGCGACGGCGGCCGCGCGTGCCTTGTCGGCCTCGGCCTTGGCCTGGCTTTCGTCACGACTTTTGTTCTGGACCGCGATCTGTTGTTCCTGCCGGGCGAGCGCGAGCGCCTGTTCCTGCGCGATGCGGGCTTCCTGCACCGCGCGATCGGCCTCGATCTGCTGACTGTCGATCTGCTTCTTGGCCTCGATCCGCGCCTGTTCGGCCTCGCGCTGGCGCGCCGACTGCTCGCGCGCGATCTCAGCCGACTGCTCGGCCCGTCGCACCTCCAGCTCGCGCTCCTGCTCCAGCCGCGCGAATTCGGTGTCGCGGCCGATCAGAAAGCTCTGCCGTTCGGCTTCGAGATTCTTGGTCTCGATCTGCACGCGCGTATCCTGCTCGATGTCGTTGCGCGCCTTTTTGCGGAGCTCGATCTGCTCGGTCAGTTTGGTCAGGCCTTCCGCGTCGAACGCGTTGTTGGCGTTGAAATGCTCGATCGAGGTCTGGTCGAGCCCGGTCAGCGACACGCTTTCGAGCTCGAGCCCATTCATCGCCAAATCGACCGAAGAGGCCTGCTGCACCTTCTGCACGAATTCGCTGCGCTGTTCGTGCAATTGAGCCATCGTCATCCCCGCCGCGACCGAACGCAGCGCGTCGACGAACTTGCCCTCGACCAGCTCCTTCAGCGAATCCGGGTGCATCATACGCATGCCGAGCGTCTGCGCGGCGGTAGCGATCGACTGCGCGTCGGGCTTCACCCGGACATAGAATTCGGCCTTCACGTCGATGCGCAGCCGGTCGAGCGTGATCAGCGCATCGGCATTCTTGCGCTCGACCGCGAGCCGTACGGTGTTGAGATTGACCGGCATCGTCTCATGGAAAACCGGCAGCACCATCGCGCCGCCGTTGATCACGACCTTTTCACCGCCGAAACCGGTGCGCACGAACCCGACTTCCTTCGACGCGCGCTTGTACAATCGGACGATGAACGCGCCGATGATCAGCAGCATCAGGAAAACGACGCCCGACAGGATCACATAGGGGAGCACGCCGCCCCCCTGCGTCACGAGGTCACCCATTTGATTACACTCCGATATGCGGCAAGCGATGATCACCGCGGGAAATGGCGCGGAACAGATTGTCCTCGCGCCGGACGAGGAGGATCGCTTCGCCCTCCTCGAAGACCTGGTCGCGGCTGTTGGGCTCGACCATGACGAAATGCGCCTGGCCATGCACGTCCTCGACCCGGGCGCGCGCCGGCGAGCCCGCCGCAGCGCGGCCGGTGACGATACGGGCATATTCGCCGACCAGCGAATCGAGCGATACCGCCGTCGTTTCGTCGCGCGGCAGGATGCGCGCGACCAGCCGCGCCGCAGCACCCGTCATCGGCAGCGTCGCCGCGAACACAGCCGGCACCGCGAAGAGCGGCGACAGAAAAGCCCCCAGCAGGTCGTGGCTCAGCTGTTCGACAAGCAGCCCGGTCACGCCGAAAATGCCTAGAAACAGGGTCAGCAGCACCATGAGCGGGACGCGGCCAAAACCCAGCCAGCCGAGGATATCGAAATCGACATCCGCGTCGACATCGACACCGCCATCGACATGCGCATCGATGCCGAAGTGTCCGGCAAGGCCAACCAGCTGCACCAGCCCGATCAACATCATCAGGACGAGCGCAATAACAAAGGCGACGTTCTGCGACGCGCCCAGCAAGGCAAACACGGTATTTCTCCTGTCGAAACGATTATTACAGCGCGTCGTGGCGGGCTTCTAGCGAAATCGGATTTGGCCCTTTCGATTTTTGGGTCGATCTTTGGGTCGATCTTGGGGCCGGTTGTCGTGCGGCGCTCGTTTGTGGCACGCCGTCGCCTGATAACGGCTTCACTAGACGCGCGCCGCCGTGGCAATTGATATTGGATGGAGAGCGGCGTTCACGTCAAATACTGAGGTGCGGTGCGCCGTGGGGCGTCATATAGCGCCGAAGCTGATCGTGTTCATCAGGGCGATCAGGTCGTGGTCGAAATGCACCGAATAATATGCGTGCAGCACGGCGTACCGGTTGCACTCATTCTCGGATATCTCTTCGATGGCTCGCGAGCGGACGATGACCAAGTCGCCTACCGGTATGGCCTCCAACAACTTGGCGGGCTGAGGACCGGGCCATTGAAAACCGGCACGCAGCATGCTCTTGGTCGAACGCTCGATCTCTTCGAACGACCGTGCCTTGTCGATCGCCCCGAAAAACCTCGCGACCAATCTCAGATGTTTCTCCTGCATCTGCTTGTCGAAAACGGGGGCGCGGTGCGTGCGGGATATCTGGCAAGCGTCGGCCGATCCGGGCAGCAACGCCGCGAATGCCGCCGTCGTGATGGCTTCCCTCCTGCTGATCACCGGTCGAATCCCCTTCAAGTCAAGCCGAGCGTGCCGAGACGATGGTCGGCGCGTCCGTCCGCAACCGGTGCCGAAGCGAAAGCGCCGCTCTGGCAAGCCGCCGCCCTAACCGACCGTCAGCACGATCTTGCCGATATGGTCGCCGCCTTCCATCCGCGCGTGTGCAGCGCCTGCCTGGGCGAGCGGGAAGCTGGTGTCGATCACCGGCTTCAGCCGCCCGACCGCGACATGCGGCCAGACCATGCGGGCGAGTTCGTCGGCGACCATCGCCTTGAACGCGGCGTCGCGCGGGCGCAGCGTCGATCCGGTCAGCGTCAGGCGGCGGCGCATTACCTCGAAGATCGGGATCGTCGCCATCAACCCGCCCTGCACCGCGATCGACACATGCCGCCCGTCATCGGCGAGGCATTGCAGGTTGCGCGGTACGTAATCGCCGCCGACCATGTCGAGCACCGCCTGACACCCCTGTCCGCCGGTAATCTCGCGCACCCGCGCGACGAAATCCTCGGTCCGGTAGTTGATCGCATGCGCGGCGCCGAGCGCGAGCGCGGCCGCGCATTTCTCGTCCGACCCGGCGGTCACGATCACCTTCAGCCCGAAAATGGCGCCGAGCGCGATCGCCATCGTGCCGATGCCGCTGGTACCGCCATGGACGAGCACCGTGTCTCCCTCGACCGCATAGGCGCGCTCGAACAAATTGGTCCAAACGGTGAAAAGCGTCTCGGGCATCGCCGCCGCCTCGACCATGCTCAGCGCTTCGGGCACCGGCAGGCACTGGCCGATCGGCGCGGCGACATAGTCGGCATAGCCGCCGCCGCCGAGCAGCGCGCAGACCGGTTGGCCGACAAGGTCGCGCTCGACCCCGTCGCCGAGCGCCACGATCGTGCCCGCCACTTCGAGGCCGAGGATCGATGGCGCGCCGGGCGGCATCGGATATTGCCCCTTGCGCTGGAGCACATCGGGCCGGTTGACGCCGGCCGCGGCGACCTGGATCAGCACCTCACCGGCGCCCGGTGCGGGAACCGGTCGCTCGACCGCGACGAGGGCCTCCGCATCGCACGGCGTTGCCGGATCGATCGCCAACATCGTTTCGGGAATTGCCGCCATTGTCGCCCCCATGCCGCTTCTTAGCCGTTAGCGGCGCGCGAAGTCAGCAGGGATAATGCAATCGCGCCTCGGCGCGTCGCTTGCACCCTAGAGCCGTAGAGCCGTGGCAAAAACACGTGGCGCCCCATTGACAGGCCCGCCGGTGCGAGGGACGATCCGGGCCATGGATACCGATGATATCGCACCACCTCCCCGGGCTGGCGATCCGGTGGCGCTGCTGGCGAAGCAGGATCTCGACCCGTTGTCGGTACGTGAGCTGGAGGCACGCATCGCCGCGCTCAAGGCGGAAATCACGCGGACCCGCACCCATATGAGCCGCGCGGTCAGCCACCGTGCCGTCGCCGAACAGCTGTTCAAGCGGTGATCGCGCGGTCGCCCCGGCGCTATGCGGCGAAAACACGATTTCAAGTGCTTGATGCCGGGCGAACCCCTTCCGACATAACAGGGCGACGGCCAGCGCCCCGATCGCGGCCCCAAGGAGTAATCTGATGCCTTCCTTCGCTTCCGCCCTAGAAACGACGCTCCACAAGGCGCTTGAAGCCGCGTCAACCCGCCGCCATGAATATGCGACGCTCGAACACCTGCTGCTCGCGCTGGTGGACGACGAGCATGCGTCGAAGGTGATGACCGCGTGCGGCGTCGATCTGGGCGAATTGAAGCGCACCGTCGCGCATTATCTCGATACCGAGCTCGAGGCGCTCAAAGTCGCGCAGGCGACCGATCCGTCGCCGACCAGCGGCTTCCAGCGCGTCGTCCAGCGCGCGATCCTGCATGTCCAGTCGTCGGGCCGCGACGAAGTGACCGGCGCCAACGTGCTCGTCGCGCTGTTCAGCGAGCGCGAGAGCTATGCGGTCTATTTCCTCCAGCAACAGGACATGAGCCGATTGGACGCGGTGAGCTTCATCAGCCACGGCGTCGGCAAGGGCGGCAGCGCACCCGAGGCGTCGACGCCCAAGGGCGCCGAAGAGGAAAAGCCCGCCAAGGCGAGCGAGAAGGGCAAGAGCGAAAGCGCGCTCAAGCAGTTCACCGTCGACCTCAACGAAAAGGCGCGTCGCGGCAAGGTGGATCCGCTGATCGGCCGCGGCGCCGAAGTCGACCGCACCGTCCAGATCCTGTGCCGCCGCAGCAAGAACAACCCGCTCTATGTCGGCGATCCCGGCGTCGGCAAGACCGCGATCGCCGAAGGGCTTGCGCGCAAGATCATCGAAGGCGACGTGCCCGAGGTGCTGAAGCCGGCCGTCATCTATTCGCTCGACATGGGCGCGCTGCTGGCCGGCACGCGCTATCGCGGCGATTTCGAGGAGCGGCTCAAGGCGGTCGTCAACGAGCTCGAAAAACTTCCCGACGCAATCCTGTTCATTGATGAGATCCACACCGTGATCGGCGCGGGCGCGACGTCGGGCGGGGCGATGGATGCGTCCAATCTGCTCAAGCCGGCGCTGTCGGGCGGCACGATCCGCTGCATCGGCTCCACCACCTACAAGGAATTCCGCAATCATTTCGAAAAGGACCGCGCACTGCTGCGCCGGTTCCAGAAGATCGACGTGAACGAACCGACGATCGAGGACACGATCAAGATCCTGTCGGGCCTGCGCTCGGCGTTCGAGGATCACCATGCGGTGAAGTACACCCCCGACGCGATCAAGACCGCGGTCGAGCTGTCGGCACGCTACATCAACGACCGCAAGCTGCCCGACAAGGCGATCGACGTGATCGACGAAGTCGGCGCGATGCAGATGCTGGTCGCACCGTCGAAGCGCAAGAAGACGATCACCGCGCGGGAGATCGAGGCCGTGATCGCGACGATGGCGCGGATTCCGCCGAAATCGGTGTCGAAGGACGATACCGCCGCGCTCGCGACGCTTGAAACCGATCTCAAGCGGGTTGTGTTCGGCCAGAATGCGGCGATCGAAAAGCTGGCGAGCGCGATCAAGCTCAGTCGTGCGGGTCTTCGCGATCCCGACAAGCCGATCGGCAATTACCTGTTCACCGGCCCGACCGGCGTCGGCAAGACCGAAGTCGCGCGCCAGCTTGCCTCGATCATGGGTATCCCGCTCCAGCGATTCGACATGAGCGAATATATGGAGCGCCACTCGGTCAGCCGCCTGATCGGCGCCCCCCCGGGCTATGTCGGGTTCGACCAGGGCGGGCTGTTGACCGACGCGGTCGACCAGCAGCCGCATTCGGTGCTGCTGCTCGATGAGATCGAAAAGGCGCACCCCGACCTGTTCAACATCCTGCTCCAGGTGATGGACAATGGCCGCCTGACCGACCAGCACGGCAAGAGCGTCGATTTCCGCAACGTCATCCTGATCATGACGACCAATGCGGGCGCGAGCGACATGGCGCGCGAGACGGTCGGCTTCGGCAACCTTACCCGCGAGGGCGAGGACGAGCAGGCGGTGCAGAAGATGTTCACGCCCGAATTCCGCAACCGGCTCGATGCGATCGTCCCGTTCGGCTATCTGCCGCCCGAAGTCGTGGCGCGGGTGGTGGAGAAGTTCATTCTCCAGCTAGAACTGCAGCTTGCCGACCGCGGCGTCCACATCAAGCTCGACGACGATGCCAAGGCCTGGCTGACATCAAAGGGCTACGACAAGCTCTACGGCGCGCGGCCGATGGGGCGGCTAATCCAGGAAAAGGTCAAGCAGCCGCTCGCCGAGGAACTGCTGTTCGGCAAGCTCGTCCATGGCGGCGAGGTGACGGTGAAGCTGAAAGACAATGAACTCGGGTTCGAGATCATTCCAGCCGCACCCAAAAAGCCCAAGAAGAAAGGAAAGGCAGAGGCCGTCGAGGCGAAGTAATCGCCCCGGGGCCGGTCGGCTCGCGTGGATCGGCATGTCCGGTCACGCGGGCGCCCGGTGATGTACGGCCTACCCGATCCCGCGCGATAATTAGCACCCCAGCGCGCCTCGGTCGGCAAATGGATTGTCGAGACAATATCGCACTCGTAACGAAATTCGGGCGATTTACTTGATCGAGATCAATAAGATTTCGCAGCTTTGCTAGCGATTGCGCGTCAAATCCGTCTCGATTTCATTTACCAGATTTTTGCGCTCTCCTCGCTACTTGTCGGCGATGAGTTTTCCGCATCGTCTCGTGCGCTATGCATTGCTGGTTCTCGCATGGGTGCTGGCCGGCACCCCCGCGCAGGCCGCCGACAAGATGGGCATCGGCGATCCGATCACCATGTGCGTCGCGCGCGCAATGCCGGGCCAGCGTGTGGCCGATCTGTTCGCGGGCCGCATTCCGCTCGATTGCAAGACGCCGCAGAACCGGCTTGGCGGCGGCGATTACTGGGTGCTCGGCAATCGCGTCGAACGCCACGGCGAAGTCGCGCTGCGGTCGGTGAGCCTGTGGCAGCAAGCGCGCACCGTCTATGCGCGTTATGCCGACGGCGTGATCGTCGCCAAGCGCAGCGACGCGCGGCAGGCCAGCGCCAACCTCCAGCTGGGAGCGATCTTTCTCGACCGGCTGCCGGCGCGCGATGCGCCGCTCGTGCAGGTGGCCTGGAAGGTCGAAGGCGCGGGCAATCTGCGCGGGATCGTCGTCGGTCCGCGGCTGGCGACGCTGCGCGAGTCGGGCTGGGCAAACCTGTACATGGCGGCGATCTATGCCGGATTTGCCGGTCTTTGCATCGCGCTGCTGGTGCATCATTTCGCGCTGTGGACGGCCATGCAGCACCGGTTCCAGCTGGCCTATTGCGTCATGGTGGGGCTGCTGCTCGGCTATGCCTTCACGTCGTCGGGCGCGATCGCCTGGGCATTTCCCGGATTCGACAATAATGACCGGTTGAGGCTCAACTATATTGGCCTCGGGCTGAGCGCGACGGCGGCGATATCCTTCGCGCGCGCGTTTTTCGAAGAGACGGTGTTCGAAGGATGGATCGGGCGGGCGGGCACGGCGGTGGCGTTCGCCATTCTTGCCTCGTCGACCAGCTACGCGCTGCTTGCGCCGTGGAACATCATGGTGCTCGACAAGGCCTTTGCCATGGCCTTCTTGATGCTGGTCGCGTTCGTGCCGATGGTCATGGTGCGCGCCTGGCGCCGCCGCAGCAGCTATCTCTGGCTGTTCGCGATCGCCTGGGCTGCGCCGGTCGTGTTCGCGGGGCTGCGCGTCGCCAATAATTTCAGCTTCATCGGATGGAGCTTCTGGATCGACAATTCGACCATCCTGTCGATGAGCGCGGAAGCGCTGCTGTCATCGGTGGGCATCACCTATCGCATCCGCTTGTTGAGCCGGGAGCGCGACGAGGCGCGGGTGCAGGAACTCGCGGCCCGCGCGCTTGCCGATGCCGACCCGCTGACCGGGCTGCTCAACCGCCGCGCGTTCCTGCACCGTGCGATCGGGCGGGAGGGCGACCAGACGCTGTTCGTCATCGACCTCGACCATTTCAAGGCCGTCAACGAGACGATCGGGCATGACGGCGGCGACGAAGTGCTGCGTGTGTTCGCCCGCGGGCTGCGTGGCGGCGTGCCGAGCGGTGCGCTGGTGGCCCGGATCGGCGGCGAGGAATTTGCAGTGGTGATGCCGGTCGGCCGGGCGATCGATCCGAACGATCTGCTTGCCCATCTGCGCCGCGAACGGATGCCGTTCGACATGAACGTCACCGCCAGCATCGGCGTGTGCAGCGGATCGCTCGCGACCGAGAGCGACTGGAAGAACCTGTACCGCCGCGCCGATCGCGCGCTGTACGACGCCAAGGCCGATGGACGCGACCGGGTGCGTATCGACGTTCCGTCTGCGGCATGACCTTGCAGCCCTGATGGCAATCGGTTAATACCGAACCGGGTTGGAGGAAGCAATGCGTCAGCGCCCGATTGCCATTTCCGTTATCGCGCTGCTGGCGCTCGGCATCATGACAGTGCGTCACCCGTCCGCCGACATCCGCGTCATCACCCATCAGGTCAACGATCCGGCCCCGCGCCAGGTAAGCGCCGCGATCGACCTTGGCGTGATGGCCTTTTCGCTGCTGATCACCTGGACCGCCAAGCGTCTGGGTTGAGGCGGGTTGCGCGTGCCGGGGGCGCTGCCTAAACCCCGGACATGATCGATCCCGAAGCCATCTGGCGCACCGCATATCGTCACCCCGGCGCCTGGGACCAGATGCTGCCGCCGCTATCGATGGTCGACCTGTTCGATTCCGCGGCCGCAGCCCATGTTGACAAGCCACTCATCGATTTTCTCGGCCGCCGCTACAGCTATGGCGAGACGCTCGACGGCGCCAACCGGGTCGCGGCGGGGCTCGCCGCGCTCGGCTACGGCCCGGGCGACCGGATCGGGCTGTTCCTGCCCAATGTTCCGCACTATCTCGCAGCCTATTACGGCATCCTGAAGCTGGGCGCGACGGTGGTGAACTTTTCGCCGCTCTACACGCCTGCCGAGCTGTCGCACCAGGTCGCCGATTCGGGCACGCGGCTGCTGTTCACGATTTCGGCGACGGCGCTGCTGCCGACCGCGCTCAAGGTGCTGGGCGACAGCGCACTCGAACGGCTGGTCGTCGGATCGGTGGCGGGCGCGCTGCCCGCGGCGAAGTCGGTCCTCTATCGCTGGTTCAGCCGCAAGGACATTGCCGACAAGCCGGACGACGCGCGGATCATCGCGTTTTCGAAACTGATCGCGAATGACGGCGCCCATGCGACGGCATCGATCGATCCGGTTCGGGATGTCGCGCTGATCCAATATACCGGCGGCACGACCGGCACGCCAAAGGGCGCGATGCTCACTCACAACAATCTTTCGGCGAATGCGCGACAGGTCAACGCGATCGACCCCAGACCCGGCATGCCGGACCGCATTCTGGGCGCGCTGCCGCTGTTTCACGTCTTTGCCAATACCTGCGTGCTCAACCGGACCGTGCTGAGCGGCGGATGCATCGTCATGCTGCCGCGCTTCAATGCCGCGCAGGCGCTCGGCGCAATCGGCCGATCGCAGGTGACGGCGGTGCCCGGCGTGCCGACCATGTACCAGGCGCTGCTCGACAATCCCGCTCTCGCCAAAACCAATTTCAGTCATTTGCGCGTGTGCATTTCGGGCGGCGCGCCGCTGCCGTCGGAGCTCAAGTCGCGGTTCGAACGCGCGACGGGCGCGGTCCTGATCGAAGGCTATGGCTTGTCGGAAAGTTCGGGCGTGGTCGCCGCCAACCCTTATGAAGCGGCGGGCAAGCCCGGCACGATCGGCCAGCCGATTCCGGCCACGCGGATTGCCCTGGTCGACAAGGAAGACCCGTCAAAGCCCGCCCCCGAAGGCGAGCCAGGCGAGATCATCGTGGCGGGGCCGCAGATCATGAAGGGCTATTGGCAGCGCCCCGAAGCCGATGCCGAAGTGTTCGTCACCGACGCCCAGGGGACACGCTGGCTGCGCACCGGCGATGTCGGCACGATCGATGCGGATGGCTTCGTCAAGATCGTCGATCGTCTCAAGGACATGATCGCGGTCGGCGGATTCAAGGTGTTCCCGAGCCAGATCGAAGCCGTGCTCTACACCCATCCGGCCGTGAAGGAGGCGCTGGTGATCGGCATTCCCGACACCTATCGCGGCGAATTTCCGCGCGCCTATGTGACGCTCAACGACGGCGCGACAGAAACCGGCGAAGCGCTTGCTGCATGGCTCAACCCCCAGCTCGGCAAGCACGAGCGCGTCGATCAGGTCGTCGTCCGGCTGACGATGCCCAAGACGATGATCGGCAAGCTGAGCCGCAAGGATCTGGTCGCCGAAGTGCTCGGCTGAGCGCGCTCTAGAGCCCGATGACATTACCTTGACCCGTTCGTTTCGAGCGCAGTCGAGAAACAGGCCACGAGCGTTGCGCAGGGTGTCTCGACTTCGCTCGACACGAACGGTTGGGGACTTGATTCAACCAAAAGTCATCCGACTCTAAAGCGCGGCCAGATCGATTTCGCCGTGCCGGTCGAGCGTTTTCGACTGGTCGGGCATCGGATATTTGAGGCCGGTCGCGCAGTTGAACAGCACGACCTTGTCGTCCGCCCCCACCAGCCCGCGTTCGCGCGCGGCGTGATAGGCGGCCAGCGTCGCGCCGCCTTCAGGACAGAGCAGCAGCCCGTCCTCGCGCGCGCACCGCACCACCGCATCCTCGATCGCCGCGTCATCGACCGCCATCGCGATGCCGCCGCTCTCGCGCACCGCGCGCAGGATCAGGAAGTCGCCGACCGCGCGCGGGACGCGGATGCCGCTGGCGATGGTGTGCGCGCCTTCCCAGCGATCGGCGTGCTCGGCGCCGTCGTCAAAGGCCTTGACGATCGGCGCGCAGCCCGATGCCTGCACCGCGAACATCTTGGGCCGCTTCGCGCCGATCCAGCCGAGCGCTTCCAGCTCGGCGAACGCCTTCCACATGCCGATCAGCCCGGTGCCGCCGCCGGTCGGGTAGAAGATCGCATCGGGCAGCTGCCAGCCGAACTGCGCGGCAAGTTCCAGCCCCATCGTCTTCTTGCCTTCGATCCGGTACGGTTCCTTCAGCGTCGACAGGTCGAACCACAGCCCATCGGCCGCGCCCTTGCCGACGATCGCGCCGCAATCGTCGATCAGCCCGTTGACGCGGTAGACGCGCGCGCCCTGCAGCGCGATTTCGCGCACGTTGATCTCGGGCGTATCGTCGGGGCAGAACGCCACCGTCTCGATCCCGCAGCGGCTGGCATAGGCTGCGAGCGCTGCGCCGGCATTGCCGTTGGTCGGCATCGCGATCCGCTTGACGCCCAGTTCCTTGGCCATGCTGACCGCCATTACCAGCCCGCGCGCCTTGAACGATCCGGTCGGCAGGCGGCCTTCGTCCTTCACCAGCACCCGCGCGCCGCCCGAAACGGGAATGGGCACCAGTGGGGTCTGGATCTCGCCCAGGCTGACGATATTGTCGGTGTGCCGCACCGGCAGCAATTCGCGCCAGCGCCACAGATCGGTCGGCCGCGCCTCGACCAGCGCGCGCGGCACAGCCGCCTTCGCCATGTCGAGATCGTAGCGGACGAGCAGCGGCCGCCCGACCCGCGACAGGCCGTGCAGCCGGTCGGCCTCGTACCGCTCGCCGGTCATCGAACATTCGAGATGGGTGACGAAAGTCGGGCGCTCGGCGGTGAGATTGTGGTTCATGCCGCCCCCTTAGCCCAGCCTAGTCGCCAAACTCCAGCGCCGCGGCAGCGCCGCCTGAAAGATCGAGCGGGCGATCGGGTCTGACCGGCACCGGCTCATCGTCGGTGCCGTCGGGCGAACCGGCTGGACGGATCCGCGGCGTCCGCGCCATTGCCTGCGCGATGATCTCACGCATGTCGGTGACCTTGCGGACGCGGACCCGCATGGGCCCTAACCCGCCTTCGCCACGCCCACGAGTGCAGGCCGCAACAGCCGGTCCTTTAGCGCATAACCCGCCTGCATTTCCTGGACGATCGTGCCCGGTTCGGCGTCGCTCGGCACTTCCATCATCGCCTGGTGCCAATTGGGGTCGAGCTTTTCGCCCATCGCCTTCACCTTGGCGATGCCGTGGCGCTGGAACACCGCTTCGAGCTCGCGGCCGGTCGCCTCGAGGCCGGCGACCAAGCCCTTCATCTTGTCATCCGCGCGCAGTTCGCCCGGAATGGCGGCCAGCCCGCGCTCCAGATTGTCGGCCACCGACAGCAGATCGCGGGCAAAGCCGGTGACGGCATAGGCGCGCGCGTCGACCGCTTCCTTTTCAGCCCGGCGGCGCACATTCTGCGCCTCGGCGGCGGCGTAGAGCACCGCCTGCTTGGCTTCGGCCAGTTCAGCCTCCAGCGCGGCGATCCGCTCTGCATCGGCCCCGGCCTCACCCGGCGTATCGGCTGCATCCTGTTCGGCAAAGGGGCTGCCGGCCGTTTCGGCGGCGGCCAGATTGTCGTCTTCGGTCATCTCAAAAATTCCTGTGTTACTGCATCAGGCGCGCAAGCGTGGCAGCGGTGAAATCCACCATTGGCACAATGCGCGCATAGTTCAACCGGGTCGGGCCGATCACCCCGACCACCCCGACCACGCGCCCGTCGACCCCGTGAAAGGGCCGCGCGATCACCGACGATCCCGACAGCGCGAACAGATTATTCTCCGCGCCGATGAAGATCCGGGTGGCATCGCCTTCGCGCGCGCGATCGAGCAATTGGGCAATCTCCTGCTTGCCTTCAAGGTCGTCGAGCAGGTCGCGGACGCGGTCGAGATCGGCGGCGGCAGCGGCATCAATCAGCCGCCCCTGCCCGCGCACGATCAGCACCGGTCGCCGGTCGCCATCCTCGCTCCACACCGCCAGCCCCGCTTCGATCAGCGTGCGTGCCGCGCCGTCGAGAGCGGCGCGTTCGGCGGCGATTTCGCGGTCGAGCCGCGCGCGCGCCTCGGCCAGCGTCAGGCCGGACAGCATCGCGCTGACATAATTGGCCGCCTCGGCCAGCGCCGACGGGCTGGTGCCGGGCGGCAACGCGACGACGCGGTTCTCGACCGATCCATCCTCAGCAACCAGCACAGCGAGTGCCTGGTCCGCCGACAGCGGCACGAACCCCAGCTGGCGTACCACCAGCTCGCGCTTGGGCACGAACACCAGCCCCGCGCAGGCGGACAGACCCGACAGCGCGGCAGTGGTGGCGGCGATCGCCTCCTCGACCGGGCCCGACTGGACGGCGCGCGCCTCGATCGCGGCGCGCTCCTCGACCGATGGCTCGAGCGCGTGCATCATCCCGTCGACGAACAGCCGCAGGCCGGTCTCGGTCGGCATCCGGCCCGCGCTGGTATGCGGTGCGGCGAGCAGGCCGATCTCCTCAAGGTCCTGCATCACGTTACGGATGCTGGCGGGCGACAGGTTGAGTCCCGACAGCTTCGATATCGTTCGCGACCCAATCGGCGCGCCCGAATCGAGATAGCTTTCGACCACGATCCGGAACACGTCGCGGGCGCGGTCGCTGAGTTCGACGATCGGTGGGGTCATGCGATATTATCTAGGCTGGCGCGCGCCGAAGTGAAAGTCTAGGCAGGCGGCGATCACCCATCCCCGCCGCGCGACGGCGCGAGCACGACGACAAAGGACAGACCATGCGCCCATCCGGCCGCGCCCCCGATCAGATGCGCGCGATCAGTATCGAGCCCCGCTTCACCAAGCACGCCGAAGGATCGGTGCTGATCGGCTTCGGCGACACCAAGGTGCTGGTGACCGCCAGTGTCGAAGAACGCGTGCCGCCGTTCCTGCGCGGCAAGGGTGAAGGCTGGGTGACGGCCGAATACGGCATGCTGCCCCGCGCCACGCATACGCGGGGCAATCGCGAAGCCGCCAAGGGCAAGCAGTCGGGTCGCACCCAGGAAATCCAGCGGCTGATCGGCCGGTCCTTGCGCGCCGTCACCGACCTGAAGCTGCTCGGCGAGCGCCAGATCACGCTCGACTGCGACGTGATCCAGGCCGATGGCGGCACCCGCACCGCAAGCATTTCGGGCGCGTGGGTCGCGCTGCGCCTCGCGATCGACGGGCTGCTCCGCGACGGCAAGCTCGCCGCCGATCCGCTGACCCAGAAAGTCGCGGCGATCAGCTGCGGCATCTGGCAGGGCACGCCGGTGCTCGATCTCGATTATGACGAGGATTCGACCGCCGACGCCGACGCCAATTTCGTGCTGCTCGAAAACGGCAACATCGCCGAAGCGCAGGCGACCGCCGAAGGCGCGACCTATGACGAGGAAGGCCTGCTCCGCCTCCTCCGCCTCGCCCGCATCGGCTGCGTCGACATCTTCGCGGCGCAAGCGCGCGCGGTCGCATGACCCAGGTGCCGCCCCAGGCGATCCGCAAGCTCGCACCCGGACGGCTGGTGATCGCGACGCATAATGCGGGCAAAGTGCGCGAGATGGCGCATTTGCTCGCGCCGTACGGCATGGATACGATCTCGGCGGCCGAACTCGACCTGCCCGAGCCCGAGGAAACCGGCACGACCTTCGTCGCCAATGCCGAACTGAAGGCGCGCTCGGCCGCCGACCTGTCCGGCCTGCCCGCGCTCGCGGATGATAGCGGCCTGTGCGTCGAGGCGCTGGGCGGCGATCCCGGCGTCTACACGGCCAATTGGGCCGAGACGGCGGACGGCACCCGCGACTGGGTGCTCGCGATGACTCGTGTGCAGGACAAGCTCGAGGCACTCGGCCCCGATGTCAGCCGCGCGGCGACCTTCGTCTCGACGCTCGCGCTGGCATGGCCTGACGGCCATGTCGAATGGTTCGAAGGGCGGATCGACGGCACGCTCGTCTGGCCACCGCGCGGCGCGGCGGGCTTCGGCTACGACCCGATGTTCGTACCGCTGGGCGAGACGCGCAGCTTCGCCGAAATGCCGTTCGAGGAAAAACAGGCGAACAACCACCGCGCCCGCGCCTTTGCCGCGCTGGTGGAGGCGGTATTCTGACCGGCGCGTGACGCGCGGCGCCAGGTGTTCAATAGGCCGCCTGCCCCCAGACATTGCCCGCGGGGCTGTAGCGGCAGACGAGATAGTCGTCGGTGTCGTTGCTGGCGAGCGCGCAGCCGAAGCGTTGCGTGGTCCGCCAGACGATCTGGCTGTAATGGCCGACATCGCTCCACCGCCCGGTGCGGCTGATGTCGGGCAGCGGACGATTGACGAAGTCGCGCTTTTCATCGACCCACAGATCGACCATCTCGCGATAGTCATAGGCGCCGCGCGTGCCGGTGAAGAGATTTTCGCCCTGCCGCGTCGGCCCGGCCGCCTGCTCGGCATGGCGGAAAGTGCGCGTGCGGGCGAGCGTCTGGGCATAGGCCAAAGCATCGGCAGCGAGCCGATCGTCCCAGGCCAGCGGCGCCAGCCCGACCTCGGCCCGGGCCGCGTCATGTCCGTCGATCATCGCACGGCGGAGCAGGGCCGCGCCACGCGGCTTGTTCGCACCGTCCGGCGTCCATTGCGTTATCCGCGCCGGGCCGGGTTCGGCACAGCTCACTGCGAGCAGGGCAATCAGGGCAACGCCCGCGATGCTTTTCACCACCACGCTTTTTCTCCATAGCGCCGGGGCAATGGACGCCCCCGCCCCGCTCGCTCTTTACATCCATTGGCCCTTTTGTGTCTCCAAATGTCCTTATTGCGATTTCAACAGCCATGTCCGCGCCAGCGTGGATCAGGCGGCGTGGCGGGATGCCTTGCTCGCTGATCTTGCCCATGAAGCCGCGATGCTGCCCGGGCGGCGGCTCGGATCGATCTTTTTCGGCGGCGGCACCCCCAGCCTGATGCCGCCCGCCACCGTCGCGGCATTGATCGCCGCGGCGGAAAGCGCCTGGGGCTTTGACGGCGATATCGAGATCACGCTGGAGGCGAACCCCTCCTCGGTCGAGGCGGCACGCTTTGCCGATCTGGCGGCGGCCGGCGTCAACCGCGTGTCGCTCGGACTGCAGGCACTCGACGACGACGCCCTCGTCTTTCTGGGCCGCGCACACGGCGTGGCCGAGGGGCTGGCCGCACTCGACACCGCGCAGCAGCATTTTGGCAGGGTGAGCTTCGACCTGATCTATGCCCGCCCCGGCCAGTCGCAGGCGGCGTGGGAAGCCGAACTCAGCCGCGCGATCGGCTTCGGGACCGAGCATCTCTCGCTCTACCAGCTGACGATCGAACCGGGCACGCGCTTTGCGACCGAAGCGGCGGCGGGGCGGCTGGTGATTCCGGGCGAGGATGAAGCGGCCATGCTGTTCGAGACCACGCGCACGATTGCGGCGGCGGCGGGCCTTCCCGCCTATGAAGTGTCGAACCATGCCCGCCCCGGCGCCGAAAGCCGCCACAACCTCACCTATTGGCGCTACCGCGACTATGCCGGGATCGGCCCCGGCGCACACGGGCGACGCGGCGGCATGGCGACGATGCGCCACAAGAAGCCCGAAAACTGGCAGGCGGCGATCGTCCGCAACGGCCATGGGATCGAGATCGAGGACGCGCTGACACCCCCGGCACGGCAGGCCGAGGCGCTGCTGATGGGGCTGCGGCTGCGCGAGGGCGTCGATCTGGCGCGCATCGCCGAGCTGGCCGGAGTTTCGGTCGACGCGGTGATCGACGCGCGTGCCGCCGCGACGCTGACGCGCGCGGGGCTGATCGCGCGCAACGGCGACCGGCTGCACGCGACCGAGCCGGGGATGCTGGTGCTCAACGCCGTCATCGCCGCGCTCGTGCCCGACGACTGATCTGATTGGGATGGTCTTAACGCTCGGGCGCCGTTGCTGGCGCCGGGTCGTCGAGCGGGATCGGCACCCGCTTCGATTTATCCGGCTTGGCCTTGGTCGCGTCGCCGACCGCGTCGACGATCTTCTTGCCAGCCCATAGCGCCATGCCCAGAATCGGAATGCCCGCACCGCCGCAACCGCCCGCCTGGGCCGCGCAGGGCGTGTTCTGCAACTGAAGCGCGCGGGCGCCGGTCAGGTCGGGGTTGGAGGGGCGCCCGCGGCTCGGGTCGGGCTCGTTCGGAAAAGGCAGCCGCTGGCTCGGCAACGGATTGCCGCAGACGACGACGTCGGCGTCGGGCTTTTCACGCGGGCGGCACGGCTCGCTTGCGACCGGCACCAGAATCGAAAACCGCGTCGGCGTATCCGGCGGCGGCGCTGCGTCGGCCGCCGCAGATGCGGGGTTTGCCGCCTGGAGCAGCGCGATCAGCAGCATCGACATGGCCCGACTATCCACCGCAATCACGGCAAATCAAGGGCGCGGGTTCAAGCGACCGGCGCGATGCCGAGCCGCCTGAGTTCGACCGCGGGGCAGCGATCCATCACCACCTCGAGCCCCGCCGCCTCGGCGCGGGCGGCGGCCTGATCGTCGACGACGCCAAGCTGCATCCAGACCGCCTTCGCTCCGACCGCGATCGCGGCATCGACCGCTTCGCCGGCCGCCGACGATCGCCGGAAAATGTCGACGATATCGATCGGTACGCCGATCTGACCGAGATCGCGGAAGACATATTCGCCTTGGATATGCTCGCCGGTAATCTGCGGATTGACCGGAATGACGCGGTAGCCGTGTCGCTGGAGCGTTTCCATCACCTCGTAGGATGGACGGTCGGGCCGGTCCGACGCGCCGACCATCGCGATCATCCTGGCCCCAGTGAGCAGGCTGCGGATCGCATCATCGGTTGCAAGCGGCATCGATCGTCTCCCGTCAGGTGCGCGCCGCGATCCACTGCGCGACGCGGTCGGCCAGTTCGTTGAACGCGAGCGCTTCCGGGCCGTTCCCGCAGACCGGCGGCTGCCCGGCGTCCGAGCCGCTGCGGATCGCGATTTCGAGCGGAATGCGGCCGAGAAAGGCGATGCCGAGCCCGGCCGCCGCCGCTTCGGCGCCGCCATGCCCGAACGGATCGGATGTCGCCCCGCATGCCGGGCAGACATAGCCGGCCATGTTCTCGATCAGGCCGATCACCGGCACGCCGGCCTGCGCGAACAGATCGATCGCGCGGCGCGCATCGATCAGTGCGAGATCCTGCGGCGTCGACACGATCACGGCGCCCGCCGGGCGGTGGTTGCGGATCATCGTCAACTGGATGTCGCCGGTGCCGGGCGGCAGATCGAGAATCAGCGTGTCGGCATCGCCCCAATTCGCGTCGACCAGCTGGCCCAGCGCGCCCGCCGCCTTCAGCCCGCGCCAGGCGATCGCCTGATCGGGGGCGACGAACTGCCCCATCGACAGCAGCGTTATGCCGGACGGCGTCGCGACCGGCTGCAGCACCTTGTCGCGGGCGACGGGCTTGGTGCCTTCGACATCGAGAAGCCTGGGCTGCGACGGGCCATGGATATCGGCGTCGACCATGCCCACCCGGCGGCCCCGGCGATGGAGCGCGATCGCCAGATTGGCGGCAACGGTCGACTTGCCGACGCCGCCCTTGCCGCTCGCGACTGCGATCAGCATGCGCTGGGGCCGCGACGCGGTCAGCGCGACGCGGACATCGTCGATCCCGGCGACCGCCAACGCCGCCGTGCGGACCCGCGCCTCCAGCCCGGCATGCTCGGCTGCATCGATGCCGCCGACATCGAGGACGATCCGCGCCCGTCCGGCCTCCACCCGCACGGTGGCGCGCCCGGGGACCAGCGCATCGATGACGGATTCCAGCTCGGGATGGTCGCTCATTCGGCGGCTGATACGCATCCATGATACACTTGGCACTGTTTTTCCGCCTGCGCACTCCTATAAAGGATGCATGACGACCCGTTCGGCCTGGTGGCAGCGACTTCCCCTTTTCATGAACGACAAGCCCAAAAGCCCATGGGGCAATGGCGGCGGCGGCGCGGGCGACGACGGGCCGCGCAATCCCTGGGCGGTCCCGCCGGGCGGCAAGCCGCGCGGGGCCAAGCCGTCCGCGCTTGACGAATTTCTGCGCCGCGCGCGCGGGCCGGGCGGTCCGGGCAGCGGCGGAGGCGGTTTCCCCAGCCTGCCATCCGGGGCCGGCGGGCGATCGATCTGGCTGATCGGTGGCGGGCTGATCGTGCTGGTGTGGCTCGCGCTTACCAGCGTCCACGTCATCGCCCCGCAGCAGCGCGGCGTCGTGACCTATTTCGGCAGCTATGCCTATACGCTCGATTCGGGGATGCACTTCACCTGGCCCGCGCCGGTCGCCACCGTGACCAAGATCGACGTGCAGGAAATCCGGACCGAGGATTTTCCCGATGGCGGCACCGCCCCGAACCTGATGCTGACCGGCGATCAGAACATCGTCGATCTGGCCTATGCCGTGCGTTGGGACATCGTTGATCCGCAGAATTATCTTTATCAGATCAAGGATCCGCGCGGCACCGTACGCGCGACCGCCGAAAGCGCGATGCGATCGGTGATCGCGACCGTCAACATGAACCAGGCGATCACCGGCGGCCGTGTCGAGATCGAACAGCGCGCGCAGACCCTGATGCAGCAAATCCTCGACGAATATCGATCGGGCGTCCGCGTCCAGTCGGTTGCGATCAACAGGGCCGATCCCCCCACCAGCGTGATCGACGACTTCAAGCTCGTCAGCGCAGCCCAGCAAAAGGCGCAGTCGGACCAGAATGTCGCGCGCACCTATCAGCAACAGGTCACCGCACGCGCGCAGGCCGAAGCGCAGCAGTTCGACCTCTATTACACCCAGTACAAGCTCGCCCCCGAAGTGACGCGGCGGCGCATGTATTATGAAACGATGGAATCGGTGCTCGCCAAGAACAACAAGACCGTTGTCGACACCGGCGTCGTTCCCTATCTGCCGCTGCGTGGGCGGCCCGGCGTGCCGGCGCCTGCCGCGCCGCCGGCCCCCGCGCTTGTGGGAGGGCAGTGATGAACAGCATCTGGCGTAACCCCGTCGGCTTCGGCATCGTCGCGCTGCTCGCGCTGATCGTCTTTGCATCGAGCGTGTTCATCGTGCCCGAGACAGAGCAGGGCGTCGTCCTGCGCCTGAACAAGCCGCTGGGCACGATCAACCGGTGGAAACCCAACCAGCCCTTCGGCCAGACCGATTCGGGCCTGGCGGTAAAGATGCCGTTCTTCGACACGATCGTCTGGGTCGACAAGCGCGTGCTCGACGTCGATCTCAACAACCAGCAGGTGCTGTCGACCGACCAGCTCCGGCTCGAAGTCGACGCCTTTGCCCGGTTCCGGATCGTCGATCCGCTGAAAGCCGTGGTGTCGACCGGCAGCACCTCGTCGACCGAGGAACGCGTCGCCGATCAGCTGCGGCCGCTGCTCGGCACTGCGGTGCGCAACGAGCTCGGCCGCCGGCAATTCGCCGCGCTGCTCAGCCCCGAGCGCGGTCAGGTGATGGACAATATCCAGGCCGGCCTGCAACAGCTTGCCCGGCAATATGGCGCGCAGATCGTCGATGTCCGCATCCGCCACGCCGACCTGCCCGAAGGCAGCCCGCTCGACAGCGCGCTCAACCGGATGAAGACCGCGCGCCAGCAGGAAGCGGCGACGATCCGGGCACAGGGCGAAAAGAGCGCGCAGATCATCCGCGCCGAAGCCGATGCGAACGCCGCGCGCATCTATGCCGATGCGTTCAACAAGGATCCCGAATTCTACGATTTCTACCGGGCGATGCAGTCCTATCGCTATACCTTCACGCCCGACGGACCGCAGCAGAGCGAGACGCAGATCATCCTGTCGCCAAGCGACGATTATCTGCGCCAGTTCACCGGGCGGGGACGGCCGCGCTGACAATCGGTTCATATTCAATTACTGTTCAGACTGGCCCCGCATAAAGCGAGCCGGTCGATCGACGAGAGAGGAACAACGTACGTGCGCTACGCTTATGCGATTTCGGGTGCTCTTCTGGTCGGCGGCGCTGCCGCGACGCTCGCGCTCCAGCCGCCCGCCGGGGCCCAGACCGCGCAGAACGAACCGGCCGCGATGGCGGCAGCCGTGCCGCGCCCCGGCGCGCCGCTGAGCTTTGCCGATCTGGTCGCGCGGTTGCAGCCGGCGGTCGTCAACATCTCGACCAAACAGAGCATCAAGGTCCAGCCGCAGACGAACCCGTTCCAGGGCACGCCCTTCCAGGATTTCTTCGGCAGCGGACAGGACCAGAGCGGCGGGGCGCCGGTGACGCGCCAGGCCCAGTCGCTCGGTTCGGGCTTTCTGATTTCCCCCGACGGCTATGTCGTCACCAACAACCATGTCGTCGCACCCGGTGCGCGCGGCGCGACGGTCGAATCGATCACCGTCATCCTGACCGACCGCAAGGAATACAAGGCCAGGCTGATCGGCCGCGATCAGGCGTCCGACCTTGCGCTGCTCAAGATCGACGGCACCAACCTGCCCTTCGTCCGCTTCGGCGATTCGACCAAGACGCGGGTCGGCGACTGGATCGTCGCGATCGGCAATCCGTTCGGCATCGGATCGACCGTGACCGCGGGCATCGTCTCCGCGCTGCACCGCTCGACCGGGCAGGGCGGCGCCTATGACCGGTTCATCCAGACCGACGCCGCGATCAACCAGGGCAACTCGGGCGGGCCGATGTTCGACCTGAACGGCAACGTCATCGGCATCAATTCGCAGATCTTCTCGCAGAGCGGCGGCAATATCGGCATCGGGTTTGCAATACCGGCCGAAGAAGCCAAGCCGATCATCGACACGCTGATGAAGGGCGTGAGCGTCCAGCGCGGCTATCTGGGTGTCGGCATCCAGCCGCTGGGCGAGGATGACGGCGCGGCGCTCGGCCTGCCCAAGGGTCGCGGCGAGCTGATCAACCGGGTCGAGCCCGGCGGTCCGGCGGAAAAGGCGGGGATCAAGACCGGCGATATCGTGCTGCGCGTCAACGGCCAGGACGTGACGGTGGACCAGACGCTCAGCTACCTCGTCGCCAATGTGAAGCCGGGTGGCCCGATCCGGCTCGACGTCAACCGCGACGGCAAGCCGCTGTCGCTGAATGCAGTCGCGGGCACCCGCCCCTCCGAGGATGCACTAGCGGCGGCTGCGGGTGGCAATGGCGACGACAGCGCCGTGCCCGAAAGCGGCGGCAAGGGTCAGAACGATGCCGTGATGAGCGCGACGCTGGGGATCAACGTCACCGAGCTGACCGCCGACATCCGCCGCGCGCTCCAGCTCGACGCGACCGTGAACGGCGTCGTGATCGTATCGGCCGATCCGTCGAGCGATGCGGCGCAAAAGGGCCTTCAGCGCGGCGACGTGATCGTCTCCGCCAACCGCCAGCCGGTGGCGACTGCCGCCGACATGGCCCGCATCATCAATCAGGCCAAGGCGGCCGGCCGCGAAGCGGTGCTCCTGTACATCCAGCGCGGGCGGCTGCAAGGTCGCTTCATTTCGGTGCGCTTCAACCGCTGATCGGGACTCTGCCGGACCATCGATGCGCCGCCCGGTCCTTCCCCCGACCGGGCGGCGTTTTCGTGTCTTGCTGCCAGGCCCCGAAACGCGCGATAGCAGTCGGCGATAAGCGGGAGGACATATGGCAGGCACGATCTTCATCGGCGCGGGCGAAGGCGGCACCAGTCCCCAATCGCTCGAGCTCAAGCGCGCCAATCGGCATGGCCTGATCGCAGGCGCCACCGGCACCGGCAAGACGGTGACGGTACAGGGCCTGATCGAGGGATTTTCGGCCGCAGGCGTCCCCTGCTTCGTCGCGGACGTAAAGGGCGACCTGTCGGGCCTCGCGATGGCGGGATCGCCGACCAATGCCAAACTGCACGACATCTTCTCCGCGCGCGCGGCGGCGATCGGTGACACCGACTGGGCGTATCGGGACACGCCGGTGCAGTTCTGGGATCTGTTCGGCGACCAGGGCCATCCGATCCGCACCACCGTGTCGGAAATGGGGCCGCTGCTGCTCGCGCGGCTGATGGACCTGAACGAGGTGCAAGAGGGCGTGCTGACGATCGCCTTCCACGTCGCCGACAAGGAAGGGCTGCTGCTGCTCGACCTCGACGATCTACAGTCGATGCTCGGCTATTGCGGCGAGAATGCCGCCGAACTGACGACCACCTACGGCAATGTCAGCAAGCAGTCGGTCGGCACCATCCAGCGCGCGCTGCTCCAGCTGCGTTCACAGGGCGGCGAGCATTTCTTCGGCGAGCCGGCGCTCGACCTGAAGGATTTCATGGGGGTCGACGATAAGGGGCGCGGGATCGTCAACATCCTCGCCGCCGACAAGCTGATGGCGAGCCCCAAACTCTATTCGACCTTCCTGCTCTGGCTGCTGAGCGAATTGTTCGAGAACTTGCCCGAAGTCGGCGATCCCGATCAGCCCAAGCTCTGCTTCTTCTTCGACGAAGCGCATCTGCTGTTCAACGATGTGCCGAAGGCGCTGCTCGAAAAGATCGAACAGGTCGTGCGGCTGATCCGGTCGAAGGGCGTCGGCGTCTATTTCATCACCCAGAACCCGATCGACATTCCCGATACCGTCGCGGGCCAGCTCAACAACCGCATCCAGCACAAGCTCAATGCCTTCACGCCGCGCGACCAGCAGGCGGTGCGAGCCGCCGCGACGACATTTCGCGCCAACCCCGATGTCGATGTCGCGACCGTCATCACCGAGCTCAAGATCGGCGAGGCGCTGGTATCGCTGCTCCAGCCCGACGGCGCCCCCGCCCCGGTCCAGCGGACGCTGATCCGTCCGCCATCGACGCGGGTCGGGCCGGTGACGCCGGTCGAGCGCGCGACGATGGTCGATACCGACGCGGTCGGCGACAAATATGACACGCTGATCGACCGTGACTCGGCCGAGGAACTGCTCGGCGCCAAGGCACAGGAAGCGGCCGCCGCCGCCGCCGAAGCCAAGGCCGCAAGCGACGCCGAAAAGGCGGCCGCCGTCCAGGCCAAGGAGGATGCGCGCGCCGCCAAGGAAGCCGAGCGCACCCGGATCGCATCGGAAAAGGCAGCGGCCCGCGCGGCCGCCAATTCTCCCTGGAACAAGGTCGCGACCACCGCCGCGCGGACCGCCACCTCGACGATCACTCGCCAGGTCGCCAACGAGGTCGCCAAGTCGGTGTTCGGCACCGGATCACGGCGCGGTTCGTCGAGCGGCGGCCTTGTCGGTCAGCTGGTACGCGGCGTCCTTGGCGGCCTGTTCAAGGGCTAGGGTCGGATGACTTTTGGTTGAATCAAATCCCCAACCGTTGGTGTCGAGCGAAGCCGAGACACCCTGCGCAACGCTCGTGGCTTGTTTCTCGACTTCGCTCGAAACGAACGGTCAAGCTAATGCCCTCGGCCTCTAGCTCTCGCACGCCCCGTCATCCGTCCCGAGCAACGTCGCGGGCTTGGCCACGCGCGCCGCGCGTGGTGCCCCGACGTCGCCCGGTGCGCATGGGCTAGGATAGCGGGCGTCAGCGGCAGCGTATCTGCTGGCTGTTCTGATCGATCGACTTGCCGAGCAGCGCGCCGATCCCGCCGCCGAGCAGCGTCCCCACCGCGCGCGAGCGGCCGCCGTCGATGACGTTGCCCAGGATGCCACCGCCGACCGCGCCGATGATCAGCCCGGTCGTGCCGTCGTTGCGCTTGCAGTAATAGCGGCCGTCGCTGCCGCGATAGACGCGGTCGTCAGGCGCCAGCACCCGTTCCGAATAATTCGGGCCATTGCGATAATAGCGCGACGGGTCGTAGCCGCCCTCGTCACGATCGTCGTAGCGCGGGTCGTAACGCTGGTCGTATCGGGGGTCGCGGCGATCGTCGTAGCGGCGGTCGTCATAGCGCGGACGGCTGGCCTGCCACGCCTGATACCGGTCGAACTCCTGCTGGAACACGCGCAATTCCTGCTGAAAGCGCTGCCGCGCCTGGGCGAAGCGGGCCTCTTCGGGGCTGGTCTGCGCCAAGGCGGGCGTGGCGATCGCGAGCGCCGACGCAGCGAGCGCGATCATCGTTGGGAAGCGTTTCATCCGTCCATCTCCTGTTTCGATGACGAGACAACGCACCATCATGGTTAAACGTCGCCTGAACAGGTCCTACATCGCCGCGAGCAGCGCCGAAATCGGCACGAAGGCAAAGGCGATCGAGCTGTCCGCGACGCCGTAGGGCATGAAGATGCAGTCGCCGTGGCGGATGCCGCCACAGGTATAGACGACATTGGGGACATAGCCTTCGCGGTCCTGGTCCGCCGCAGCCAGGATCGGCGCGCGCGTGCGACCGAGCACCTTGGACGGATCCTCCTTGTCGAGCAGCACCGCACCGATCGAATATTTGCGCATCGCGCCGACGCCGTGGGTCAGCAGCAGCCACCCCTGGTCGAGTTCGATCGGCGCGCCACAATTGCCGATCTGGACCAGTTCCCATGGATATTCGGGTTCGAGCAGGCGTGTCCCCTCGTCCCAATGGGTGAGCGAGTTCGAACGGATGAGGTAGAGATTCTCTCCGTCCTGCCGCCCGATCATCAGATATTCGCCGCCGACCTTGCGCGGGAACAGCGCCATCCCCTTGTTGCGCGCCGCCGATCCGGTCATCGGCACCAGATCGAAAGCGCGGAAATCATGCGTGCGCATCATCTCCGACTGGATCGCCGAGCCGTTATAGGCGGTATAGGTGCCGATCCATTCGACGCTGCCATCGTCATGGGTGAAATGGACCAGCCGCAGATCCTCCAGCCCCTTGGACTGGGCGGTGGTGATCGGGAAGATCACCGTCCCCGACAGCGTCGAATCGCGGTGGCGGTGCACCGTGATCGCGCCGGAAGGCAGCGACCGGCCATCGGCGCCGGCGGCATCGGCAGCGGTTGCGAAGGGTGGCTCGGGCGCCAGCTTCAGCTCGTGATTTTCGGTGATGATCCCCTCGCGAAACGCGATCGAGCTGATGTGCCCCTCACCCACTGCGCGCATCGACATCAGGATGCGCATCGAGCCTTCGGGCATGCCGGTCTGGTCGAAATGCGGCACGACGCTGGGGTTCATCAGTGCGGCGGCGGCATAGCTGTATTCGTGGCAGAAATAGGCGCCGATCAGCTGGCGCTTTTCATCGCCGATCGCCGCATCGTCGAGCCCGAGCTGCGCCGCGATGTCGTCGAACCGCGTCATGAAAACGCGCCGCGTCATCCAGTGGCGTGCCTCGAAGTCCTTGAGCACCATCTTCAGCTGCTCGCGCGCCTCGCGGGGGCTCATTTCGAGCACTTCGCGCACCAGTCGCTCGGTCCGGCTCGGCGCGCCACCGATCGCCTGCCACGCGAGATGGAACGGACGGACGACGACACGCGACGGATCGGCATAAAGTCGCAGGCTGTGATTATGGATGTCGAGCACAGGCAGTCACGTCCCGGTGATTGTCACGACGGGCAGCGCGCGACGCGCGGTCACGCGACTGCCCGGGTGCCTCCTGCCACGGATTCGCGGTGCTTTGAAAGCGCCGAAATGGCGCACGACGCCAATTGAAGTGCCAGGATCGACTCGGCGCCCTGGTTGCGGTTGAGGCCGACCGGCGTCAGCCCGTCGAAGCACCCGCCGTCATGGACCGTGGTCAATGCCAGGTCGTGATCATTGGCGCCAAGGAACCAGCGATAGGCGCGCAGCGCCTCGTCGATCCAGCGCGGGTCGCGGGTCGCGTCGAATGCCGCGCTGCATGCCTCGACCGTCGCCTGCGCTTCGAGCGGCTGCTGGTCGAACGGCAGCGGCGGCTCATAGGCACGGCCGAAGCTTTCGGTGCCGACCGCCCGGAAACGCCCCTCGGGCGAGGTCTGCTGGGCGATGATCCAGTCGAGCGTCGACAGCCCGGTCGCAACAAGATCGTCGCGCCCGAGCGCAAGCCCGGCGCGGATCATCGCTTCGGGCAGGCGCGCATTGTCATAGGCAAGCACGATCTCGAACCATTCCCATTCGGGCCGCCGCGCCTCGGCCAACAGGACCAAGTGATCGGCGGAGAAACGCTCGAGAGTCTTGATCGCCATGGCATGGCCGGGAACGCAGGCCAGGATTTCCGCAGCGCCCAGCATCGCGAAGGCTTGCGCTCTCGGGCTGCCGAGATCCAGCGCGAGCGAGGCGGTTTCGTCGTACAGCGCCATCGCCCAGTCACGGTGCTTGCGCAGCCGGGCATGGCGAACCACGGTCGCGATCGACCAGAGCGCGCGCCCGTTCGAATCCTCAGAGCCGATATCCTCGCACCATTCGCGGTCGAAGCGCATGAAATTGCGGAAGCGGCGCGCATCGGGATTCCAGGCATGCTGCACAAAGGCAGCATAGATCGTCATCCACTTGTCGACGACTGCCTCGGGCAAATCGTCCATCTTCGCGACCAGCATCAGCGCGCGGGCATTGTCGTCGATGCAATAGCCGTGGCGGCGATCGGGCACCGAATAGATGGCATGCTGGAGCATGCCGGTCGCATCGCTCATCCGCTCGACGGCAGTCAGGTCGGGCGCGAGCGGCGGCAGGACGGCCTGCGAACTCGCGATCCGGCGCGGGGCCTGCGCGATGATTGCCGCGATCTCCCCGACCGCCTTGGCAGCCAGGCACGGCCAGATCATCGTGCGGCCACGGGCATAGGCGCGCGCCGACAGGCGCTCGCGATCATGATCCGACGCGAGCAGCGCGATGATCTCGCGCGCGAAAGCGTCGCTGTCGGCGAAATCGACCAGCACGCCGTGGCCATCGGCGAGGATCTCGGTCGCGTGTACATAGGGCGTCGAGACCACCGCCTTGCCGACCCCGACCGCATAGGAAAGCGTGCCCGAAGTGATCTGGGCCGGATTGCTGTATGGCGTCGCATAGATATCGGCCGCCTGAAGATAGTCGATCAGCTCCTCATGATCGACGAAGGTATCGATGAAGCTGACATGGTCGGCGACTCCGCGTTCGACCGCCAGCGCCTTCAAGCGATCGCGATACGCTTCGCCTTCATGCGCGACGAGATTGGGGTGCGTCGCGCCGAGCACCATGTAATGCGCAGCGGGATGCGCAGCGACGATCGTCGGCATCGCCTCGATCAGCGTCTCGATACCCTTGTTGGGAGCGAGCAGGCCAAAGGTCAGGATCACCTGCTTGCCCTGCCAGCCGAAGCGCGGCTTGAAGATCGCGGTGTCGGCAAAGGTGCGATCGGGCACGCCGTGGGGGATCATCACGATCTGGCGCGGGGCTGCGCCATAGACGCGCGTGAGGATTTCGCGTCCACGCTCGGCCATCACCACCACGCGCGCCGCGCGGCGCAGCAGCGCTTCCATCACCCGGCGTTCATCGGCGTTGGGCTTTTCGAGCACGGTATGCAGCGTGACGATGACTGGCAGGGTGATCCGGTCGAGCAGCGCGAGGATATGGTCGCCCGCCGAGCCGCCGAAAATGCCGTATTCGTGCTGGAGCCACAGCGCCTGCGCACCCGAAGCCTCGATCACGCGCGCGGTCGCAAGATAGGCACCGCGATCATTCTGCGGGATCGCCGCCGTCACCGCCGGCGGATAGGCGTAGCGGCCGGGGTGGTCGTCCATCGCATAGACATCGACCCGCAGGTCGGGAAAGGATTCGCGCAGCGCGTTGTAGGTGTCGGTCGTAAAGGTCGCCAGACCGCATTTGCGCGGCAGGAAATTGCCGATCATGGCAATGTGCCTAACAGCCTTGTCGATCCGGGGCGCTGGCGTCATGGGCCTATCCTTTGGCGGACGCGCCGCAACGGCGCCGGTCCTGGTGAACGATGAACTCCTAACCTACAGAAACGAATATGGTTGCGGCCGTGCCGCACTGCAACCAACGCAGGTCAAGCGGATTCGCCGCCACCTGCACGAAAAGCGCGCTCACCCGCGTCCGCGATAGCCCGGAACGTCCTGCGCCGGCACCCAGACACCCTCGGGCGGCGGCCCCGACTGCCAAAACACATCGATCGGGATGCCGCCGCGCGGATACCAATAGCCGCCAATTCGCAGCCAGTGCGGCTTCATTTCGTCGAACAGCCGCGCGCCGATGCCGACCGTGCAATCCTCGTGAAACGCCTGATGGTTGCGAAAGCTTCCCAAAAACAGCTTCAGCGACTTCGATTCGACGATCGTCGCGTCTGGCACATAATCGATCACGAGATGCGCGAAATCGGGCTGCGCGGTCACCGGGCAGAGCGAGGTGAATTCGGGCGAGACGAAGCGGACCATGTACCGCTGCCCGACGCGCGGGTTGGGCACATAATCGAGCACCGCCGCCTCGGGCGACGTCGGCAGCGCGCTGGCCTGGCCTAGATATTTGGGTGTCATCGGCTTGGATTTAGTCGCTGCGGCTGCGATGTGAAGCGGCGATGCGTGTGCGGCGGCTGATTCCCATCCTCGGCGACCAGCTGTCGCTCGAGCTTTCGAGCCTCGACGGCGCCGACCCGGCGCGCGACCGGCTGCTGATGATGGAGGTCGCCGACGAAGGCACTTATGTCCGCCACCACCAGCGCAAGATCGCCTTCATCCTGTCGGCGATGCGCCACCATGCGCAGGCATTGCGGGCGGCGGGCTGGCAGGTCGATTACGTTGCGCTCGACGATCCCGAGAACAGCGGCAGCTTCACCGGCGAAGTCGCGCGCGCCGTCGCACGGCTGAACCCGCAGGCGATCACCGTCACCGAAGCGGGCGAATGGCGAGTCGCGGCAATGATCGACGGCTGGGCCACGCGCTTCGCCATCCCGGTCGAGGTACGCGAAGACACGCGCTTCGTCGCCAGCCATGCCGAATTCGACGCCTGGGCGGCGGCGCGCAAGCAATTGCGGATGGAATATTTCTACCGCGACATGCGCCGCAAGACCGGGCTGCTGATGGACGGCGACGAGCCGGTCGGCGGCCAGTGGAATTTCGACGCCGAGAACCGCAAGCCCGCGCCACGCGATCTGATGATGCCGCGCCCGTTGAGCTTCGCGCCCGACGCGGTGACGCGCGAGGTGCTGGCGCTGGTCGCGCGTCATTTCGGCGACCACCCCGGTCGGCTCGAAGGGTTCGACTATGCGGTGACGCGCGACGACGCGCTTGCCCAGCAGGCGCATTTCATCGACCATGCGCTTGCAAGCTTTGGCGACTATCAGGACGCGATGCTGACCGGCGAGCCGCATCTGTGGCATTCGGTGCTGTCGCCCTATCTCAATGCCGGGCTCCTCGACCCGCTCGACCTGTGCCGCGCGGTCGAGGCGCGCTACCGCAATGGCTGCGTGCCGCTCAACGCTGCCGAGGGGTTTATCCGCCAGATCATCGGCTGGCGCGAATATATGCGCGGCATCTACTGGCACGAAGGGCCGGGCTATACCGGGCGCAATTTCCTCGATGCGCGCCGCCCGCTCCCCGGCTTCTACTGGACCGGCGACACCGACCTGCATTGCCTTGCCCAGGCGATCGGCCAGACGCTCGACCTCGCCTATGCGCACCATATCCAGCGGCTGATGGTGACGGGCAATTTCGCGATGCTGATCGGTGCGAACCCCCGCGAGGTCCATGAATGGTATCTCGCGGTCTATGTCGATGCCTATGAATGGGTCGAGGCGCCGAACACGATCGGGATGAGCCAGTTCGCCGATGGCGGGCTGTTGTCGTCGAAACCCTATGCCGCGTCGGGCGCCTATATCGACCGCATGTCCGACTATTGCGGCAGCTGCCGCTATGACGTGAAGGCGCGGACCGGGCCCGACGCCTGCCCGTTCAACGCGCTGTACTGGGATTTCCTTGCCCGCAACGAAGCGCGGCTGGGGCGCAACCAGCGGCTGGCGATGCCGTATCGCAACTGGGCGAAAATGAACCCCGCGACGCAGGCGGCGTTGCGGCAATCGGCGGCGGACTTTCTCGACAGCCTCGACGGCGCCGCATGGCCCGGCTAGGGAAGCAGAACAGGATCAGGAGATGGCAATGCACGCTTTGGTGACGACCGAATGGCTGGCGAACGAACTCGATGCGACCGACCTGCGCGTGGTCGATGCCAGCTATTTCCTGCCCGAGCACAAGCGTGACGCCGCCGCCGATTATGAAGCCGCCCATATTCCCGGCGCGGTGTTCATGGACCTGGCCGAGATCGCCGATCTGTCGAGCCCGCTTCCGGCGATGCTGCCGAGCCCCGAAAAATTCGCAAGCCGGATGCAGTCGCTCGGCCTCGGCGACGGCAGCCGCATCGTGCTCTACGACGATTCGCCGCTGCACACTTCGGCGCGGGCATGGTGGATGCTGCGGACCTTCGGCGCGCACGATGTCGCGATCCTCGACGGCGGCATCGCCAAGTGGAAGGCGGAAGGCCACCCGCTCGCGACCGGCAAGGAAAGCCTGCGCCATCGCCATTTCACCGTCTGGGCCGACGACAAGGGTCTACGCACGCTCGATCAGATGAAGGCCAATGTCGATTCGGGCGCCGAACAGGTCGTCGATGCCCGCAGCGCCGCGCGCTTCACCGGCGAGGAGCCCGATCCGCGCCCCGCGACCCATGCCGGCCACATTCCGGGGTCGAAGAACCTGCCTTATGCGACGCTGTTCAACGATGACGGCACCTGGAAGTCGCCCGACGCGCTGAAGGCGGCGTTCGAGGCGGCCGGGATCGATCTCGCGAAGCCGATGGTCGCGACCTGCGGGTCAGGCATCACCGCCGGGGTGCTGGTGTTCGCGGCGCATCTGCTCGGCAACAATGCCGCGCTGTACGACGGCAGCTGGGCCGAATGGGGCGCCGATCGCACCACGCCCAAGGCAATGGGCGCCGCGTGAGCAAAGCCGGGCGGGGCGACAAGACCCGCGTCGTCACCGCCGGTCGGCGGGATGAATGGACGGGCGGGATCGTCAACACCCCCGTCTGGCGCGCCTCGACGATCCTGTATGATTCGGTCGCGGAGATGCGCGCGGCGGGGGCGAACACGCATCACCGCCTGTTCTACGGCCGCCGCGGCACGCCGACGCAGTGGAGCCTTGCCGACGCGCTGACCGAACTCGAACCCGGCGCGGAAGGAACATTCCTCTACTGCTCGGGCGTCGCCGCGATTGCGGCTGCGCTACTGTCGGTGCTCTCGCCAGGCGACGAAGTGCTGATCGTCGACGCCGCCTATGACCCGACCCGGAGCATGGCGACCGGGCTGCTCAAGCGGCTGGGCATCTCGACCCGCTTTTACGATCCGCTGATCGGCGCGGGCATCGCCGATCTGATCGGCGAATCGACCCGGGCGATCCTGCTCGAAAGCCCGGGCAGCCTGACCTTCGAAGTGATGGACCTGCCCGCGATCGTCGGCGTCGCCAAGGCGCGCGGGCTGGTGACATTGCTCGACAATTCCTGGGCGACGCCGCTGCTGTTTCCGGCGATCGAGAAGGGCATCGACCTGTCGATCCTCGCCTGCACCAAATATGTCGTCGGCCATTCGGACGTCATGCTCGGCAGCGTCACCGCCGGACCCGGCCATTTCGCGAAGCTGCGCGACACGAGTTTCCAGCTTGGTCAGGTCGCGAGCGCCGATGATTGCTGGCTCGGTTCGCGCGGGCTTCGCACCATGGCGATTCGTCTTGCCCAGCATCAGGCGAGCGCGCTCAAGATCGCGCAGTGGCTGAGCACCCGGCCGGAAGTGGCGCAGGTGCTGCATCCCGCGCTCCCGTCCTGCCCGGGACACGCGCATTTCGTGCGCGATTTCAAGGGCGCGTCGGGGTTGTTCGGCATTGTCCTTAACGGCGGCAGCGATGCCGCGCGCGCGGCGATGCTCGACGGGCTTGAACTGTTCGGGCTGGGCTATAGCTGGGGCGGGTTCGAAAGCCTGGCGATTCCCGTTGATCCGCACCGCTATCGCACGGCGACCAAGCCGGCATTTGCCGGCCCGCTGGTGCGGCTGTCGATCGGGCTGGAGGATCCCGACGACCTGATCGCCGATCTCGACGCGGGGCTTCGGCGCTTTGCCGCGGGCTGACCTGTTGCCCTGATGCGATAGCGAGTGCCCCAAATCGGGCAGCGCAACCGATTTTCCTTGTGCATTGCAACATATCGAGTCAGTCTATCCTTAAGCTCGGATCGCTACGCGGGGGACATGTCCCTGACAGACTTGGCGGCAGCTCAAGCAGGCGGGGACATCGTAATCTCACTTGCGGGGGTATCCGATGCGCTTCACTCTTTCCTCTCTCGGCGTGCTGGTGCTCGCCGTTTCCGCCAGCCCGGCACTGGCCGACGAAACCGATCCGCCGCCGCCGATCACCATCAACGGCAGCGTCACGCTGGCGAGCGATTACCGGCTGCGCGGCGTTTCCCAGTCCGATACCAAGCCCACGCTGCAGGGAACGCTGACGGTGTCGCACGAAAGCGGGCTGTATGTCGGCCTGTTCGCGTCCAACCTCGCTGGCTGGGGCACTTTTGGCGGGCCCAATCTCGAGCTCGACGTGATCGGCGGCTACAAGCGCAAGCTCGGGCCGGGGACGGCCGATATCGGGCTGACCTGGTACAATTATCCCGGCGGCGCGACGTTGACCGATTTTGTCGAATTCTATGGCAAGTACACGACGACGCTCGGGCCGGCGTCGATCACCGGCAGCGCCTATTACGCGCCGCCGCAGCTGGCGCTCGGCAACTGGTCGAACACGCCGCAGAGCCGGATCGGCGACCGCGAGGACAATCTCTACGTCACCGGCGACGGATCGGTGGGCATCCCGAAAACGCCGATCACGCTGAAGGCGCATATAGGCCACAGCTGGGGCAATCCGGGCCTCGGCCCCAACGGCACCAGCGTGACGCCGACCGGGTCGTACACCGACTGGTCGCTCGGCGCCGACGTCACCTACAAGATGCTGACGTTCAACATCTCGTACGTCGACACCGATATCACGGCGGCGGGCTCAGCCTATCTCCAGCCGAATTTCAGCCGGGGGCAGGACGGCACGGGCTCGATCGCCAACGGCACGGTGGTGGTGTCGCTGACCGCCGCTTTCTGACCCGGTGCGCGGGGTGCGCGGCCTGTCGCCGACGCATCCCGCTTGGTCTTGCGTTTCTTTATTTCGGCGCGGCGGTCGTCGCGGTCTGGCCGTCGCCCTCTGGGGCGGCGACGATGTCGCGGGTGGTCGCGCCTTTGTCGACGACCGTGGTGTCGGGATCGCCGACTTCGGAGCGGACGCCGGGCGCGATCGTATCGCCGCCGGCATTGTTGATCACCGCCTGCTCGCCGATGCTGCGCGCGGCCGGGCCACCGAACAGCGCCTCGAGCGCGAGCGTGCTCGGGTTGTTTTCCTGCGGACGGGCGGCGCCGGGACGCGGCGGGACCAGCGCATAATCGGGCGGGATCACCAGCGGCGCCTGGCGCGCGACCGCATATTCGTCGGGCTTTACGCGCTTCAGTCCGGTGCCGCCGCCGCATCCCGCAAGCGCGGTCGACAGGCCGACCAGAACCGCGACCGCCACAAATTTACGCATTCTCATTCTCCACCGATCCATGCTCAGCCCCATATACTCCGGGAGCCCGAACAGGCGCCTTGTCGCGTATAAACAGCGCGCGCGCCAGCAGGATGAGCACGCCCACCGTAATCGCCGCGTCGCCCAGATTGAAGACCAAAAACGGACTCCAGTCGCCAAAGTGCAGATCGGCGAAGTCAACGACATAGCCGAGCCGCACCCGATCGAGGATATTCCCGAGCGCCCCGCCGAGGACGAGGCCGAGCGCCGCCTGGTCGCCGCGCTTGGGCTCGCGCCACATCCACACCAGCACGCCCACCGCGATGATCCCGGTCAGCGCCACCAGCGCCCAGCGCGCTTCGTCGGTCCCGGCGCGCAGCAAGCCGAGCGAAACCCCGTCATTGGCGACGAAGCGGACGCGGAAGATCGGCAGCAGATCGACCGGCGGCACGCCAAGGCTGTTGAGCTGCATCGGCCCGGTGACGAGCCATTTCAGCAACTGGTCGAGCGCGAACGCCGCCGCCCCCGTCGCTAGGCCGATCGCGGGCAGCTTCATGCCACCACCTCGCTGCAACGACCGCACAGCGCGCCGTCCTCGGTCACTTCGGGCAGCAGCCGCCAGCAGCGGCCGCATTTGTGGTGGTCTGTTCTGGTAACATACGCTTCGCCATCGACAACTTCCGATACGATGAGCAACTCGGCCCAATCGTCTGCCGTCAGACCAATGCTGCCAAATGGCATACTTACTTTCGCCTCCAAACTGGAGCCGACGACCTTGTCTCGCCGCAGAGGTTCGATCTCCTTTGAAACCGCCTCACGAACTCTGCGGATTTGTTCCCAAATGTTATTTTTCGCCCAATCGACCAGCGCGGGATTGCTAAAGCCAGCTCCATGGCTTTCCATTGCAACTTCCGGCCACTCAAGCAGATGCACGCTCTCGCTGTCGGGGTAGCGCGTCTGCCAAACTTCTTCCGCCGTGAACACCAGCACCGGCGCTGCATAACGGATCAGCGCGTGGAACAGTGTGTCGAGCACGGTGCGATAGGCCCGCCGCTTGACGGTCTGCGCGCCCGTCGCCGGACTGACATCGCAATAGAGCGTATCCTTGCGGATATCGAAGTAGAACGCGCTCAGGTCGTTGTTCGCGAAATCGCCCAGCAGCCGGGTATAGCTGTTGAAGTCGAAATCATTCACCGCCGTCCGCAGCTTCGCGTCGAGCTCCGCCAGCAGGTGCAGCATGTAGCGCTCGAGCTCGGGCATGTCGGCCACCGCCACGCGCTCGGCCTCGTCGAACCCGTCGAGCGCGCCAAGCAGATAGCGGAAGCTGTTGCGCAGCTTGCGATACTGGTCGGCGACACCTTTCAGGATCTCGTCGCCAATGCGGTGATCCTCGGTGAAATCGACCGACAGCGCCCAGAGCCGCAGGATGTCGGCGCCGTAATCGCGCATGAGGTCGAGCGGATTGACGGTGTTGCCGAGCGACTTGGACATTTTCATGCCCTTCGCATCCATCGTAAAGCCGTGGGTCAGCACCGTCTTGTACGGCGCGCGACCGCGCGTGCCGCACGACTCTAACAGCGACGACTGGAACCAGCCGCGATGCTGGTCGCTGCCTTCGAGATAGAGGTCGGCGGGCCATTGCAGATCGGGCCAGCGCCCCGATTCGAGCACGAACGCATGCGTGCAGCCGCTGTCGAACCACACGTCGAGAATGTCGGTGACGCGCTCATAATCCTCGGCGGCATAGGCGGGACCAAGATATTCCTGCGCGCGCGCCTCCGACCAGGCATCGACGCCGCCTTCGCGCACCGCGGCGATGATCCGCGCGTTGACCGCCGGGTCGCACAGATATTTGCCGGTCTTGCGATCGACGAACAGCGTGATCGGCACCCCCCAGGCGCGCTGGCGCGACAGCACCCAGTCGGGCCGCCCCTCGACCATCGACCCCAGCCGGTTGCGGCCCTTTTCGGGGATGAAGCGCGTGGCGGCGATGCCGGCGAGCGCGCGGGTGCGGAGTGTGTCCTCGCCCCCTCCGTCAGCCGTTCCGGCTGACACCTCCCCCAGAGGGGGAGGATTTACGGGCATAGATCCTCCCCCACTGGGGGAGGTGGCCGCGAAGCGGTCGGAGGGGGAACGGGCCCCCGCCCCGGGAGCACCCGCCGGATGGTCACCACCCAGATCGCGGTCCATCGGCACGAACCACTGCGGCGTGCAGCGGAAGATCACCTTCTGCTTCGACCGCCAGCTGTGCGGATAGCTGTGCTGGAAATCGTCCGACGCCGCGAGTAGGGCGCCCGCCGCGCGCAGGTCCGCACAGATCGGGCCATCGGCAGCGACGAACTTCTTGTTGATGACGCTCCCCTGCCCGCCCAGCCACGCCCAGTCGCCGCGATACCGCCCATCCGCCTCAACCGCGAAGACCGGATCGATGCCGTGCGCCTTGCACAGATCGAAATCGTCCTCGCCATGGTCGGGCGCCATGTGGACAAGGCCGGTGCCCGCATCGGTGGTGACGAAATCGCCGGGGAGGAAGGGGCGTGGGCGCAGGAAGAATTCGGCGAGGGGGGAGTTCACATCGATATTCAGCCCCTCCCCTTCAGGGGAGGGGTTGGGGTGGGGCGTATCCGCAAGCGCGTCGCCCGACGGAGAAGCCCCACCCCCAACCCCTCCCCTGAAGGGGAGGGGCTTGAAGAATTTGGCCATGGGGTGCAGCGCCTTGGCACCGGCGAGGTCAGATCCTGTGAATTCGGCCACGATATGCGCATGAATAGACGGATACCGGCCTTCGCCCGGAATGTCGGGGCGCGACCAAGTGAATAGTCGCCGCTCAAACTCCGGGATAAGTTTCTTCGCAAGCACGATGCGCTTGCTTCTTACGGCTTCTAATTTGGGCGAATTCCACCCCGCCAGAGTGTCCAGACCTGGATTAGATTTTCCTGCGACTGCGATGTGAAACTGAACAACGACATACTCCACCCCCTCCCCATAGGCCAAGGCTTGGTTCACCGGGATCGTCCACGGCGTCGTCGTCCAGATCACCGCGTGCGCGCCGACCAGTTCGGGCGCGTTCGGCGCCTCGACAATCTCGAACGCCACGTCGATCTGGGTCGAGGTGATGTCCTCATATTCGATCTCGGCTTCCGCCAGCGCGGTCTTTTCGACCGGCGACCACATTACCGGTTTCGCGCCGCGATAGAGCTGGCCCGACTCCGCGAACTTCATCAGCTCCGAAACGATCGTCGCTTCGGCCTGGAAATCCATCGTCAGATAGGGGTGATCCCAATCGGCCATGATGCCGAGCCGCTTCAGCTGCTCGCGCTGGATGTCGACCCATTTCTGCGCATAGGCGCGGCATTCCGCGCGGAACTCGACCGGGTCAACCTCGTCCTTGTTCTTCTTTTTCTTGCGATATTCCTCCTCGACCTTCCATTCGATCGGCAGACCATGGCAGTCCCAGCCGGGCACGTATGGCGCGTCTTTGCCGAGCAGGTTCTGGGTGCGGCACACCATATCCTTCAGGATATGGTTCAGCGCATGGCCGATATGCATGTCGCCATTGGCATAGGGCGGGCCGTCGTGGAAAATGAACTTCTCCCGCCCGCGCCGCGCGTCGCGCAGCCGGTCGTACAGGCCATTTTCGAGCCATTTCGCCAGAATGCCCGGCTCCTTCTGCGGCAGGCCCGCCTTCATCGGGAAATCGGTCTTCGGCAGGAAGACGGTGTCGCGCCAGTCGCGCTTTTCGGCTGTGGTGTCGGTCATCAGACCGCAGCGCTTAGGATTTCGCGCGCCTTCGTGCAATCGGCGTCCATCTGCGCGGTCAGCGCGTCGAGACTGTCGAACTTCGCCTCGGGCCGCAGATAGGCGATCAGCGCGACATCGATGACGCGACCGTACAGATCCTCGGCAAAGTCGAACAGATAGGCTTCGAGCAGTTCCTTGGGCGGGTCGAAGCTCGGGCGGATGCCGAGATTGGCGGCCCCGTTCACCACGCGCCCATCGTCGAGCCGCACCCGCACCGCATAGATACCGTAAGCAGGGCGCAGATAGCTGCCCATCGCGACGTTGGCGGTGGGGTACCCAATCGTGCGGCCGAGCTTGTCGCCGTGCTGCACCACGCCCTCGATCGCGAAGGGCCGCGTGAGGAGGGCCGCCGCGCCACCCGGATCGCCGGCTTTCAAAAGGTCGCGGATGCGGCTCGACGAAACCGGCTCGCCGCCTGCCGCGACCGCGCCGACGGTATCGACGCTGAAGCCGTGATGCTCGCCCAGCGCGGCCAGCACCGCGACATTGCCGCCCCGCGCCTTGCCGAAGGTGAAGTCGTCGCCGGTCACCACACCCGCCACGCCGAGCAACCCGACCAGCCGCTCCGCGACGAAGTCCTCCGCCGTCAGCCCGGCAAGCGCCGCGTCGAAGCCGAACACAACCATCGCATCGGCGCCCGCTTCGGCAAACAGCCGCGCGCGCTGATCGAGCGTCGTCAGGCGAAACGGTGCGGCGTCGGGCTTGAAGAAACGCACCGGATGCGGATCGAAGGTCGCGACCAGCAGCGGCCGCCCCTCGGCACGGGCCCGTTCGCGCGCGCGCCCGACGACTGCCTGATGGCCCAGGTGAAAACCGTCGAAATTGCCCAGCGCCACGATGCCGCCGCGTAAGCGCGCAGGCACATCGGCACCCCCGTCAAGGCGCTCCATGCGAAGCGCTATAAGCGGGCTAGCGTCACGAAGCTATAGGCCGGGCGCGCCCCTTCTGCGGGAAAGTCGGTGCGCGCCGTCTCGCGCCAGCCGGTGAAGGGGGGTACCACCGCATCTCCCGGCGGCGACAGATGCACTTCGGTCAATTCGATCCGCTCGGCATGGGACAGCAGCAACGCATAGACCTCCGCGCCCCCGATCACCGCCGCGTTTGCCCCTGCAAGCGCCAGCGCGCTGTCCGGATCATGCGCAGCCTCCGCACCTGCCGCCCGCCAATCCGGACGGCGAGTCAGCACGATATGGCGTCTTCCCGGCAGTGGCGCCGGAAAGCTCTCGAACGTCTTGCGGCCCATGATCATCGCCCGACCCATCGTCATTGCCTTGAACCGCTTCAGGTCGGCGGGCAGGTGCCAGGGGATTTTCCCGTCGGCGCCGATCACGCCATTGTCGGCGCGGGCGAGGAAGAAAGTGATCAAACCGCCACCGGCGCCTTGATGTGCGGATCGGCGACATAATCGTGGATCGCGAAATCCTCATAATCATAGCCGTCGATCGCATCGGGCCGACGCAGGATTTCGAGCCGCGGCAGCGGCCCCGGCGTGCGCGTCAGCTGCAGCCGCGCCTGCTCCAGATGGTTCTGGTACAGATGGCAATCGCCGCCGGTCCAGATGAAGTCGCCGGCCTCAAGCCCGCACTGATCGGCAAGGATGTGGGTCAGCAGCGCATAGCTGGCGATGTTGAACGGGACGCCCAGAAACACATCGGCCGATCGCTGGTACAGCTGGAGCGACAGCCTGCCGTTCGCGACATGCGTCTGGAACAGACAGTGGCACGGGGCGAGCGCCATGCGCGGCAGGTCCGCCGGGTTCCATGCCGACACGATCTGGCGCCGCGACGCCGGAGTCTCGCGGATCTGGCGGATCAGCTCGGCGATCTGGTCGACATGGCCGCCGTCCGGCGTCACCCAGTCGCGCCACTGCTTGCCGTAGACGGGCCCCAGATCGCCCGCGTCATCGGCCCATTCGTCCCAGATGCTGACCTTCCTGTCCTGCAGCCAGCGGACATTGGTGTCGCCGCGCAGGAACCACAGCAGCTCGATGATGATCGATCGCAGGTGCAGCTTCTTGGTGGTCACGAGCGGGAAGCCGTCGCCGAGCCGGAAACGCATCTGGTGGCCGAACACCGACAACGTGCCGACGCCGGTGCGGTCGGCCGTCTCGACCCCGTCGTCGAGGATGCGCTGCATCAGGTCGTGATAGGCTTGCATGGCGGGATGCTAGCGCGTCGGCGCGGTGCGGCCAAGCATTGTCACTTCAGCCGGCAGCCCTTGATCGTCGAAGGGTCGGGACGCGGGCCGACGGCCTTGAACGCGGCGAGATACCCGCCTGCCGAGGGCATGTCGTCGGTCGCATAGAGCTGATAGCCAACGGCTGCGAATTCGCATTTCAAAAGCGCGGGCGGCGTGCCGTGATTGCGCGTCGGCCGATCGGCATCGACCACGATCACCAGCCCGTCCTTCTTCAGCGCGGGCCGCATCCGCCAGAGGAATTCATAGGGCTGCTCGATCTCGTGATACATATGGACCATGAACACGCGGTCGAAGCTGTTTTCGGGCAGCTTGGGATCGGCAGGCTCGCCCAGACGCACCGACACGCTCTGCAACCGCTCGCGCGACACCCGTTCGGCAAGCGCATCGCGGACGGCGGGAAAGATATCCTCGGCCAGCACGCGCCCTTCCGGTCCGACGCGCTGGGCAAGGCGGATCGTGTAATATCCCTCGCCCGCGCCGATATCGGCGACGGTCATGCCGGGCACGATCCGCGCCTTGTCCATCACCTCGCCGGCTTCGTTCCTGCGGTCGCGCGATTCCTCGTTCGACCAGCGCGACGAGACGATCTTCGCCACCGGGCGGTCGGGCACCGGAAACGGCCCGACCGGCTGCGTCGCGCCGCGGTCGCACGCGCCGAGCAGGCCGAGCCCGGCGATCAGGATCAGCCGCGCCCTAATCGACATCCTCCACATCGACCTTCTCACCGGTGACGCGCTGCGACAGGGCGGCGGCCATGAACGGATCGAGCGCGCCATCGAGCACATCGCCCGGCGCAGTCGAGGTCACCCCGGTGCGCAGGTCCTTCACCAGCTGATAGGGTTGCAGCACATAGGACCGGATCTGGTGGCCCCAGCCGATATCGGTCTTGGCCGCATTCTCGGCATTGGCGGCCGCCTCGCGGATCGACAGCTCGCGCTCGTACAGCCGCGCGCGCAACTGGTTATAGGCCTCCGCCTTGTTCTTGTGCTGGCTGCGCTGGTTCTGGCACTGGACGACGATGCCGGTCGGCAGGTGGGTGATCCGCACGGCCGAATCGGTGGTGTTGATGTGCTGCCCGCCCGCACCGCTCGCGCGATAGGTGTCGATGCGCAGGTCGCTTTCGTTGATGTCGACTTCGATATTGTCGTCGATCACCGGATAGACCCAGACGCTGGCGAACGACGTGTGCCGCCGCGCCGCCGAATCATAGGGGCTGATGCGCACCAGCCGGTGCACGCCGCTTTCGGTCTTGGCATAGCCATAGGCGTTTTCGCCCTTCAGCAGCAGCGTCGCCGACTTGATGCCCGCCTGCTCGCCCGAATGCTGGTCGATCAGTTCGACCTTCAGCCCGCGCCGTTCCGCCCAGCGGGTGTACATGCGGCTGAGCATGCCCGCCCAGTCCTGGCTCTCGGTGCCGCCCGCGCCGGCATTCACCTCGATATAGGTGTCGTTGCCGTCGGCTTCGCCTGCCAGCAGTGCCTTGACCTTGTCGTCATTGGCGCGCGCGGCAAGGCTCGCCAGATCAGCCACGCCTTCGTCGGCCATCGCGGCGTCGCCCTCGGCCTCGGCAAGCTCGATCAGTTCGGCGGTGTCGTTCAGCTCGCGCTCGATGGCGCGCGTCGCGGCGATCGCTTCGTCCAGGCGGCGGCGTTCGCGCATCACGGCCTGCGCGGCCTTGGCGTCGTTCCACAGAGTCGGATCCTCGACCCGGGCATTCAGCTCGTCGAGGCGCCGCAAAGCGCGATCCCAGTCGAGGAACCGGCGAACGAGCGCGAGCGATTCGTTGATGCTGTCGATATGGGCCTGCGCCTCGGCGCGCATGGGACTTCAACCTTTTTCGCGGTCGCCGGGCGGGACTTGCGTGATCGGTGCAAGCCCCCGTTCGGCGACGAACTGATATGCCGTTGCCACAGGCGCTAGTAGATTCCGCCCTGCCTTTGCAAGAAATCGCTGTCGCTCTGCCGCTCGCGCCCTTCGACGGGGCGGGCTTCGCGCGGCTTGACGACGGCTTCGGGCGCCACCGATCGCGCGACCGCGCGGCGCGGTTCGCTCTCGGGCTTGAACGCTTCCCAGATCACCGCCGCCTTCGGATCGTCACCCGGCCAGGCGCCGAAAACCGGACGTCCGGAGGCCCGGTCGATACGCGCGAAGCGCACGCCGCGCGGGGCGCGGAACGGCATCACTTCCAGCCCCTGATACGCATCCTTGGCGAACGCCTTGAAGATCGGCGCGGCGAGCGTGCCGCCCTGCGCATATCCGCCCAGGCTGCGCGGATTGTCATAGCCGATATAGAGCCCCGCCACGATCTGCGGCGTTCCGCCGATGAACCAGACGTCGGTCGGCCCGGTCGACGTGCCGGTCTTGCCGAAGATCGGGCGGCCGAGATCGCGCAGCACGGTCGCGGTGCCGCGCTGGATGACGCCTTCGGTGATGTGGACCATCTGGAACGCGGTGACGGCGTCGATCACCTGCCGCTGGCGAACGATCGGCCGCGGCATCGCCCGGCCGTTCCAGTCGGGCGCGTTGCAGCGCGCGCACGGGCGCCAGTTTTCGGGCCAGACGACCTTGCCGTGCCGGTCCTGGACATAATCGATCAGCGTCGACGGCGCGCCGCGCCCCTGATTTTCCAGGATCGCAAACGCGTTGACCATGCGCTGGACGGTCGTCTCGCCGGCACCGAGCGCGATCGAGAGATAGGGCGGATATTTGCCGATCCCCATCCGGTTGATCGTGTCGACCACCCGCTCCATGCCGATCTGGCTGGCGGTGCGCACCGTCATCAGATTGCGCGACTGTTCGATGCCCCAGCGCATCGTGTGCGGTCCCGATCCCTGGCTGCCGCCGAAATTGCGGAAGCATTTTTGCCCCAGCCGCGCGCCCTGATCGACGCAGAACGGGCCATCGATGATGATCGAGGCGGGCGTCATCCCGTTTTCAAGCGCGCTGGCATAGACGATCGGCTTGATGGTCGAGCCCGGCTGGCGCAGCGCCTGGGTCGCCCGGTTGAAGGAATTGAGCCGCGAATCGAAACCGCCCTGCATCGCCAGCACGCGGCCGGTCGCGGGTTCCTGCACCACCATCCCGCCCGAAACGCGCGGCACCGCGCGCAGGCCGAAGCCATTGCCTTCGGGCGCGACCGCGATGATGTCTCCCGCCTTCAGGGCCGCAAAGGCCGTCCCGCCCTTGCCGCGCAGGGGCATCTGCGCCGCCGATCGCGGCATCGTGCCCGTCTTGCCGTCGGCAAAGCCGATCTGCGCCCCGCCCGCATCGACCGCGATAACGATCGCGGCGCGCCAGTCCTGATAATCGAGACCGATATTGGTATCGAGCAGCGGCTGCAGCCAGCCGCGCGATTCCGCCGCCACCGTCCCCGGCGCGAGATCGACATGGCGGAGCGGACCGTCCCAGCCACGCCCGCGATCATAGCGGATCAACCCTTCCCGCAGCGCCTGCTGGGCATAGCGCTGGAGCCTGGGATCGTACGAGGTGCGCACCCACAACCCGCCCGAATAGACGCTGTACGGCCCGTCGCGCTCGCTTTCGCCGAACTTGTCGATCAGCTGACGGCGGACTTCCTCGACGAAATAGCCGCCGACGCGTTCGAAGCGCGGCGTCTGGCGCCGCACCGCACCGATCGGCTCGGCGTTGGCGCTCGCAAATTGCGCTTCGTTGATGAACCCGTTTTCGAGCATTTCGCGCAGCACATAGTTGCGCCGGCCGAGCGCACGCTCGGTATTGCGGAACGGATCGAACAGCGCGGGCCCCTTGGGCAGGATGGCGAGATAGGCGGACTGCCCCAGCGTCAGCTCGTCGAGCTCCTTGTCGAAATAGGCCCGGCTCGCCGCCGCCACACCGAAGGCGTTCCGGCCGAGCGGGATCTGGTTGAGATAGAGTTCGAGGATCTGCTGCTTGGTCAGCGCATCCTCGATCCGGTACGCAAGGATCGCCTCGCGCAGCTTGCGGGTCGGCGAATATTCGTTGCCGACCAGCAGGTTCTTGGCGACCTGCTGGGTGATGGTCGACCCGCCCTTGGCGCGTTTGCCGGTGCCGACCTTGCTGACATAGTCGACGATCGCGCCCGCCACGCCTGGATAATCGACGCCGCCATGCTCGAAAAAGCTCTTGTCCTCGGCAGCAAGGAACGCGCGCACGAGCAGCGGCGGATATTCGGCATAGCTGAGCTCGATGCGGCGGTCGCGCGCATAGCTGTGGATCGGCGTGCCGTCGATCGAACGGACATTGCTGGGCAGCGGCGGTTCATAGGTGCGCAGCTTGTCGACCGAGGGCAGGTCGCGCAGGATCAGCAGCCAGAGCAGCGCATAGCCGATCGGGATCAGCACCGCGAGCGCGACCAGCAGCTTGCCCCACCAGCGCGCCCAGAGCCACTGGAAACGTCCGCGCGCCGGGGCGCCGTTCCGGAACAGACGGAATTGGGTGGTGGAGTTAGCGGCGGGCATGCGGCGAGGCTGTAGCAAAAATGGCGGCCCGCGCCAGTGCGCTGATCGGCGATGCGCCAGGCCGTTGCCGGCTCCCGGCCACCGAGCCGGTCAGCGCACGCCGCGCCGCGATGACCTTGCCGAGCGGCTCAGTTCGACGCGAGCCGGCGAGCGAAATGGATGTCGACGGCGCGGCGGACGCTTTCGGCAATCGCCGCGCGCCCCTCGCGCGAATCGATGAAGGCGGCGTCACGCGGATTGGAGATATAGCCCGTTTCGAACAGGATCGAGGGCATGTCGGGCGCCTTCAGCACGACCAGCGACGCCATGCGGTGGAAGTTGGGCTTGATCGGCACACGCTCCTTCGCCTCGCGCCCCAGCAGCTGCGCAAAGCTTGCCGAATTGTTCATCGTCTCGCGCTGGGTGAGGTCGATCAGCAGCGACGAGATGTCGGGCGACGCCCCGGCCAGGTTCACCCCCTGAATGATGTCGGCCTTGTTCTCGCGCGCCGCCAGCCGGGCCGCTTCCTTGTCGGACGCGACTTCGGACAAGGTATAGACGGTCGCGCCGCTCGCGCCGCCCGAGCCATCGGGGGCGCCGACACTGTCGCAGTGGATCGAGATGAACAGGTCCGCCTTCAGCTTGCGGGCAACGCCATAGCGTTCCTGCAACACCAGAAACCGGTCATCCTCGCGGGTCAGCGCGACGCGGACCCGGCCGGAGGCGAGCAACGCTTCGCGGATCGCCCTGGCGATGCGCAGCGTCACGTCCTTTTCGCGCAGACCCGATCCCGGCGAGATCGCGCCGGGATCGATGCCGCCATGGCCTGCGTCGATCACCACCAGCGGGCGGCTGTCGTCGTCGCCGTCGATGCGCGGCAGCGCCAGCTTGCGGCTCGCCGCCGGTACGGGGACCGATACGCTGTAGGCGGCCGGCACGGCGCCGCGGCCATAGCTGAACGGCGGCAGGTAGCGCAGCTTGCCCTCGGCCGCCGCCCGCGCGAAGCGGGCATCGTCGACGGTGCGCAGCGCCAGCGTCAGCGTGGTACCGTCGGCGCCGAACCGCCCTTCGCTCACGATTGCGGGCCGGGCGAGATCGAGCACGATCCGGGCGCCGTCTTCCTGAATCCCCTGGCGCACCCGCACCACCGGACCGTCGACATCCGCCTGTCCGCCGGGCGCTGCCCCCTTCACGTCGATCGCGATCCGCTGCGGCCC